>NZ_JAHOOJ010000012.1:0-173589 GCF_019132535.1 Erysipelatoclostridium sp. DFI.2.3 | reverse complement strand
ATTATAGAAAAAGAAACAGATGAATGCCACCTGTTTCTTTTGGGATTTATCCCCCTAAAGTGTCCCTCAAAGTTCAGACCCCTAAATTGACCCCTAAAGTTTAGCCCCCCAAATATTTTGGATACCCCATATAAAAAGCTTGTTGATGATTTAGAACTGCAAAAATGTGAACATCACTTTATGAAAGTTAACCTTTTACACTATTTTTATGTCAGTAGTCAATATGTTCATATGTTGAATCTAATAGAAGAATTAGAAACTATTTTCATTAATGAAAGAAATAATATTCGCTTATTAGATACATATAACTATGTAATTATTTTACTTTCAGACATTGATAGAAAAGCAGAACTCATTTACATACAAAAAATTAATGACTTATTAAAAATGTATGATTATCCTGATGTTAAAGTAGGAGAAACTCATTCAAATCTTGGAACAGCGTATTATCTAATGAAGGATTATGAGAAGGCTATTTATCATTATCAATTGATGCTGGATTATTATGACGAATTTTTCATCGTTAATTATATTTATATGGCAGATTGTCAGAATAGATTAGATAAGAAAATTGATATTCCGAAACTTAGCGATTCTAATCTTCGAAAATCCCCCATAAACTTAAGAGTGATGTATAAGTATTTTACACTTCCATCTACTGTACCTGCTTTTGTAAAACAAAATTATATATTCAAAAAAGTGTTACCATATTTATATGATGATGAAATAATAGATATTTTTAGATTTGAAGTAACGAAATTAATAGAGGTTACAAATCAATATAAGCAATTACATATATTTGATGTAAGAATTAGAGAAAATAAAGCAAATGTAAGTTGATGCTTTTGTTAAAAAAACTGTTTTATCACAATATTTTTTGTTTTCAATTAACTCAATTCTATTTTATTGAAACCTTCTCTTAATTCGTTTATCATATGCATGTCCTAGATGATATGCATATGATCAAATGATTTAACTGTAGGTTATAAAATGAAGAAATTTTTAATAGCTGGTATTTGTGGTTTGAGTTTAGTTTGTTCATGTTTTTTCGCACTTGATACAAAACCAAATCCTAAAGTTGCCGGTTCAGGCGGAAATGTAAATGTGAGAGTATAAGAAAACTACTTCTTTTCATAAGAAGTTTTTTCTTTTACAGCCCGAGTTGACGATTTTCTTGAAAAACTGTGATAATCGCCAAAATTTTTATTAAATGTCAACTTACATGAAATCCATTGTATAAATTCACTATTTCTAGTAACATATAGGTGTCTTGAAGAGGGTGGGCTTCGAGACACTGGGGATCACTTCGGTGATCATATGGGAATCGTATTGATGGAGATTGTGAAAATGGTCTTCCCCAAGCCCGTTTATTCTCATGTACACTCTTAGTAAATAAACTGATACTGTTTACAAAATCAATACGAATGGGGGATTACAAGAACAGCAGCTTTGCTCGACAAGGTTGCTTTTTTTGTTTTCTTCGGCTACACTTAATGTGGAATATGGAGAGATGTGCATGAGTAAACTCTTATTGAAAAATATAACAAAATCCTATGGGGATATTAAGGCAGTACGCGATTTTCATCTCGAGCTCTCGGAAAAAAGCTTTATTGTGCTTGCAGGTCCATCCGGGTGTGGGAAAACGACA
The DNA here is from genome assembly GCF_019132535.1 of Erysipelatoclostridium sp. DFI.2.3. NCBI lineage: Bacteria > Bacillati > Bacillota > Erysipelotrichia > Erysipelotrichales > Coprobacillaceae > Thomasclavelia > Erysipelatoclostridium sp. DFI.2.3. The sequence goes on along the minus strand of NZ_JAHOOJ010000012.1, from coordinate 171,941 downwards.
TTGCTTCAGCTTGTCGCAGGATTTCTGACTCCGGATTCAGGAGAAATATATATTGATGATCAGCTTGTCAATCAGAAAACACCTGCTCAGAGAAGTATCTCCATGGTATTTCAGGAAGCTGCATTGTTTCCTCATATGAGTGTTTTGGAGAACATAACCTTCGGTCTTGCTCACAGCGGAATGAAGCAGCAGGATATAAAGGAAGCTGTCTATCAGATATGTGAAGTGCTGGGTATCTGTGACTTACTGGAACGCAAAGCGCGTGATTTATCAGGTGGGCAAAAACAGCGTTGTGCGATTGCCCGTGCACTCATAAGAAAACCATCGTTGTTTCTGATGGATGAGCCTCTGAGTTCTCTGGATGCGAGACTTAAGACACAGCTTCGAATTGAAATTGCGCAGCTGTATCAGAAAAACAGTGCCACCTTTCTCTATGTAACACATGATCAAATGGAAGCAATGACACTGGCGGATATTCTGATTATTATGAAGGATGGAGAGATTCAGCAAATGGGAAATCCGATTGCCATTTATCAAAATCCAATCAATCTGTTTACTGCCTCTTTTTTAGGTGTATATGATATCAATCAGTTTACAGCAGTCCTTGCACAAGGGGAGCTTTTCTTTCATGAGCAGAAGATACCATGGCTGTCAGATGATAAAAATCTTTCCGTAATACTGGCGGTGCGTTGTGAACATGTCATTGAGGTATCAACTGGTGGTATATGCGGCAGCATTGTATTGGTTGAACAGTCCGGTGAGCAGGTGTATTATCATATCCAATATGAAGAGGGAGTCGTTATTATGAAGTCAGATACTTCCCATATCCATCAGCGCATGGAGAATATCCGGTTCTGGATTGACTGGGAATATGTACTTCTGTTTGATGCCTGTACGCAAAATCGTATATATAAGATGAAATAAAAAAGCCGTATTCCCGTATTTTCTCCTGTTGAAGGATGTGGAATCGGCTTATTTTTTTATACCATTTAAACAAAGCACAAAAAAAGATTCCGTTAGGAATCTCTTCTGATCTATCATGGTGGAGCGTATCGGGATCGAACCGATGACCCCCTGCGTGCAAAGCAGGTGCTCTCCCAGCTGAGCTAACACCCCATCTCGATTGCTTAATAAATATATCATGCAGCAGATAGCCTTGTCAATGCTTTTTTTGATTTTTTTGATAAAATGATAAACGGAATCGTATCGATTACCAAGGAATCCCTGAAAGTCAAAGCGATCCTTTACTTGCAAGGAAGCTTTGTTTTTTTGTTTTTATCTATATGCTCTATCATTAAATAAAAGCAGTTTTTCACATAAAGTTATTATGGATTATTTGAAGCTTTGATTTAATTTTTTATTTCCTCCAGTGTATGACAGTAAACATAAGGCTGAAGATTTGTTCAATCTGCTCTGCTGTAAGGTATACAGCCGCGGTAAGCGGATATCATGAAGCTTGGTTTCCAACTGTCGGCTTCGAAAGTAACATGAGCCTTCCACTCTGCTTTTTTGATTCCTCTTTTTCCCTTCCTCTCTACCTTCTGCTTAAAACCTTTTATGATTCCTTCTTCCATCTCCTCTTTAAAGCTGTCCTCCAAGCCATAGCGGTAACGTGTATGCAAAGGTAGGTATGTAATCTGCATTCATAAGCATACAGCTTCCATGCTTTATACGATTCGTGATAGTTTGGCTACCATCCAGTCAGTGTGTTCCCTGCAAGACGGACAACTGTAAATAAGCAGACTGCATGCTTATGATATATCCGTAAAAAGAATAGGGGATTGCAAGCGAAAGAGAAATCGTCTAAAATATAAGAAAACTTTTGAGGGGTGATGTTGTATGAAAATAGCAAAGGAGGCACTGCGGCTCAGCTTTCCTGTGATGGTCGGCTATGTATTCCTGGGAATCGCTTTCGGTATTCTCTGCCAGCAGCAGGGCTATTCCATGCTCTGGGCGTTTTTGATCAGTCTGAGTGTGTATGCCGGAAGTATGCAGTTTGTTTTACTGACATTCTTTCATGCCGGATTTTCACTTGTGGAGGTAGCACTGGTTGCACTTACCGTAAATGCAAGGCAGCTGTTTTATGGTCTTTCATTTCTGAAGAGCTTTCCGGCGATGGGAAAGAAACGCTGGTATATGATGTTTTCCCTGACAGATGAAACCTATTCCTTATTGTGTGCAATTCCGAATAAGGAAAGCAGAGAGGGGAAACAGCTGATGTTCTGTATATCGTTATTTGATCAGCTGTATTGGATAATAGGTTCCGTACTCGGTGCAACCATCGGCTCTCTGCTCGCCTTTGATACCACGGGAATCGATTTTGCAATGACAGCTTTGTTTACTGTCATCTTTGTGGAGCAGTGGCTGGCAGCGAAGCAGCATGGTGCTGTCTATATCGCAATAGCCGCGATTCTCATTTCCACTGCGCTGTTTCAGTTATCTAACTTTCTGCTGCCGGCGCTCATACTGCTGGTCATTCTGCTTGTCATCTTTCAGGACAAGGTGGAAAAAAAGGAGGATGTATCATGATAGGTATTACGGATAGCCTGCTGATTATCGCAGTTGCGGCAGTTTGCACCTTTCTGACACGTGCGCTTCCCTTTATGATATTCAAGAACGCAGAAGCACTCCCACGGAAAATTGTATATCTGGGGAATGTGCTGCCTATGGCGATCATGCTCTGTCTGATTATCTACTGTGTACGCAATACGAGTTTTTTTCAATATCCGTACGGTCTGCCGGAGCTGCTGGGAATCGGGAGTGTCGTACTTCTTCATGTGTGGAAACGCAATAATATGATCAGTATCATCGGGGGAACCCTGCTTTATATGGTGCTGGTACAGCTGGTGTTTGTATAGCTTTGAAGGATGCTTTGAACCACTAAAAACGTAATGATAAGGAAAGGCGTGTTCCGTATTGATGGATTCTGTACAGGGACACCCTTTTTCCGTGAAACAGTGAAAGCTGTGTGTGCTTTAGAAATGGGACACAGACACATCACATTTTACAGTTATAAGCCGCAGATCTTCAGGGAAATTTCTTATACCGCGCTTTGTTTACGCAGTTTTACCACACAGAGCAGTCTGATCTTTTGGCTTCTGGATATCCGTCACGGTATGAAAATTCTGTCAGGTAACGAAGCACGGTGTCAGGGTGCTGAGCAAGTATGAAAAACTCAAATAAAAAAAGCCATGACAATCATCATGGCCGGCACACAGATGCAAAGAAGGCGTCATATTGTTCCTTGAATACCGAATCCTTCAGTGTAATGTAATTAAATTCATGGAGAATATGGAAATCATACAGGTCGATCACTTCCAGTTCTCCTTTTTCTATCTCTTCTCTTGCGGCGGCTTCATACAGAAAGCTGATTCCCTGATTGTTTCTGACGAGCGTTTTGATAGCCTGTACATTGCCGATTTCAATCACCCTCTGAAAGGAGGCAATGGATAAATTGATTTCCTGCATGCCGCGCTCCAGTATTTCTCTGGTACCACTGCCATCTTCCCGAACAATCAGTGTTTCCTGCACCAGATCCTTCAAACAGCGTACCTCCTTTTGCAAGGTATAATGCTTTCCTTTTACCGCAACATAGCGCTCCTGCGACAGCAGCTTCCAGTCATAGGTCTGCTTTGGAAAATATCCCTCAACAAAGGCGAAGCCGATATCCCCGCTGTTCAGCATCTGTAAAAGGGTTGCTGTGTTTTCCACAATCATGCACAAAGAGGTCTCCGTATGCTCAGCGAGAAAGCTGTTCAAGCGCTGTGGCAGGATAAACTCCCCAATCGTCAGCGTGGCACCAAAGCGCAGGGCGGGTGTTTTCTGATTCTGCTTCAGCAGACTGCGGATCATTTTCTCATCCGCAACCATGGTACGCACTTTCTCAGCCAGCAGCTTACCCTGAGCCGTCAGATTCAACTGCTTTCCGTCATAAAAAAACAATTTGCAGTCATATTCCTTTTCCATATATTTGATATGCTGCGAAACCGCAGGCTGTGTAATGCATAAGATATCCGCAGCCTTCGTATAATTTAATGTTTCAGACAGCGTAAGGAATGTATATAAACGAAAATCCAGCATGTTCTCATCTCCCAATTTCTGTAAGGTAAGTATACCACGAATAAAAGAAGAGCGAAAGAAAAACAGGTGTCTTTAATATGTGTACAGATGTACTTGTTTTGTTTACGTTGAGAAAACTCTTTCATAAATGTTACATCAATTTTTCATTTTAACTTTCATTTTATTTCATTTGTGCTATAATAGTGCTTACTAACAGAAAAACATGCTGTTGGATGAAGTATAAGAGGAAAGGAAGGTGCCTGATTATGGCCGAAAACAGAATTTACAATTTTTCAGCTGGTCCATCCATGCTGCCACTGGAGGTGTTGAAAAAAGCGCAATCGCAGATGCTGAATTACGAGGAAAGTGGCATGTCGGTTATGGAAATGAGTCATCGATCCAAAGCCTATGATGCGATAATTACAAAAACACAGGAACGAATGCGTTCCATCATGAATATACCGGATAACTATAAAGTTTTGTTCCTGCAGGGAGGAGCAACCTCTCAGTTTTCCATGGTTCCCCTGAATCTGCTGCAGAAGGGTACGGCAGATTATATCGTGACCGGATATTTTGCAAATAAGGCGTATGCGGAAGCAAAAAAATACGGGGAAATCGTTCTTGCAGGATCCAGCAAGGATGCGGATTATTCCTATATACCCGCACAGCAGGAGCTGCAGCTGAATAAGGATGCAGATTATGTATATCTGTGTGCGAACAATACGATTTACGGTACCGAATGGAAATATGTTCCGGAAACGAACGGTGTGCCGATTGTTGCCGATATGTCCAGTGACATCCTGTCCAAGCCGGTGGATGTATCCAAATTCGGCATCATTTTTGCCGGAGCACAGAAAAATATGGGGTGTGCCGGTCTGACAGTCGCAATCGTTCGTGAAGATTTGATCGGACATGCAAAGGATTTCACACCGGTGATGATGGACTATGCTCCCCTTGCCGACAAGGATTCCATGTACAACACACCGCCGACCTATGCAATTTATATTTTGGGGCTGGTGCTGGAATGGATTGAACAAATGGGCGGACTCGAGGTCATGCAGAAGCGAAATGAAGAAAAGGCGAAGCTGCTGTATGACTATCTGGATAACAGTGCTTTCTATACAACCACCGTACGCAGGGAGGATCGCTCTTTGATGAATGTAACCTTCCGTGCACCGAATGCAGAGCTGGATGCGTTGTTTGCCAAGGAAAGTGCCGCAGCCGGTATGAGCAATCTGAAGGGGCACCGTGCAGTTGGCGGAATGCGTGCATCTATCTACAATGCCATGCCGCTGGAGGGTGTGCAGACACTGATTGCATTTATGAAAAAATTTGAAGAGGAACATAAATAAGGGAGATAATTATGAAAATAAAGCTGTTTAATAAAATTGCGGATGCCGGAATCAATCAGTTTGATCCGATTGCATATGAATTTTCTGAGGATTTTGACACGTATGATGCCATTATGGTGCGTAGTGCGAAGCTGCACGATGTGGAATTTCCCGCCGATCTGAAATGTATAGCCAGAGCCGGAGCAGGGGTAAACAACATACCGCTGGATCGCTGCAGTGAACAGGGAATTGTCGTTTTCAATACGCCGGGGGCCAATGCCAATGCCGTGAAGGAGCTGGTAATGGCAGGACTGCTGATGTCCTCCCGTAAGATTACAAAGGGCATCGAATGGGTCAAGACTCTGGAGGGTGACGATATTTCCAAGGCTGTGGAAAAAGGAAAAAGCAATTTTGTCGGTCCGGAAATTGCAGGTAAAAAGCTGGGCGTTATCGGACTTGGTGCGATTGGCGTACTGGTTGCCAATGCCGCAGCCGCTATGGATATGGAGGTTTTCGGATATGATCCGTTCATCTCTGTAAAAGCCGCCTGGACCTTAAAGGCAAGGGTGCACCATGTACAGAATCTGAAGCAGATTTTTGAGGAATGCGATTATATAACCGTACACGTTCCATTCAGTGATAAAACCGCAAATATCATTGATGCGGAAGCGATTGCGGCAATGAAGAGCGATGTGCGTGTGCTGAATTTTGCACGCGGCGGTCTGATCGATGATGAGGCGATGATGAAGGCGATGGATGAAGGAAAGATTGCAGCCTATGTAACGGATTTCCCGACAAAGGAGCTGTTGCAATATGAACAGGTGATCGGAGTTCCTCACCTTGGGGCCTCCACTCCGGAAAGTGAAGAAAACTGTGCGGTTATGGCTGCCAATGAAATCATGGAGTATCTGGAAACGGGAAATATTACCCATTCTGTGAATCTTCCGGATATGCAGCTTGCACAGGAATGCAAATACAGAATCTGCATTATCAATAAGAATGTGCCGAATGTGGTCGGTGCCATTACCACGGCACTTGCCAATGTCGGTGTGAATATCGAAAATATGGCAAATAAGGGGAAAAAGGATTATGCATATATGATCCTTGATACCAATGATGAAGTCAGTGAAGAACTGATGGAACGACTGCGCAGCCGGGAAGGCATTATCAATGCGCGTTTGATTACTGCAAAGGCATAACGCAACGAAAAGCACCTCAATGAAATGAACCCCAAAGCTTGAACAGTCAAAGGAAAGGGATTCGCTTCACAAGGTGCCTTTTTTTTAGTTTCTTTTAAAAGGTATAAACAGAAAAAAATATGATTTTCGTTACAGGAGATGTCAGTACAGACTATCGATGACCTCACTGTAAGCTTTCATAGGCTGTCAAAGTATACAGGGAGTGTAGCATACTGGAGATGACGTTCGCTGATTACAGGAGATATCCTGCTGATAGCAGCTGCTTTTCCATACGAATTGCTGATGAGCTTGCTTGCTTTTCTTATTATATATACAGATTATCTTTTATGTACAGGTTATCGTCTCATTGCCAGTCACCCTGATTTGAAAAATATTAGAAATTTTCAGAGAATTCTGATATAATTCTATGTATTTGTTTAGGATCGTGCAAAGGAGGAATTCGATGCGTTCTTTGATCATTGCGGAAAAGCCGGAGCTGGGTAGAGCGATTGCGGCTGCGATTGACGGCAGCGGTAAGGAAGTCCGCGGCGTCATACGTAAGCAGAATGTCATTATCACCTGGGCATACGGACACCTTCTGCGCCTGTGTGAACCGGATGAGTATGATGGGAAATATAAAAAATGGAAAAAAGAGGATCTTCCGATCTGCTTTGAAAACTGGAAGCTGGTTCCCGATGGAAATAAAAAGGACCGTGTGGAACAGATTATGGCACTGATGCAGGAGTGTGACCAGATCATCCATGCAGGTGACCCGGATGATGAGGGACAGTTTCTGATTGACGAAATTCTGGATTACGCACAAAATGAAAAGCCGGTCAAACGGGTATATATCAATGACAATACGCCGGCAAATATCAAAAAGGCCTTTCATGATCTGATCGATAATGATGAAAAACTGCGTGCTGTGGGTAGAAGCGCCTATGCCCGTGCAGTTGCGGATTATGTAGTGGGAATCAATTATTCCCGCCTGTTTTCCCTGCTTTTGCGAAGAAAAGGCATGAGCGTGGGACGTGTGCAGAGTCCAACGCTGGGATTGATCGTCATGCGTGATGAGGCCATTGATCATCATGTGAAGCAGAAATATTATGAGCTGCATACCGGTGGACATATCGCAGAGCCCGATACATCCATCCGCTTTCAGCTGAAGCCGAAAAGTGATCTGCTGGATGATGGAAAGCATATTCTGCATCGCAATATCATGGAGGATATGGAACGTGATATCATGGCCAAGCCGGATCAGAAGGTGAAAATCGATGAGAAATTCATGGATGTGAAGCCGCCGCTGCCCTTTAACCTTGCGAAGCTGCAGGCACATATGAATGCCAGATATGGCTTTGATCTGAGCAAAACGGACCAGATTACCCAGACACTGCGTGACCGCTATCAGGCCATTACCTATAATCGAAGTGACTCTCAGTATTTAAAGGAAGAGCATTTTCAGGAGGCTGACAAGGTGCTGCCGCATGTCATGAGCAAGCTGAATGAGCAGTATCCGGTGGATTACAAGCTGCATTCCGAATGCTTTAACGACAAATATGTGACGGCACATCATGCCATTATTCCAACCATGTCGGATTTCAATATCGCGCAGCTGCTTCCGGATGAGCGAAGGGTGTATGAGGAAATCTGCCGGTACTACATCATGCAGTTTCTGCCGCCGATTCGTAAACGGCAGCTGAGTGCGATAATCAAAACGGAATATGGGGATTTGCGAGCGACCAGTACCTATGTGCTGGATGAGGGCTATAAGAAATATTTTACGCCGGAGAAGGAGGACAGCCAGGAGGAGGAAGAGGATGACAGCCGCTTCGATTTGCCGAAGGGCACCTATCCGATACAGCTGGTAAGCAGTGAACTACAGGAAAAGGAAACCAATCCGCCGAAGCGCTATACCCAAGCCAGTCTGATCCGGGATATGACCAGTATTGCCAAATATGTACAGGATAAGGAAATCAAGGATATTCTGAAGAAGAAGGATAAGGATAAAAAGGGAGAGAACGGATCGATCGGAACAAGTGCGACCCGCTCACAGATCGTGGAGACGCTGATCAAACGCCGGTATGTGGAAATGAAGGGGAAAAACATTATCTCTACTCAGCTGGGAAAGGACTTTTACCACCTGCTGCCGGAGGAGATCAAAAAGCCGGATCTGACCGCAAAATGGTGGGTGATTCAGGAGGATATCAAGGAAGGCAATGCCGATGTGAAAACCCTGGTGGACAGTGTGCTGGAAGCCTTTGTGCCGCATTTGAAAAAGGATTACTCCCATCTTCGTGTATCCGGTGAGGTGGAAATCGACGATGATCGCAAGGCGGTCGGTATCTGTCCTGTCTGTGGGAATAAAATTGTTGAAAACAGCAAGGGCTTTGGCTGTGTGAATTATCGCAACGGCTGTAAATTCGCTTTGTGGAAGGAGGACCGTTTTTTTCAGTCGATTGAAAAAGAGGTAACCCTACCCATGGCGGAAAAGCTGTTGAAGGATAAATATTGCCTGGTGAAGCTGAAAGAGGGCGAGCAGGAAATCATTAAGGTGCTGCAGCTGGGTGTCAGAAACGGACGGGCAGTCTACCGTCTGGTGGATGTGCCGAAAAAGGATACGTCCGCAAAACAGTCCGATGCAGAAGCAGCCCTTCATGCGGAGCAGAAGAAGACATAAAAAAATTCCCACAATCTCATAAAGAGAATGGGAATTTTTTTTCTTATACCATTGTATAAGTTCTACAGAGCCGAACAGATACTACTGTTCTTCGTAGTAGCATCCTTCTTCCTGTGAAGGAGGAAAACGTCTGCCCTTTTCAACGTCTACGTCACCGTACATTTCATTGCCATCTTTGTCATAGCATGTGTATTTGCCGGTTTTTTCGCAGTTCATTCCTGGGCGGTATTTCTTCTGTGCCATTTCTAACACCTCCTGATAGTAGTATGGGAAAAGCTTATGAATCTTATACATAAACATTGTTTTTTTATTGAAACTTGGTAAAATGAATGTAGATGGAGGATATGCGTATGAAAATTCTGGCTAGTGATTATGATGGGACTCTTCGAACAGAGGAGCTGGTTGATATAAATGATGTCCATGCGATACATGAATTTCGTGCAGCGGGAAACATGTTCGGTCTGGTTACGGGAAGAAGTATGGAGTCCATACAGACGGAGATTCAAAAAAATAAGATAGAATTTGATTTCATTGTGGCAAATAACGGCGGTGTGATCTATGACCGTGATTTTCAACGTCTGCAGGTGCTGTATATGGATTTCAACAAGGCGCTGGATATCATCGCATATATCAAAACCCTGGATTGTGTATCGTATGTTATCAATGACGGCTTCCACCGGTTTAAATTTTCCGTGGATGAGAATCAGATTGATCATAAATACGGCAATATGCCGGATACAAACGAGCATGAGGAGGAGGTATTGGACCGCGGGAAGATATCCCAGCTGGTTGTTTCCCTGAACGACACCATGCTTGCGGAGGAGATCAGTCATTACATCAATACGAACTTTAAGGGCTATGCTGTTGCCTATGTGAATGTGAACTGTGTGGATATCGTGCCGGAGGGTGTTTCCAAGGCAGAGGGACTGTATTTCATCGAACAGCATCTTGGTCTGGAGCATGATGCCATCTATGCCATCGGAGACTCCTTTAATGATATTCCCATGATTGAGGAATTTCACGGCTGTGCCATGATGCATGCAAGAAGTGCAATCGTGGAGCCGGCAGAGCATGTGTTTATCAGTATTGAGGAATGCATTGCATTTCTGATGAAGCTGTAACAAGAAGACAGCGGCAGGAGCTTTCTTTATATTATATATAAGACAATTGCTTGCATCTGAAAGGGCATCTCATATGCTCTTTTTTTGTGGACTATGGATGATGTTATAGGATTGATACTGTGCAATCTCTGCCTTTACAGCGTAAAAATATAGCAGGGGGAAGACGGTATGATCTGCATTTCTCAATTTGACAATAAAACTTGTACCTATGCTAAATACCCATATGTAGGTTATGAAAATGTATATGTAACTTTCCTAGTGGAATAGGAATGCATATATGCATGCATAGAGATGCTTCTGCCTTCACGATTCCTGTTGACTCTCCACTACCTTGTGGTACAATATAGATGAAGGAAGTACCTTGTGTCGTAAAGTAGAGGTGAGTCCATGTACGATAAAACACAGCTCATGCGAGGGAGTCTGGAGGGCTGTATCCTGAAAATCATTGAACAGCATATGACCTATGGCTATGAAATCCTCATGAATATGAAGGAAGCCGGCTGGATTGATGTCACAGAAGGAACGCTGTATCCGATTTTGCTGCGGCTGGAAAAGCTGCACTATATCCGTGCGGAAAAAAGGGATTCTCCACTGGGACCCAGGCGCAAATATTATCAGATCACAGCAGAAGGCCGCGTGTATCTTCGGGATTTTTATACGGAATGGAGTAAGCTGGCAAAAACGATCGACAAGCTGTTTGAAGGAGGTGTGAACGATGACCGGTAATGAATATAACGACAAAGCAAATCTCAACCATGAATACATGATCGTATATCAGGATATGCTGCGCTATCTGAGCAGTAAGGACATTTCCCTGCTGGTCGCAAGGGATATTCGAGACGATATTCTGGCTATGGCACTGGAAAGTCAAACGCGCGGACTCAAGGTAGAGGAGGCATTTGGCGATTATCAGAAATTTTGTGATGCCGTCTGTGCGAATGCGGTACAGGAAACACGGCTGGAAAAGCTGCTGCGCTGGTGGAGGCTGCTGTCCTCCCTTTTGGTATTGTGGGCGCTGCTTGATGTTATCGGAATCGGAATCGATGAGAGCGAATATGTGAAAAACGGTATGCTGTTTGTGTCATGGAAGACCATCATGTTTTATATCATGCTCATTCTAGGAAGCACTGTGCTAGTACAATGGCATAACCGGCGCAGCTTTCATCGTATTCTGGGCGCATGGTACACATATTTGATCGCATATGGCGTTTTAGCTGTGGGTTTCAAATTTGTTCTCTACCTACTCAGTTCCTGCTTTCATGTTTCCACAGGGATGCTTTCCATACCACTGTGGCTGCTTGCGCTTCTGGCGATTAGCTGTATTCTATCCTGGATTGCCTATCATTTTCTATTAGAAAAGCAGTTTCGTTTATATCGGGGGATGCAGGAGGAAGCGTAACGCTGCACAACCTCAAGCCATGCGTGAATTGCTGCATGTCAATATGTATGACAGCAGGAGTATGTATCCAAAGAAAAAAGGGTACGCTTTCTGGTGGATACGCAAAGCTTAAGGATCATAATAAATGGCGCCCGATAATCAGCGGTACCGTGTTTTGCAGCGGAGGGCTTCACAGAGGATCATAAGTTTTGGGGGTGTCCGATGCAGCAATCCACCGGGTGAGGCAGAAGGTAGCTGCAGGTTTTTCGGCGTTGCGCTTAGGGATTGTAAACTGTGTCTTTCTGAAGGTGTGCTACACCTTGGATTATGATGCTACAGAGCACTGTACCAGTTTCATGAGGGATGCAGTCCTCCTTGATGATTTTAAAGCAGTTTTTCCTACATGGTATAGGATACATCCTGTATCTGATACGGTATGCGATCGAGAGCGCCCTGTGTCTTTCTTACAGTCAGGAATATAAGGCGGCTGTATGATGGTGTCAGGTTGTGTCGAGGAAGTATGCATTCCGTATCAGATTTTTCTGTTTTTATTCCAGCTTCTTTTATATCAATAAAAAACGGGCCTTTCAGAACGGAAAATGCTTCTGAAAGGCTTAACCAACATCAGAAAACTATAGGTAGACGAAGCACTTTGTGCTATAATATAAAATACGAGAGGAGTGTTTTTATGCTCAATTATTTCACTTTGAACAATTTACGGGAATTGATTCAGCAGCTGCTGGACATTGCCTGTGTCTGGGCACTTGTCTATTACTGCCTGAAAATCGTGAAAAACAATTCGCGTACCATCCAGATATTCAAGGGGGTACTGCTCATAGTCATTATACGTTCCGCTGCCAGCTTTCTGGGACTTCACACCGTCGCAAATCTTGCGGATTCCATCATGAATTGGGGTGTGGTTGCGGTCATCATTATCTTCCAGCCGGAAATTCGTAGTATTCTGGAGAAAATCGGTAAAACCAATGTGTTTTCCCGTATTTCCACGCTGACGATCAATGAACGTGAAAATCTGGTGGATGAGCTGGTCAAGGCCTGTGCGGAAATGTCGAAGACTAAGACCGGTGCCCTGATATCCATCGAACAGGGACATTCTCTCAGTGACTATATCAAAACCGGGACACCGATGAATTCCGTTGTATCCAGCGAGCTGCTCTGTTCCATTTTCCAATACGGAACGCCGCTGCATGATGGTGCCGTGATCATTCAGGGTGTGAAAATCGCCTGTGCGGCTGCCTATTTTCCACCAACGACCAGAGAGCTTCCGACAAGCTACGGAGCAAGACATCGCGCTGCGGTGGGAATCAGCGAAATCACCGATTCCATCACCATTGTCGTGAGTGAGGAAACAGGTAATATTTCCATAGCGGAGGGTGGTAAGCTGACCGTAATTTCCGAAGCGAGTCTGCGGGAATTCTTAATGAATGTTGTCTGTAAGCAGCAAAGCACTGCCGTGCATGACAATCAGGAGGAGCCTGCCGAGCAGGTCAGCACACCGCCGCCTTACGACGGTAAGAAGCCGGGCGTATTTGCGCATTACTTTAAGGGGAAAAACAAGCGGACAAAGAAGGAAGCGGCAGACAAGCGTTATACAAAAAAGAAAAAGAGCGAAGAACAGGATAAGAAGGAAAAGGATGTTGTTGTCGTTGAACAGGAAGTGGATCGACTGCATATCGAGGACCTCACACAGAAACAGGATGAGAAGCTGGACGCCCTGTTTGAAAATATCGTAACCGACTCGGAGAAGAAGGAAGAATCGGCTGCGGAAGCGGATGAACCAAAGCCGAAGAAGCGAAAAACGGCAGTAAGGAAAAAGCCGGCTGCCGCTGTAAAAGAGGAATCACAAAAAGCGGCAGAGGAAACGAAGCCTGTGAAAAAAACACGCCGTAAGAAAAAAGCAGAACCGAAGAAGGAGCCGCCGAAAGAGCAAACAGGGAAAACCATTATGACGAATATGGCAAGTGATCTGTTTAATGATGTTATTGAACCTGAGGCGATCGTTCTGCATTATGTGAAAGCGGATGAGGATGAAGAAACTCCTGAGAAAGCTAAAGAAAGGAGAGATTCCTAATGGCAAAGAAAAAAAAGAAAACACAATTAAGCTCGGAAGGTAAGACCGAACTGGCCAAGGCGATTGCCGAAAAGAGTCAGACGTTTGCCAGAACCTATGCAAATGTGGAAATCAAGGTCGGCAAGTTCTTTCGCTGGATCAGCGGATGGCTGGATAAGCTGCTGTTTAATCAGAAGCACGGCAAGGTCGTTGCGCTGATACTGGCTATTTTGTTTTACGTGACCTTTAATTCCCAGGGGGCGAACTTTCTCGAGAATGTGAAGAGTGCTGAGGATCTGGGCGAATTTCCGGTATCTCAGGTCTTATCAAATCAGGCCTATGAGGTAAGCGGTCTGCCGGAGACGGTCAAGGTGCGCATCATCGGAGATCTGACGGATATCAAGAGCGTTAAACAGCAGAAGAATTTCAAGGTGATAGCGAATATGACCGATCTGACCGAGGGCACGCATGAGGTGAAGCTGACAACGGAGGCGATGCCTGCGCGTGTGGAGGTTGTGCTGGAGCCTTCCACCGTCGTTGTTACGATAAAGAAGAAATCCATACGGCGTTTTACCGTCGGCTATGACTTCGTCAACCGCCAGCAGATGGATTCCATATATGACCTGGGGGAACCGCAGCTGCAGCAGGGTGAGGTTCTGGTTCGCTCCGATAGCGATACCCTGGATAAAATTGCATTTGTAAAAGCACTGATCAAGGTGGATAAGGATGTGAAAACAGATTTTGAAACCAAAGCGAACATCGTTGCATATGATGCAGATGGAAACCTTATGAAGGTGGACATTATACCGGATACACTGAAAGCCAGTGTCAAGGTAACCAAACCAAGCAAAGACGTACCGATCACACTGAATCCAACCGGTGTGATTCCAAATGATAAATCAATAGAATCCTATAAGCTGGATAAGGATCATGTGACAATCTATGCGAAGCAGTCTGTGCTCGATAACATTAACGAGATACCGATTACCATACCGGCCTCTACACTGACGAGCGATCGTGAGATTTCCATGCCGATCATTATGCCGAACGGTGTAACGAAGATTTCCAGCAATATTGCCAACATCTCCATCAAGCTGACGGATACGAAGGAGCGGGTCATCAGGGATGTGCCGATTGCCTTTAAAAACAGCATTGACGGACTGAATTTCACGGTTGCGCAGGGAAGCTCCTCCAGTGTAGATGTAACGGTCAAGGGAGCGAAGGATATCATCAGCAAAATCAAGAAAGAGGAGCTGCAGGTGTATGTCGATCTTTCAAAGATTGAGAAGGCAGGTACGTATGAACAGCCTTTGATCGTAGAGGGCAAGAACAAGCTGGCAACCTACGTATTGAAGAATGGTAGTGTTAAGGTGACTGCGACAGGCAGTGTAGCCGACGAATAGGAAAGGATGAGTAACACATATGGGAAAATATTTTGGAACAGATGGTGCCAGAGGACGCGCCAATGATACGCTGACACTGGATATGGCGGTAAAAATCGGACAGTACCTGGGATGGTACTATGGAAAAAACCGTCATGCGAAAATTCTGATTGGAAAGGATACACGGCTTTCGAGCGATATGTTTGAAATGGGTCTGGCAGCTGGTGCCACATCCTGCGGAGCAAGTGTATATCTGCTGGGAGTCTGCCCGACTCCTGCGGTTTCCTGTCTGATTCAGAAGGAGCATTTCGACTGTGGAATCATGGTTTCCGCCAGTCATAATCCATTCCATGACAACGGTATTAAGCTGTTTAATGGAGACGGCTGTAAAATGAATCCAGAGATTGAGGTGGAGGTTGAGAAATATATCGACAACGAAGTGTCAATCGAAGTTGCACACAATGAGAAAATCGGAAGTGTGATCGAATGGGAGGAAGGTCTGGAGCTGTACGAATCCTGGCTGAAGGAAATTGTTCCGATGGATCTAACTGGCATGAACATTCTGCTGGACCTTGCCAACGGAAGTGCAACAAGCTGTGCTGCGGAAACCTTAAGCGAGCTGGGGGCAACCGTTGAGGTGATTCATTCTGCGCCAAACGGTATCAATATCAATACCAAATGCGGTTCCACACATCCCGAGGAGCTGCAGAGTATGATGAAGGAAGGCAATTACCATGTCGGTTTTGCCTTTGACGGAGATGCGGATCGTCTGATTGCTGTTGATGAGGACGGAAACCTGATTGATGGCGACCACACGATGTATATCTGCGGATGCTATATGTACGATAAGGGAATTCTGCACGATGATGTCGTTGTGACCACGGTGATGAGCAACCTTGGTCTGTATCACGCACTGAAGGCCAAGGGTCTGAAATATGAGCAGACGGCTGTCGGTGACAAATATGTGTTTGAATGTATGAAGGAGCATGACTATTCCATCGGCGGTGAGCAGAGCGGACATATCATCTTTCATGCTCATGCGAATACCGGAGACGGTCTTCTGACTGCGATGAAGCTGCTGGAAATTATGGTGGATACAAAGAAATCCCTGAAGGAGCTGTGTGCAGATCTGTTTATCTATCCGCAGCTGCTGATCAATACGCCGGTACATGACAAGCATGCCGCTCTGGAGGATAAGGAGCTGCTTGCGGCAGTGGATGCAGTAGCGCAGGAGCTTGGTGACGAGGGAAGAATCCTTGTTCGTCCTAGTGGGACAGAACCGCTGGTGCGCGTTATGGTGGAAGCCAAAACCGATGCACTGTGTGCGGAATATGTAAACCGTATTGTGGATTTCATTAAAGAAAAAGGACTATAACATATTGTGTGAAAGGCTCTTCCCTTTGGGGGAGTCTTTTTACGTTTCCCGGGAAATGTCGAGAAATGTCGGAAATTGAGTGGAAACACAGCGGCAAATGTGAGAAATCCATGTGAAAAGCAGCTACTTTGAAAAATAGCTTTTTTTTTCACATAATTTAGTCTAAAATAGGGGTATGAGGTGATGTTAATGAAGAAAGTAATCTGCGTTGTCGAGGATGAAAAGGCCATCAACGACCTGGTGAATCAGTATTTAAAAAAGGAAGGCTATGAAGTACGTTCTTATTATACATATGAAGAAGCAAGTGCGCATGTAATGGATGATGATGTGCATTTATGGATTCTGGATATCATGCTGGATGACAAGAGCGGTTTTGATCTGATTGAGGAAATCCGCCTTCAGGGGAGGGATATCCCTGTTATTTTCATGTCTGCCAGAGATAAGGAATTTGACCGTATCATCGGTTTGGAAAAAGGAAGCGATGACTATATCACGAAGCCCTTTTCCCCAAAGGAGCTGGTGCTGCGCGTAAACAATGTCATCAAGCGCGTCTATAAGGATGACAACAACCGGATTATGGTGGACGGCTATGAGCTGGATGAGGAACAGCGCAAGGTGTTTGATCACGGTGTGGAAATCGATCTGACAACCAAGGAATTTGATCTGCTGATGCTGTTTATCAAAAACAAGGGAATGGCGTTCAACCGGGATAAGATTCTGACCAGTGTATGGGAGGAAAATTATTTCGGAAGTGACCGTGTTGTGGATGATACGCTGCGAAGACTGCGTAAGAAGCTTCCGAATCTGAACATTCATACCATTTACGGTTACGGATACCGTTTAGGATAATGAAGCGTTTTAATGAATTTGTCAAGCGGCTGTCACTGACACAGCAGCTGTTTGCCCTAATCTTTTTCTTTGTCACATTTTTTGCGGTCTTCTTCTTTGTCTACATCAACGGCAATGTGACCACCGTGATACGTGAACAGATGTATGGTACTCTGGATTCGACGCTGCAAAGCTGGGCTATGAGTGATAGTACCAATGATGAACAGCGCCAGCTGATCAACTCCGCAGCCGGTATCGATATTTTTATGGTGCGGGTGGATAAGACGCTGGATGGTGCCACGCATGTTACGCTGGCAGGTAAAAACACCTCGGATATGGATTTGAACAGCTCCGAATGGAAAGCCATTGCACAGGACATTCTGAGTATCAATGCCCGTTATACGGCAGGCGATAAGATTCATCACGGGATCGTGAAGAAGGTCAGCGGAGATCGGGATTCCTACTACAGTATTTACAAGGTGGCAGATGACCAGCTGCTGGTTAGCAAGATGTACAGCGACAATATGGGCAAGCTGGAGAACTCACTGATTAACAGCGTTGTCTATATCACGGTGATAGTTGTCGGCTTCTTCTTCATCATTATGATGATGTGGGTACTGACGCTGATTCACCCCCTGAATCAGATACGAAACTATATCGAACGTGTCAAGCTTGGCAAGGATGCGGACCTGCGTGTAAACCGGCGGGATGAGATCGGTGAACTGGCGGATGCACTTGTAAGCATGCGGGAAGAGCTGCGCAAGCAGGAAAAGACGAAGGAAGAAATGATTCACAATATTTCCCATGACCTGAAAACACCGATTGCGACGATCAAAAGCTACGGCGAAAGTATTAAGGACGGTATTTATCCGTATGATACACTGGAGAAAAGCGTCGATGTTATTATTGAAAATGCCGACCGGCTGGAACAGAAGGTACATTCCCTGCTGTTCATGAACCGCGTGGAATATCTGATTTCTCAGGATTGTGAGGGAATCGGCTCCAATATGGAGGAAATCGTGGAAACGGTTGTGCAGAACACCAGATTCATCCGCTCGGATATTCAGATCCTGACAAATCTGGAGGAGGTTTACTTTGATGGACTGGCAGAGCCGTGGCGCGTAGTCGTGGAGAATATTATTGAAAATGCATTGCGGTATGCGAAAACAACGATTGATATCCATCTGAGTGAGGAAGAGGGTCTGACCATTTCCAATGACGGACCTTGTATGGATGAGGATCGCCTGAAGGTGCTGTTTAAGCCGTATGAGATGGGAAAGGGCGGAAAATTCGGTCTGGGTCTGTCGATTGTGGCAAAGGTTGTCAGTGCCAATGGCTATGAGGTTGTCGGAGAGAATATGGCAGAGGGAGTTATCTTCCGTATTTACAAGCCGAAAAATCCGGTGAAAAAAGGACGGTAGAAACGCTCGGATACCATGTGCTTCAGTTTTCATGCGTAGGAAAGCTGGAAAATGTCTGTGATGATATCGAAGTTCTTACTCAATTGAGGGTAAATTTAAAACAGGGAGAATGTAACACTATTGTAATTATCAATAGAAGTTGAATTCTCCCTTTTCCAACACCTAAAGTAAGAAGGAACCCATATCGGCGCAGACCTTCTTGGTTGTTATCCGTACAATGGAATACCCTACTCTTGTCTACTCATGCTTTGTACAGGAGGCTGCCTGTGCTTTCCATTCATATGCATGCCGCGCCTGTTTTTTTATTGTGGCTGCTTTGGCTCTTGGACTTTATCATGAGGGTGAGGTCTTCAAGGTAAACAGATATGCAGCACGTTATCCATCATACCGCTGTATGTATCAACAGCAAGTTGCCCAGGGCATAAAAAAACCGCAGTTTCCTGCGGTTAGTAATCATGCACATTCTGTAGAATGTCCTGTGCCTTGCGGCAGATCAGTCTGGTGCCGTCGCTAAACCCTTCCTCTCGATTCTCTAGTGTTTGAATGAGGATGCCACGAAGCTCGCTTATACGTGACTGATACTCCTCATCCAGGATGGCGTTGTGTGTTTCCTGCGGATCCCGGCTCAGGTCAAAATACTGTTCCTCGCCTGTTTCACTGTACCAGATAAATTTATCCTGTTGAGTGACGATATAATGATTGGAGAGCTTATCGTGAAAGCTGTGTTCTCCGTGCAGATAGCTTCGCACAGATTCGGCTTCCTGCAGGATACAGCCTTTCAAAGAGCATCCATCCACCGTATCAGGGATTTGCAGCCCGCACAGATCCAGCAGCGTCGGCATGACATCGCGCAGCTCCGTAATGCCATTGATAGTATGTGGTACGATATCCGCTATATGCTTACCGATATGCACAAGGAACGGAATATGGGTGCTTCCTTCATATGGAAAGACCTTGCGCCATAAATTATGGTCAAACAGCATCTCTCCGTGATCACTGGTAAACAGGATGATGGTATCGTCATAGACGCCGTCTTCCTTCAGCGTAGTCAGGATGCGGCCCAGCTGATGGTCGACATGGGTGATTGCCGCATAGTAGCCGGCCATGGCATCCTTTCGCATAGCAGCATCACAGCAGCCGTATATGGAGTCTGAAATTCTGCCAGCCGCACCTGCTCCGTTTTGCGGATCCCAGTCACCGCTAGCCGGTGAGCGCAGCTCTTTATCCTTATACATATCAAAATATGCTTTAGGAGGATCTAATGGCTGATGCGGACGAACAAAGGAGGACATGAGGAAAAACGGCCGGGTGCGATCCCGTGTTTTTAAAAAGCGAATACTTTTATCTGCAACCCAGTTGGTCGGATGCAGGCGCTCTTCATAAATCCAGGGATGCGTTACCCAGGAATTGCATTCCGCTCCGCTGGTATTGATGTCTGCATCTTCTCCCAGCACATTGCGCAGATCCTGCAAATAATCATCACTGACATCCTGATGCATCCAGTGCGGGATATTCAGGCTGCGATAACAGCCCAGATAACCGTCGTGGAGCTGCAGATTCTGAAAGCCGCAGGTCAGTCTTGGAGGATGTACATGCATCTTGCCTATGCACTGCGTCTGATAGCCGCTGTTTGAAAATTCCTCAGCCATATAATGCTGATAACGCCACTCCACCTCGTCAAGATAACCGACGCGTCCATGCCGCTTTTGACTTCTTCCCGTCATCAGGGCGGCCCGTGCGGGGATACAGCTTGGCGTGGCTGAATAAGCATGGGAGAAAAAGACACCATCCGCAGCCAGGGAGTCCAGATAAGGGGTTTTAACATCCGGATGGTTCGCAAAGGATAAAGCATCCCCGCGAAACTGATCACAGACAATCAATAGTACGTTCACATTCTGTTTCATAATTTCACCTTCTAACGTTCATTATATAGGAAAGAGTGGAAAAAGGAAATGTGTAACGTTCTTTGTGGCAATTATATGAAAAAACTGGACAAGAAACCTGCAGGTTGAAAAAGGTATCCTCTGCGGATACCGTATGATAATACTATGAAACAGGATGAATTTTTGAAATGGCGCCTTTGATAACATCACAGAGAGTAAAGCCGGCGTACACCATGGTCAATCCCCGAGCAAAGTCACTGACCAGAAGGATGGAGAATACCGGGAGAAGCTGATTCCCACTGAAAAAGCTGTAAACGTACGAGCCGAAAAGAATGAGGTTTACAAGCTCAATTCCATAGCGTATACGGGGCTGTATCGCTTGATAACAGTGATACAGGAGGAATACGGAGATACCAGTCAGAAGAAATACAGTGCTGAAGACGAGATAGTACTCGGTGAAATCATATGTTTGCATCATGTTCTTATAGGCGGTATGAATAGGATATTGAGATAACAGCATCAGATACGGATATAGAAGATAATAGAGATAGCTGGCGTACTTCATGAAAATCCCTCCTCTCTATCTATAGTATAGCACGATTTTGACACAAAAATAAAAAATGGGAAAAATGGAAACCGGAGGGTGTGGAATGTCGTGCGAAAAAGCGGCTATGCTTTTGTGCAGCCTGCTGACTGTATGTTTTCTGACAAACAATTTGTCACCTGATTTCTGATTGTTGCTAGCCTGCTCTTTCATCATGTACAGCTATTTTATAAGTACTGACTTCATATACAGCATCAATAAAAAGGAATTTAATTTATATGTAGTTCTTGTAAATTGGTATTTCTTGTTAAAATTTCTTGTATTTTTGTTTGTATCGAAGAATAACTGTATGAATACTATTTATTTTCTTCGATTTATCTTATATAATGATGGTTGTCTTTGAATGTAAAGAAATGTAAAAAACGTGATTTCTGAAAAGATTTACAGTTTCTTGCATTTTATTGTTTGAAAAGCAATATCTATAAAAAACAGAACAATATATGCATTGCATAAAACGCTTACATTCAGTAATATTTAGGTATGGAAAACATATCCAGATGAAGGAGGAAATTCATTATGAAAAAAATGGTAGCACTTGCTTGTGTAGGGTTAATGG
This sequence comes from Erysipelatoclostridium sp. DFI.2.3, assembly GCF_019132535.1. Classification (NCBI taxonomy): domain Bacteria; kingdom Bacillati; phylum Bacillota; class Erysipelotrichia; order Erysipelotrichales; family Coprobacillaceae; genus Thomasclavelia; species Erysipelatoclostridium sp. DFI.2.3. Next base: position 150,080 of record NZ_JAHOOJ010000012.1, on the reverse strand, counting down.
CCGCAAGCGTTGTTACAGGCTGCAGCAGCAAGAAGGATGATGCATCTTCTGGCAGTGACGGCGAAAAACGTATCGTTAAATTTGATGCGTTCTCTGGAGGAAACGGTGAAGAAGTTTGGAAGGAAATGGCGAAGGCATTCGAAGCAAAAAATAAAGATGTCAAGATTGAGCTTCGTTTTGAGAAGGACTTACCAGCAGTTCTGAACAAGGAAAACAGCAAAGGGGAATATTCCGATATCGTTTATTACAACCTGGGACAGCAGAGCCAGTTTACAGAAACGCAGCTGAACAGCAAGAAGGTGGAAGACATCTCTGATGTATTCGCAGATGAAAATGTTAAGAAAAACATCAATCCGGATTTCGTAAACAACCCGGTATCTCAGTTCTATGGTGACGGCAAAAATTATCTGGCACCAATCATGTATACACCTGGTGGTTTATATTACAATGCAAACCTGGTTGGCGAAGGAAAGAAATATGAAATTCCTCAGACCTGGGATGATATGTTCAAGCTTGGTGACCAGCTGAAAGAAGAAGGCAAGATTTCTCTGTTTACCTATGCACAGGCAGGATATCTGGATAACACAATCCTTTCTGTTATTCAGGAAGCCGGCGGACAGGAGCTGCTGAGTAAGTTATTAAACTATGATGCTGAGGCTTGGAACTCAAAAGAAGGTAAGATGGTTACCGATACGATTGGACGTCTTGTAAAAGATTACATGGAACCAAATACGGTTGCGAATGCAAACGTAAAAGACGGATTCACAAAGAACCAGCAGGCTGTTATCGACGGTAAGGCTCTGTTTATGCCAAACGGAAGCTGGGTAGTTGCTGAAATGGAAGAAACAACTCCAAAAGACTTCAAATGGGGCGTAAGCGCAGTACCTGCACTGACAAAAGACGGAAAGAAAGCCATCACGACCTTTACAGAGCAGTGCTGGATTCCTTCTGAAGCTAAAAACAAGGATGACGCAAAAGCATTTCTGAAATTCATCTATTCTGAGGAAGGCGCAAACATCATGCTGAAATATAACTGTGTTGTACCTGTTAACGGTATTACAGATAAGCTGACAGGCGTTAACAAAGAACTGTACAATGTATACAATGACGAGAATGTTACTGCAGTTATCGGCGCATTTGCACCATTTGACTCTGCAGCTATCCCTGATGTAGACATGAAGAAGGTATTATGTTTCACAGCTGATGATATCAATACTGGTAAGACTACTGCTGAAAAGTGGAACAGTGAATTAGTGAAAACTTGGAAAACGATTAGTGAGCATCCAGTAAAATAAATTTGTGAGCATGATTTATTGAACTAGCAGTGAGCGAATCGCTCACTGCTTTTTAGAAAAGGAGGGTTAAGTAATGAATAAAAAGAAAGCACAGAGAAGATTTGTCTTTGCCTGTCTGGCACCGGCCGTTATTCTTGTGATTCTCTTTATGGTGATTCCTACCTTCAACGTATTCCGTTACTCTCTGTACGGGAAAACGGGAATCGTCGGCGATGCCCCGTTTGTAGGATTGAACAACTTTAAAATTTTATTTACCGATTCACGTTTTATTGAATCCATGCAGAACATGATTCTGATCATTGTGATGGTGACGCTGTTTACCGTCGTACTTGCTGTTCTGTTTGCGACCTTGCTGACAAGAGAAGAATTCAAAGGGAAAAACTTCTTCCGTGTCATCTTCTACATTCCTAATATTTTAAGTATTGTTGTTATTGCCGGTATCTTCTCGGCAATTTATGCACCGGATAACGGTCTGCTGAACAGCTTCCTTGAAATGATCGGACTCGGTATGCTGCAGAAGCAGTGGATGGGAGATTCCGGTATCATATTGTATTCCATCATCTTTGCACTGGTGTGGCAGGCAATCGGCTACTACATGGTTATGTATATGGCCAGCATGTCCTCCATTCCGGAAAATCTGTATGAGGCGGCTGCTCTGGAAGGGGCAGGAAAGGTAAAGCAGTTCTTCATGATCACATTACCGCTGATCTGGAACAATATCCGAACGACACTGACCTTCTTCGTTATTTCCACGATCAATCTAAGCTTCATGTTCATTCAGATCAATACGAATGGAGATCTTGGAAGTGAAGTACCGCTGAATTATATGTACAACAAGGCATTTGGAGGAAATTATTCCTATGGTATGGCAATCGGTGTCATCACCTTTATCTTCTCCTTCGCCCTGTCCGGTTTACTGAACAAAATCACAGAACGTGATGTTCTGGAATTCTAGGAGGTGTGAGCTATGAATAAGAAAAAAATGTCCTCTCATGCCTGGTATAAGATATTCGTCTACGTGGCGATGATCGTATTCGCCATCAGCATCATCGTTCCGGTTGCCTGGGTATTTCTGTCCAGTGTGAAATCACAGCTGGATCTGGTTGGCGATCCATGGTCCATGCCGACGCAGTTTCTCTGGAGTAACTTCGTTGATGCGATGGAAAAGGCCCGCATGGGAGAGTATTTCATCAATTCCGTATTTGTCACCGTGCTCGGTCTGATTTTCCTGCTGGTGCTGGCACTGCCTGCATCCTATGTTCTGGCAAGATATCCGTTCAAGGGCAAGAAGTTCTTCAATGCCCTGTTTATGGCAGGACTGTTTGTCAATGTAAACTATATTGTGCTGCCGATTTATCTGATGCTGTTTCAGGCGGATCAGCTGCTCGGTGTGGAGGTGTTCCTGAATAATAAGGTCATGCTGGCACTGGTGAATGCAGCTACCAGTCTTCCGTTCACGATTTATCTGCTGAGCGGCTACTTCAAGACGCTGCCGAAGGCGTATGAGGAAGCAGCACTGATTGACGGCTGCGGCTATTTTAAAACCATGACGAAAATCATGATTCCCATGGCCAGACCAAGTATCATCACCGTTATTCTGTTCCAGTTCCTGGCATTCTGGAATGAATATATCATGGCGTTCACCTTGATGGATAAGGACAATGCGACACTGGCTGTCGGATTAAAATTCCTGATGGCGGATCAGCGTTCACAGGCGAATTACGGTGTCATGTATGCCGGTCTTGTTATCGTTATGGTACCAACATTGATTCTGTACATCTGTGTACAGAAGAAACTGACCCAGGGTATGAGCCTTGGAGGTCTGAAAGATTAGGAGCTACACGACTATGAAAAAAACATTCGGCAGAGTAACATTGCCTGGAGAAAGCAATTTTCTGGAAGAAACAAAGGATTTGCTGGAACGCTGGGGTGCGGATGCGATCCGTGACAGCGACGGCACAAAGCTTGATGAAGGAATCCGGAATCTGGATGCAAAGATATATACCACGTATTTCGTAGCCAGAGGACATAATGAATTCGCTGAACAGCACATGGAGGAATGCCAGCAGATCTATCTGATGAGCGCATATACACTGGCAGCCGGTGAAGATGTTCGAATTGCATTTGCGGCGGAATACTTCGATCAGCAGGTTACACCGGATTATGACCATGATCCCAAGCAGTGGTGGGAGGTTATCGACCGTACCAGCGGAGCTGTGGTTGCAGCAGATGACTGGGAGCTGGATCAAAAGCATCATACGGTTATTGTGCATCATGCACAGCCGTTCCATGAATATACCGTCAGCTTTCTGGCCTATATCCTCTGGGATCCGACGCAGATGTATAATCACATCACCAATGACTGGGGTGACAAGCCTCATGAAATACCGTTTGATGTACGCAAGCCCTACAGCAGGGACTATGTTGTGGAATATTTGAAACACTGGCTGCAGGAGGAAGAAAACAAGCGCTGTGATATCGTACGATTCACAACCTTCTTCTATCACTTCACGTTGATTTTCAATCAGCATGCGAAGGAAAAATTCGTTGACTGGTGCGGCTATGGTGCCAGCGTATCGACAGAAGCGATACTGGCATTCGAACAGGAGTTGGGCTATCGCCTGCGTCCGGAGGTATTTGTCCAAAACGGTTATTATAACTCCACGTTCTGTGTTCCGACAAAGGAATACCGTGATTATATCGATTTTACACAGCGCTTCGTAAGCGAACGAGCAAAAGAGCTGGTGGATCTGGTGCATGAAGCCGGCAAGGAAGCAATGATGTTTCTCGGTGATAACTGGATCGGTACCGAGCCGTATGGCGCATATTTTCCTTCCATCGGTTTGGATGCCGTGGTCGGCAGTGTCGGCGGCGGTGCAACCCTTCGTCTGATTTCCGATATACCCGGTGTGAAATATCATGAAGGACGATTCCTTCCGTATTTCTTCCCGGATACCTTCCATGAAGGAAATGATCCGGTCATCGAAGCGGTGGACAACTGGCTGAGTGCCAGACGTGCCATCATGCGCAAGCCAATCGACCGTATCGGTTATGGCGGTTATCCAAGCCTTGCCTACAAGTTCCCGAAATTTGTGGAATACATCGAAAAGGTATGTGAGGAATTCCGTCAGATTTATGATATCGTCCATGAACAGACACCATACTGCGGATTGAAGGTAGCCATACTCAATCACTGGGGAGCGCTGCGCAGCTGGCATGCCTATATGGTGGCGCATGGTCTGTACTGCAAACAGATTTATTCCTATAACGGAATGCTGGAATCCTTGAGCGGAGCCAGTGTGGATGTTACCTTTATCAGCTTTGACGAGCTGCTGGAGCATGGCATTCCAGCGGATATTGATGTTATCATCAATGCGGGAGATGCAAATACGGCATTCTCCGGTGGAGATATATGGAAAAATGAAATGCTGGTTAGCATGCTGCGGGCATGGGTATACAGCGGACATGGTCTGGTTGGTATCGGAGAGCCGACAGCCTGTGAGCATGGCGGACGTTTCTTCCAGCTGGCAGATGCATTCGGTGTGGATAAGGAGCTTGGCTTCACACTGCATACGGACAAATATTTCCATACACCGGCAGACAGTCACTTCATAACAGAGGATGTTGTGGAGCCGCTGGATTTCGGTGAAGGAATGAAGAATATCTATGCGCTGTATGAGGATACGGAAATCATCGCATATAACGATGGCGAAGTGAACATGGCAGCCCATGCGTATGGAAAAGGACGCTGTGTATATATTGCAGGACTTCCATACAGCACCCAGAATACGAGAATCCTGCTGCGTGCCCTCTATTATGCGGCATGCAAGGAGGAAGCATTCAAGAAATGGTATGCGGACAACCTGTATTGTGAGGTTCACGCATATCCGCAGTCAAAGCAGTATGCGATTTTGAATAATACAAATGAAATCCAGGAAACCGGTGTGTATGACGGAGAAGGTAACTGCAAACATGTCACACTGCAGCCTGGGGAAATACGATGGATGGTGATGAAATAATGGAAACCAATATTGTGAAGAATATCATCATGGCAGTTCTGTTCTTTGTGTTCCTTGGCATGATCGTCATCGGACAGAAAACCGTTGGTTTGGGAAATCTGGGATTGGAGATTGCCGGACTGGCCGGACTGCTCGCAGAGCTGTATGTATACAATCGAAAGTACAAATAAGAAGGAGGAAGTAAAATGGCAGATTTATCATTAAGACATATAGATAAGATCTATGATAATAATGTACAGGCCGTTTTTGATTTCAATCTGGAAATCAAGGATAAGGAGTTCATTGTATTCGTAGGTCCGTCCGGATGTGGAAAATCAACAACTCTGCGTATGATTGCAGGACTGGAGGATATCTCCGCCGGGGAATTTTATATCGATGACAAGCTGATGAATGATGTAGAACCAAAGGATCGTGACATTGCCATGGTCTTCCAGTCCTACGCATTGTATCCGCATATGAGTGTTTATGATAATATGGCGTTTGGTCTGAAGCTGAAAAAGACGCCGAAGGAAGAAATCGACAAGCGTGTACGGGAAGCTGCCCGTATACTGGAAATTGAAGACTATCTGGATCGTAAGCCGAAAGCATTATCCGGCGGTCAGCGTCAGCGTGTTGCGCTGGGGCGTGCCATCGTCCGCAATGCGAAGGTTTTCCTGATGGATGAACCACTGTCCAATCTGGATGCGAAGCTGCGTGTACAGATGAGAAGTGAAATCATCAAGCTGCATGAGCGCATCAATGCGACAACGATTTATGTAACCCATGATCAGACAGAGGCGATGACCATGGCGGATCGCATTGTTGTGATGAAGGCCGGTTATATCCAGCAGATCGGTACACCAAAGGAAATTTACAACAATCCGAAGAATATGTTTGTTGCAGGATTCCTGGGAGCACCTGCGACCAACTTCCTGCAGGGAACCTATCAGGGAAATGCGTTTATCTGTAACGATCAGCGCATCGAAATGCCGGATATGTTCCGCGAGGCTATGAAGCCGTATGACGGCAAAGAGGTTGTCATGGGTATCCGTCCGGAGGATCTGCATGGCGAAGGCATTGTTGCGGACACCTATCCTACCTCACATTTCATGTTCGATGTTGAGGTCAGTGAATTGCTCGGTCATGAGTTTATCCTGCACGGACGCTTTGGAAAACAGCGTCTGGAGGCAAAGGTAGCGGCCCGCATTGAAGCAAGACCGCATGAGGATATCGAGCTGGCTATGGATCTTAGCAAGGTTCATTTCTTCGATAAGGAAACAGAAGAAACAATTATTTAGGTTCTTTCATCCCTTACGGGGTGCAGGCATTCCACATAGACGCCGTTCAGTGCAATCGTCCCTCCTCTTTCAGATACGTTGTACGGTGAAGCCTCCATATCATGCAGTATCTGGCAGCCGGATATCGTATGGTATGGCGGTGTATGGGAATGTATAAAGAATAGGAAAGAAAGATGCTTTCTTTCCTCATGGAAAGGAAATCGCTGCAAGACCGGTATTTCATCACAGGTATCGGTCTTTTTTTAGTTTTCCACCAAATGTGGAAAACAATGTGGGAAAGTGGAAAACTGCTTTATAGGCAGTATATATCGTGGTATTCTAATAGAAAGAAGGTGATGATGTGGGAAAGCTACCCCCGATAGCAAAGGTATATGAGGCATACAGTGCATTGGCAGATGACCGTATTGTAGTGAAGGAGCAGGAGGCGCTTGTTGACAGCAGCGATTATGCAAAGACGTATACTGTCAGATTTCATGATGATGAGGTTTCAAGCAATGACAATGCGACCGTTTGGCAGCATTATCCAGGCTATCCTATTCTGGCAGTATGGATGAAGCTGGGAATTCTTTCTGTGAACTGGAATATCCTACCTGCCTTTGCCGGAATCAACTGGAAAAAACGCAACACTGAGCATAAAAACCGTTATGAGGAAGTCATAGAAGAATTCCTTTCGGAATGTGAAGAGCAGGGCTATGCTTGCGAGGATATACGCAGCTGTATGCAGGAAACACTGGAAGCAGTTGCTAAGCTTTCTTATACGATAAAGGGCAACAGAGCCCCTATGATACGTAAATGAATGAAAACAGCAGCCGGTACATGACTGCTGTTTTTCTTTGTGATCTCTTCATGATTTGTATAGCGATGAAACAGCGCTAAATCAGATGAGATATCCAGTATTCGACATAGTAAAAAAAACAGCTGTTTCAGTTATCCTCATTCATAGGAAAGAACTACTTTTTCACTCGGAAGCATAGCAGCAGAAACAATAGGACAAGAACACCGTAAAAGCTTGATCATAATCGGAAGGAGGAGTATCTCGAAAAATTCGTTCGGCACCTCCTTTTCCTATTCAGTGTATAGTGTACAGTAGGTGGAAAGTCTCAGAACTGAATCTGGAAATAGTCTTAGCGCTAAAGTGGCATACTAGCCGTCCGAATACACAAAAAATCGGCATGTTTCTTCTTGACTTTACAGTTACTGGATACTTTAAGATGATTCTACACCTGATCGAATGAAGGATAAAGGAGAAGTGAACATCATGAACAAAACTGTCGATATTCGTAGATTTTACGAGGAGGATGCACTTGCTCTGGAGGATGTGATACGCAAAACCTGGAAATATGATGCATTCTGTTCTTCTGAAACAGCAGCCAGACTGGCACATGTATATTTGTACTCCTGTCTAGCCAATCAGACCTTCACTGCCGTGGCGATCGTTGACGGAAAGCCCTGTGGTATACATATACAGAAGCACCGCTGTCCGTTTTCCCTGAAGCTGCAAAGCCTTCTTGCTATTGTGCATCTGCTTATAACAAGAGAAGGCAGAGAAATCTGTTCCTTTTACGGGAAGATTCGGAATGTTGATCAGGTGCTGTTAGACGGTAGCGGGAAAACCTATGGTGGAGAATTGTCATTCTTCGTCCTGGATGAAGCTGTGCGTGGTCTGGGAATCGGCAAACAGCTCTATGCAGCTGCGCTTACTTATATGCGTCAGGAGAATATTCAAAGCTTTTATCTACTATATACAGACAGTAGCTGTAATTACGGCTTTTATGAGCACCGTGGAATGCAGCGAAGAGGAGAAATAGAGATGGTTGTGAAGCTGGCCGGACAACAGGCACCGATGAAGTTCTTCCTGTATGACATTACCTGCTAAAGGAAAAGACGATAAGAAAAGCCGTACAAAGCTGTGTGCCCTGTACAGTTTTATACCAATAATCTATATATTTTCCAATTCGATTTGCAGCTGCGTGATATATTCCTCCTGCACACGGGTCTCATGCGTATCGATAACGAAGAATTCCATAATATGGCGTCCAATGGCATATCCGTTTTCATCACAGTATTTCAGCATCCTTTTTAAATGCTCATGCGCTTTATCGCGTGCACCCTGATAATAAAGATTCAAATAGGTTCCGGCAGGCAGTGTGAATTCCCAGTCCTGCAGGGATTCCCCCGCAATGAAAACAGAGGAAGCGTGAATATGTTCACGATCAGATACATCCAGAAAGAAGCCGGTATTAAAATTTGCAATCGTATAAATGTTTTTTTCGTATTCCTTTGATAGCTTCATCAGCTGATATTCCACATCATCATGAACAGCATCCGTTTTTAAGGCTACACATTTGCGCTGAGGCAGGCGCATCAGCTCTATCGCCTCCATCGGCAGCTGCTGACACGCTTTTAGTGACGCCTTGCGATGCAGAATATCAACCTTTAGCTGATAAAGCTCCTGAATCTTCTGATTGATGATGCGCTCTTCTTCCTCCATGAAGGAAAGACTGTTGGCGATGGTTCGGTTCTCCAGATAGTCCTGAATACTTTTCATGGAAAACCCCAGATTACGAAGATCGCGAATCACATTCAGACGATGAATATCACTGGTGGTATACTGGCGGTAGTTGTTTTTGTCCCGCATGGGATGAAGAATACCAAGCTCTTCATAATAACGCAGGGAATCCTGTCCGATGTTGTATAATTTTGAAATTTCATTGATTTTATAGTATGTTTTCATATTTACCTCTTGACTCTGGTATTATACCAGGGTTTATGATATCTATGCAAGTGAGGTTATAATATGAATCATAAAAAGCAGTTTTTTAAATTTGTAATTCCCAGCGTGGTATCCATGCTGGTCTTCAATCTGTATACGATGGTGGACGGTATTTACGTAGCTCGTTTTGTTGGCGAGCATGCACTTTCCGCAGTGAATATCTCCATGCCATATGTCAATTTCATCTTTGCATTTTCCATTCTCTTCTCTGTTGGAACGAGTACAGTTGTAGCCATCTTCCGTGGAGAAAACAATATGAAAAGCGCAAATGAAACATTCACGAGGAACACGATTTTTCTGACCGTCTGTGCCTTGATCATCACTTTGCTGGCGCTGGTATTTCAAAATGAACTTGCCCTGTTTCTGGGAGCCAGTGAAGTAACATTGCCCTATGTCCATGATTATCTTGGCGTGCTGATCTGGTTTACGTTTTTCTTTATCGTATCCTATTCCATGGAGGTGCTTGTCAAAACGGATGGATTCCCAAAGCTGGCAACTGCGGCTGTATCGGTTGGTGCGGTGACGAATATCGTCATGGACTATGTGCTGGTCGTGCATGTGGGGATGGGGATTCGGGGAGCAGCGATTGCGACCGGTCTGTCCCAGGTTTTGACATTTACCGTGTTTACCATTCATTTTCTTGGGAAAAGAGGGACGATTCACTGGTGTAAAACAACGATGGACTTATCGGTTTACAAGCGTATTATTCCCATCGGGACTGCGGATTTTATCACCGAGCTGTCTGCCGGTACGATTATTTTTCTGTTCAATCATGCAATTTTAAAGCATATCGGAGATAACGGAGTGGTGACCTATACTGTTATCACGTATATCTACAATATTGTCATGATGACCTTTACGGGAATATCACAGGGGATGCAGCCACTGGTCAGCTTTTACCGAGGGCGCCGGGAGGAAAACACCTGCCGTTTATTCCTGCGCTATGCCCTGTACTCCACGTTTGCGATGTCAATGCTGGCGCTGGCAATCTGTCTGTTTATGACACCGGCTCTTGTTTCGATTTTCATTGATGCATCACGAGCCGAGCTGTTCACCTATACTGTTCATGCCTTTCGCATTTATTCTCTGTGCTATCTGGTAATCGGCTATAATATCGTATGCAGCGGTTATTTTGCGGCTGTGGAGAAAAGCGGCTATTCCTTTGCCATATCGCTGCTGCGCGGCTTTGTGCTGATTGCGGCATCTATATGGATTATGGGAGAGCTGTTTCAGGGTGAAGGAATCTGGTATGCAACGCTTGTATGTGAAAGCAGTACACTGGTGGTCAGTATATGGTGTATGCTGCGCAGCCAGAAAAAGGCACAGATACATGGGGAACAGGCACTGCAACAGATATAGGAAGGATTTGAAAGTCAGAAAGAGTCTTTGCACAGGCTATTCGCAGTTAACCCTGCAATATTCTAAAAAAAACAGCTTCCTACCAGTTATGAGCAAAAAAAGGTATTCCAGCCGATTGACAATAGAGCGGAATACCCTTTTTTTCATAGATATCTGTATTGCTATGTAAATCATTCTTTTTCTTTCTTCGTTTTACAGCACTGCACAGACACAACATCCTCTGATCGCTTTACCATCTTATAAGTATACATTTCTTGCTGTGCTTGACTCTTCGTAGAAATTGATGCATACGGTATTCATATTTCATCAGAGAATGAAAAAAATTTAGGAACCTAGAAAAAGGTGAGCTCTATCAAAGAGAAGGTGTACGGGATAATGGATGTTTGATTTCTGCCTCGTATAACGCCTCCCTTATAATAGATACCGAGGCAGCCCCTGTTTCTGGGAAATCCGCATCAAAGGCTTCCACGGAAATCGTGTTATCATATCCCACGGATTGCAGAAATACACAGAGATCTTTTACATAGGGTAAATCCTTTTCAAATAAGAAATATCGTTGCAGTCCTTGATCCCAAGAATTGATATGAACATGTCTTATCTCATCAAAGCACATGCGGCTGTCTGCATACTGTTCACCGGCGTTTATCGCATGATATACATCATATACCAGCTTCAGATTTGGTGAATGGATATGCTGTACAGTTTGATAGCACTCCTGCGTATGATTACCAAAATTACATTCTTTCGGATGCAGCGCTTCATACAATATCGTGATATCATAGGAGCTTGCTTTCCTAGCCGCCGTATATAGAAAATATTCCATTTCCCGTGTTGCAAGCCCATAATCATACTCCGATGGTATCATTCTGGCTTTTGGAGCGCCGATACCGATGTTTTTTATATGAAGCTGTGAGGCTCTTTCCAATAATATATCCAAATAAGCACTCCAGACCTCCTCCTGTGCGGATGGGCCAATCAAGGGCGTCTGCTCATCTGCAAAAGCACTGAGGCCCAATACCGGAATACCCGGATGCAAAATTTCCTTACGTTTTAGTTTCCATAGCTCCGTATCCATTTTCATAATTTCTTTTGCGGATAATTCAACATAATCGTATCCGAATTCCTTTGCCAGGGGTATGTCCTTTGTGGCAATACAGCAGCCTATGTTCATACGGTGCTCCTCCTTATGCAATGATGAGCTGTGTGCTGCCAGCTGCGCAGTATTCTACAAAATGCTTTGGTACAGATCCGGATGTGATAATTTTATCGAAGTCCTCGATATTGGCGAAGGTTCTTAAGGAAGTTCGATCAAATTTGGATGAATCGGTCAGTAGAAAATTCTCCTGACTTCTTTTCATCATGCTTGTTTTAATAATTGTTTCCGCATTATCCGGATTTGTAGCACCACCCTGTATGGTTAATCCGGTTGTGGCTAGAAAAGCTTTATTTACATTTAAAGAATTCAGATAATCCCAGTCATACACGTTTATGAGGGAACAGGAAGAATGCTTCAATCTTGATCCTACAACAATCAAGTCCCAGTTCACGACCTCGATCACCTTTGTAATAACATAGATGTTGTTTGTAACGATTGTTAAATGAAAATCCCTGTGCAGATAATCTGTCAACAAGGAAGTGGTGGATCCTGAATCAATGTACAGCAGGTCATTATCATTCACCAGTGCTGCAGCGTATTTCGCAATTCTTTGCTTTTCCTCGATATGTGAGGCGATTCTGCTTTGAAAGGTGCTGTCCTTTTTCCTAGCCAGGCTGACGCCGCCATAAAATTTCTTAACCAGGTTTTCCTCTGCTAATTCATTGATATCTCTTCGTGCAGTATTCATCGATATAGCAAATTTATCAGCTATATCCTTTAATGTTCGGTAATCTGTATCACTTAAATACTCTATAATCTCTTTTTTTCTTTGGCTGTTTATCATATGCAATCCTTCCCTCCAGCTTATAAATGATATAAATTTATGCATTTGCTGAGTATATTATATCAAACCGATATGAAAATAACAACAATTTACCTATAAAATAACCAAATTCATTCTTCATAATACCAATTTATCCAAAATATGAAAATAAAAAATAACAAAAATAACAATAAAATACTAAAAATATGTTGAAATTGTTGTTAAGTTGTGGTTATATAGATGTATAAAGTGGACGAGAGGTGATGAAATGAAAAGGATTTTATTAACGTCGCATGGCAGATTAGCTTCCGGATTAAAGGATACCTTGGAGTTTTTCCTGGGACAATCAGAAATGATTGCTGCGGTAGATGCTTATGTAGACACTTCCAGTGATTATCTGCAACAGCTCCAGAGGTTTGTGGATTCTGCAGAAGTGGGGAAAGCGATCATATTCACGGATATCTATGGAGGAAGTGTGAATCAGCAGGTTAGTGCAATGGTAATGGAAAGCGGAAAGGATATTCCGATTGTTACCGGTATGAATCTGCCGATTGTTTTATCAGCGGCTATGACCGATGATAGTTTAACTGCTGAACGGATGGAAAGCATGCTGAAGGAATGTCAGTTGCAGCTTGTGAAGATGTCCTCATGCGAGACAAAGGAAGGTGATGAGGATGAATTCTTCGCATGAGACAAAGCTGCATCTGCTATTTCGTATGAAAGGGGAAATCTATCAGGAAGCTGATCTGAACATCTGTTTGAAGAACTTAAAGCTGCAGGAAACTGATTTGGTAATCACGAGTAATTCCCAGATGAAAAAAATCAAAGAGACAAATGCATTGGGAAAGGCTGTTCTTCTGAATATGGATGCGTACGGTACGAAGGAGCCTAAAGAGGAATGGGTGGATGACATATTAAAAGTAGCAAATGCGTATCCATACGAGCGAATAATCGCAATCGGCGGTGGTACTGTGATTGATGTTTCAAAGCTTTGTGTATTCGGTGATGACCGATCCGTACAGGAATTGTACAGCGATAAAAGAGAAGTACGCAAAACGCGGGAGCTGATTGCTTTGCCGACAACCTGTGGAACCGGAAGTGAGGTAACCAATGTTTCCGTTGTGGAATTTCCTTCCCTGCACAGTAAGCTTGGACTGCAGATGGATGCACTGTTCCCGGATAAAGCGATTCTGATTGGAGAACTGCTGACCTCGCTGCCGTATAAGACATTTGCACTCACATCCATCGATGCATTGGCACATGCGATTGAGGCTTTGCTTTCACCCAAGGCAAACCCCTATACAGATATGTATGCTAGAAGCGCGATTTCAGGTATTGTGGAAAATCTGCAGGAGACACGAAAAACAAAGAAGCTCCCTCAGGATATGCAGAAAAGTCTGATCTGTGCCAATATGGCGGGAGTCGCTTTCAGTATAGCGGGATGTGCCACCATGCATGCACTGTCCTTTCCTTTGGGTGCGAACTGTCAGCTTGCCCATGGAGAAGCAGTCTATGCCGTATTTGCACAGACTCTGCAATACTATCAAAAAAAGAATATACCACTATACAAGCTTGAAAATGCTTTGAAGGATCTGCCAGCAGATATTTCTTCTGTTTCAGGACTACAAAAGTTGTTATCTGAAATCTATCCATGTCCGGATTTCAAAGCATTGGGGATCGATGAGGGGATTTGTGACACATGGGCAGTCAGCGTGTATGAAAAGCAACAGCGGCTGCTTGTCAATTCACCCTGCGTATTAAACAGCAATGATTTAGCAGCGATTTATAAAAGCTGCATCTAAGGAGGAACGTATGATAATTCAAATTCGAGTAGATGATCGTTTGATTCATGGGCAGATAGCAGTCGTATGGTCAAAGTATTTCGCTACCAATCATCTGGTAGTGGCAAATGATCAGGCGGCAAAAAATGAGGTACAGCAGATGACATTGAAAATGGCAACTCCAAATGGCGTGAAGGTTTTAATTCGCAGTGTTGATGATGCCATCAAGGTGTTTAATAATCCCAAATCTGAGACTGTTAAGATGTTTGTCTTAACCAATAGTATTCAGGATGCTTTGAAAATCGCTACCAATTGCAAGGTGGAATCGATAAATGTAGCGAATGTCGGACGCTTTGAAGCAGCATCGGAAAAGAAGCAGCTGAATGCGGATGTCGGCTGTACACCAAAGGAATTGGAAGCATTGAAAGAAATCGCCAAGCTTGATATGGAAACCATTCACTGGGTTATACCGACAAATCCTAAAATCAGTGTGAAAAAGCTGCTGGAAAACAATTAAAGGAGGGAATTGAATATGTTAAACGTCGCTTTATTATCTGCATTGTCATATTTCATCTGTTATGCCGGAAACTGGATGTTTGGTCAAAGCATGTCAGACAGACCAATCTTTATCGGGGCGGTTACAGGACTCTTGCTTGGGGATTTGCAACAGGGGCTGATTATCGGGGCAACACTGGAGGCTGTATTTATGGGGTCTGTCAATATCGGTGGACAGATATCAGCAGATCATTCTGCGGCAACCGTATTTGCGGTAGCCTTCGCAACCAACGCCACACTGGATCCGGAGGCAGCCTTGACAATTGCTGTACCTATCGGAATTCTGATGGGATTTGTAACGATGTTTGTAAATAATATTTTCCTGACTGTATTCACAACCTTAATGGATAAATGGGCACTCGAGGGAAATGAAAGAGGACTTCTCATCTACTTGAACTTTGGCGTCTGGCTGGCTAAAAATCTGTTCTTTGCTGCTATCGTATTCTTCGGTGTATATGTCGGCTACAATGCAGTTGAAGCATTTGTGGATTCCATCCCGGATGTTGTCATGACCGGCCTTACCGTTTGCGGACAGCTGCTTCCGGCAGTCGGTCTGGCTTTGCTGATGAAAATGATCTGGACAAAGGAAATCGGTATTTATTATCTGCTCGGCTTCGTTATGTTTATCTATATGAAACTGCCAATCATCGCGATTGCAGTCATCGGTATCGTTATCGTGGTAGCGACAGCCATGCGTGATTTTGAAATCAATAGAATGAAACAGCACCCAATCGCATGTGCTGACAAAAATGATTCAAATGAGGAACTGGAGGATTTCTTACAATGAAACTGACAAATAATTTATCAAGAGAAGATAAGAAAATGATCAATTCCATTTGCTGGCGTTCACTGAATGCACATTGTTCAAGGGTAGGCGGACAGGCCAGACAGATGGCGATCGGATTTTTGTGGCAGATTATGCCGGCACTGAACCGTTATTATAAAGATCAGCCGGAAAAGAAAAAAGAAGCACTTTACCGTCATGTTCAATTTTGTAACGTATCCAATGCTATCTATCCGTTCCTGGCTGGACTGGTTGCTTCCATGGAAAAAGAAAACAGTGAAGTAGATGACTTTGATACAAGCTCCATCGTCGCAATCAAAGCAGCGCTTATGGGGCCGCTGGCAGGAATCGGAGATTCCCTGCTGTTCAGTGTCGTACGTGTCATTGCGGCAGGTATTGGTATCAGCTTTGCTTTGCAGGGTTCTATCCTTGGACCGATTCTCTTCTTTCTGATTTATAACGGCTGTACGATGGCATTGCGCTTCTCTTTGGGATATGTCGGCTTTATCAGTGGTTCCAGCTTTATCACAAATATGTATCAGAATGGTACCTTAAAGATATTGACAAAATGCGCCGGTATACTTGGTCTGATTATGGTTGGTGCAATGACAGCATCTACTGTAAAATTTACAACAGCGATTTCCATTCCAATTCCTGGCGGAGAAGCGGTCGCATTACAGTCCTCCTTGGATACCTTGTTTTTAGGACTTGTTCCGCTCCTGCTGACATTCGGCTGTAAAAAGCTGCTTGATAAAAATGTAAACATCAACTGGATTATGGTTGGAATCTTTGTTCTTTCCCTGCTAATGGCAGCGGTGCATATCGTTTAGACTTCAAAATGAAATATTCATGACGATAAAAGGAGGAAACCTATATGCGAAAGAAATTGACGATTCTGCACACCACCCTTGCGACAACCACAACGATACCTGCAATGATACGGGAGCTTTATCCGGATGAATTTGATATTGTAAACGTGTTGGATGATTCTTTACTAAACGATATAAAGTGCAGCGGGAGAATGAGTGCATCCGTAATAGAGCGATTTATTCAATATACATGTATTGCGAAAAACAATGGCAGCGATGCGTTTTTACTGGCTTGTTCTTCGCTTGGCAAAGCAGCGGATATCGCCAGAGAGCTTCTGGATATACCGCTATATAAAATCGATGAGCCAATGGCAGATCAAGCGGTGGAGTCAGGAAATAACATCCTCGTTCTGGGAACGGTGAAAAGTACGCTGGAGCCGACATCCGATTTGATTAGAAGCAAGCGGAAGTCACAGGAGCAAAGTGTCACCTGTATCCTGATACCCGATGTGTTTGAACTATATGAAATTGACAGAGAACGGCATGATCAAAAAATCGCAGAAGTGATACAGGAGCACTGGAATACATATGATGTGATCGTACTGGCGCAGGCAAGTATGGCGAATGCGATACAGTATATCACGCAGGGCAGAGAGAAAATAGTAACGAGTCTGCCATTGGGTCTTAAGCAGCTGCAGGAGATATGAGTAGGGAAAGCGAGGAGTCTGTATGGAGTATATAAATAAAAATAGCATCACCGTGGATGCACTTTGCGGACGTGGACTGATACGCGCAGTTGGTAAAAACAGCTGCTTTGACAGCGATAAAATGACAGTGGGATATGCGTTATACAAAAAAGAGTATGGCATCATGGAGCCGCATGCACATGCAGAGGAAACCGTGATCATCACAAAGTCGGTGAACGGGTATGTATCCTGGGGGAGTGATGCGCATCATTTGCAAAGAACCATTGCATTAGAGGAGGGGATGATTCTGCATATTCCGGAAAATGAGTGGCATGCTTTCCACTATGATGAAGGTGGATGCGTAGAAATCGTCTTTATATATGGCCAGGGTGATAACTGCAGGCCAGAGGATAACGAAAGGTAAGGGTGCTTATTATGTTAGTTACAATGAAAGAAATACTCGATCATGCAAAGAAAGGAGGCTATGGTGTTACTGCCCCCAATGTACAAAGTGAGGATACGGTAAGGGCTGTACTGGAGGTGGCTGAGGAATACCATGCGCCCATGATTGTAGATGTCAATGCGTTTATTCACACGGATCTTCCCTGGTTTATACATATGATACGAGACCTTGCGGAAAAGGTGTCAGTACCTGTCGCAATCAATCTGGATCATGGAAAATCCTATGAGGATATCATGCTCGGTATCAATTCCGGGTTTACATCTATCATGGTTGATCGTTCCAGCCTATCCTATGAAGAAAATGTGGAACAGACGAAGGAAGTCGTAAAAATGTGCAAACCGCTGGGAATCAGTGTAGAGGCCGAGCTGGGGCATGTCGGTATGGGAAACAATTATGCTGTAGACGGTGTCAATAATCTTACCGTTCCAAAAGAAGCGGCAGATTTTATCAAGGAAACCGGTGTGGATTGTCTGGCAGTTGCCATAGGAACCGCACATGGACGCTACACGGGAACACCACATATTGACTTCGAGCGATTAAAGCAGCTCGTTGAAGCATGTGGAGAAACACCGCTTGTCCTGCATGGCGGAAGTGGAACGGGGGATGAGAATCTCAGAAAAGCAGTTCGATCAGGAATTCAGAAGGTTAATCTGGCTACTGAGCTGATCGTTGCAGGAAAAGAGGAGCTGGAAGACTTCATCAAGGATCCGAATTTTGATAAATGGAAGCTGATACCTGCCTTCAAAAAAGGGTATAAGGATCGTCTGGCTCATTACGTTGAATTGTTTGATCAGGCTGGAAAGGCCTGGGGGTAAAGGAAGCGTACAGCAGTTCCCGCAGTATGGAAGTTGTTCCTGAACCGGGAACTGTTTCCTGTAAACGGGAACTTATCCTCTTACCGAAAAAGGAGCTATATATGGAAATGAAAAATATAAAAATCGGTGTTATCGCAGACGATTTTACAGGTGCGGGGGATGCGGCCAGCTTTTTAGAAAAAAGCGGTGCTGAAACCATAATGTACAACGCAGTTCCAAACGAGCTGCAGGTGTGTGATGCGGCTGTTATCGCTTTGAAAACAAGGAGCGTTTCTCCCCATGAGGCTGTTGCGGAAGCAAAAAAGGCTGTTGATTTCCTCAAGGAAAACGGATGTGAACGAATATATTTTAAATACTGCTCAACCTTTGATTCCACTCCTCAGGGGAATATCGGAGTCGTAGCTGATTTCTTGTTGGAATATCTGGCACAGCCCTTTACAATTCTATGCCCCTCCTTACCAGTGAATCATCGCATAGTAAAGGATGGAAATTTGTACGTCAATGGTGAAAAATTAAGTGATAGTCCGTTGAAAAATCATCCCCTGAATCCAATGTGGGATTCCTATATCCCCAATCTGATGAAGCCACAAAGCAAATACCCCTGCTTTATTATGCGGCAGAAGGAGCTTTGTGAGGGAGAATGGAAACAAACGATCCATGCGTTAAAATGCGAATATGAGAAGTTTTATATCGTACCGGATTATGAAACAGAGCAGGATGGAAAACGGATAGCGGAAGCGTTTAAGGATCTGCCTGTTCTTACCGGCGGCTCCGGGCTGCTTGCCCATGTCTTACAGAACGATGCTTTTTTGCATTCGGAAAAAAATCAGATACGGAAGCACGGGCGGACGATTCTGCTATGTGGAAGCTGCTCGGCTGCGACCAGATGTCAAATTGAGTATTTTCGAAAGCATCAAGGCTGCTGTTATCCTGTAAATGCAAACCGTGTGATGAATAAAGAGCTTACCGCACAGGATATTCTGACATATGCAAACCAACAGACACAGCCGGTGCTGATTTACAGTGATGCGGTGGAACGGGATATGCGAAAGCTAAAAAAGGATGAAGCCTTCTATCAAGCATCGAAATGTATAGAACAGATCATGGGGGAGATTAGCAGCGCTGCTTTGGCGTGCGGATATGAACGTATCGTAGTTGCGGGCGGAGAAACCTCCGGAGCTGTCATGCAGCAGCTGGGCTTTGATGGATTTTATATCGGAAAAAGTGTTGATCCCGGTGTTCCTGAACTGATTCCATTGAAGAATGAGCGTCTTACTCTTATTCTGAAATCCGGTAATTTCGGTGCAGAGGATTTCTTCATCAAGGCAATAGGAGGGAACACACATGAGTGAATTACAGGAAAAGCTGGATGCCGCTATCTGGAGTGCGCATACCTTGTTTCAAAAAGGACTTGTTGGAGGCTCGACAGGAAATATCAGCTTTCTCCATGAACATCGTATGTATATTTCAAGGAGCGGAAGCTGTTTTGGAAGATTGCGGCAGGAAGACTTCGCACAGGTGGATATGCAGGGGACTATTCTGTATGGAAAGCCAAGCAAGGAATATCCCATGCATTTGGCATTGTATCAAGAAAGCGAGGCGTATAAGGCGGTGATTCACACACACAGCTTTTATGCTACCGTACTGTCCTGTTATGCAGATGCGGAGTCTCATGTCAGGAACCTGTTTGCATATACTCCTTATCTGTTTATGCAAACAAAAGGAAATATCCCATGTGTTGCGTATGCGCCGCCGGGAAGTGATGCACTGTTTTGTCATTTCAAGGATAAAACGAAGACAAAACCGAAGATATTGCTGTTGAAACATCACGGAATCGTGGCAGGAGCAGAAGATGTGTATCATGCGTTTGATCTTATTGAAGAAATGGAAAGCAGTGCCCATGTATATGCGATGCTGAAAAGCTGTCCGGATGAGGATATCGATTTCATACCTCATTAGCTTACGGGCATATATGGCTAACGCTTGGAAATTAGAGCAATTCATAGAAATGCTGCTTGGTGTTACAGGGGTAGCTCTGGGACTTTCATTCATGATGAAATCCGGTCTTGGACAAACTGCATTGACAGCCTTTCTGCAATGTATTTCACTTATCAGTGGTATGAAAAGCGGCACACTTCTTATGTGCTTTTATCTGCTATGTGTTTTATTGCAGCTGCTGATACAGCGGAAGGACTTTGATAAGCTTCAGGTTTTACAGCTACCGGTGTGCTGGATTCAGGGAATTATCATCAATCTCACCTGCTATGATATAGCGTTTCTTGCGGATATTCGCCCTGTATCGTATCCTATGCAATGGGTGTTTCTGGCAGTGGGGATGATCCTTGTGTCCTTTGGTGTTGCGCTTACCATGGCTGCTGATCTTGTGAAACAGCCGTTTGAACAGTTGATTGTCGTGATTTCAAAAAAATATAAAAAGCCCTTCAATTTTCTGCGCTGCGGTGCAGATGCTGTCTTCATCACCTGCAGTCTGCTGCTTGTTGCTGTGTTTTCCCTGGATTTTACAATGCTGCGCGAAGGTACCTGGATCAGTATGCTTGTTTTGGGGAATACCATGGCTGTCTCCTTTCCTCTCATGCAGAAATGCTCTATCTGTTACCGACGAAAGAATGAAAAAAAAGAGGTGAGCTTATAGAGCAGCAGTATGAGGAAAGCCGCAGCTGTCCTGAATACAGAATTGTAGCTTAAAAACGGAACAATTAGGGAAAATTAGAAAAGGAAAAGGAGTATGCAAGGGACATCCCCTGTGAATACTCCTTTTTACGCGTAATCTGCTTGCAGATATAGACAGCTATTTTTCTACCTGTGCACAATTCAAATCCTCCAGCAGATAAAACAGCCGTACCTTGTCTTTTTCCGATAACTCAATTTTCGGGTTATACAGATAATGCTGCAAAACATCCGCATCCTTCAGCAGCTCTGAAATCGGTCCGTCATGCCGGTTCATTTTATCGGAATGCACCGATATAACATGGGTCAGTATCCGGATTTCCTCTTCACTGAATACCTCCATCTTCCCCAGCAGCAGCTTCGCATATTCCGCACTGCGCTGTGCATGACCCAGATGCGGACAATTCTGGGCGTAAAGTGCTATATCATGCAGCATGGCGGCAATACAGCACAGCTCCACATCCAGCTTTCGCAAAGTGGCCAGCATGGCTGCAGCCTGTGCAACACCGTACGTGTGGATATATGCAAATTTGCGTTCCTCTTCCTTGACAAGCTTTTGAATGACGGCATCCGTTTGTTCACGGATAAGTTCTAAGCGATCCATGACATCACATCCTTTCTTCTATTGTATCATTTCCGTACAGGATATGCACAGTCAAAAAAAAGGATCATGCACGAGGTCATGATCCAAGAACGGTTTTGCTTACGCTACAGTTACGTTAGCAGCCTGCTGTCCACGATCGCTTTCAACAACGTCGAAGTTTACAGCCTGTCCTTCTTCCAGTGTACGGAATCCGTCGCTCTGGATGCTTGAGTAATGAACGAAGATGTCCTTACCTTCATCAGAAGTGATGAATCCATAACCTTTTTCTGCATTAAACCATTTTACTTTACCTGTACTCATTTTAGTACCTCCTATACGTGTGTCAATAAGAAGCCCTCCAATGTATAAAAAAATCACAAAACTGGATATTCGTACATTGAAACACATAAATACAATTCCAGACTTGTGAAATCATAATTATTGCTTTTTATTACTCTTAAACAATATCACTTTCAAAACCGAAAGTCAATCATTATTTCGTGAATTGGAAGGATTTGTTTTTCTCTTTTTTCATGATTCATGTTTTTTTGTGTAAGCTGTTTCAGATTTTAATCTTTTGGGGTATAATATAGGCATACAAGAAAAGAAACGGAGGAATGTTTATGATCATACAGGATGAAATGCTGCGAGCTGCAATCGCCAGAACCCTGCAGATCGAGGAAGCGGATATCACAGAAAAAAAGCTGGAAGAGCTGATGACACTCTCTGCCAGAAGCAGTGGAATTATCTCTCTGGAAGGACTGCAATATGCGGTTAATCTGAAGTATCTGGACCTTTGCGGAAATGCCATTGAGGATCTGACACCGATCCGTGATTTGCGGGAGATTGAAGTTTTGAATCTGTCCAAGAATATGCTGCGTGACATTCAGGCGCTGAGGGAATTCCGGCAGCTGCTGCGGCTGGACATTTCACGCAATAACCTGTATACGATGGATATCAGTGCACTGGCCGGCATGATCAATCTGGAAGAATTGAATCTGGAACGCAGCAAGGTGGACAATCTGGTATATCTGGAAAATGTCAAGAAGCTGAAGAAGCTGTATGTCGGAATTGAAAACGGACCGTTCCCGCTCAGTATTCTCGGTATGCTGGATGAGCTGAAGGAGCTTCATATGAACAAGATGTGGCTGTATGACATTGCCGATCTGACCTATTTGAAGCACATTGAGGTTTTGGATGTATCGACCAATCTGTTCTGTGATTTATCTCCGTTGCAGTATATGAAGGATTCCCTGCGCAATCTGAATATTTCAAATTGTGAATATCTGCGTGATTTAAGTATATTGGAGGAATTTCCGAATCTGGAGGTCCTTGATATCTCCTTTGATCATATTAAGGATTTCTCATTCCTGAAGAAGCTGAAGAATTTAAAGGATCTTCGTGCTACGCAGAGCGGACTTTGTGATTTGCGTAATCTGAAGGGCCTGATCAGGATGGAGAAGCTGGATATCAGTGAAAACCGTGTGGAGCATACGGAAATTTTAAAAGAAATGAAGCTGCTTCGCTATTTTAAAGCCAGCTGCTGTTTCCTGAAGGACATCGACTTTTTGAAGAATGCAAAGGATCTGGTAGAGCTGAATGTCTTCAACAATCATATCAAGCATATCGAGGTTTTAAAGGGCTGTGAGCATATGACAACCCTGGATGTCGGAAACAACGATATTCGCAGTATTGATTCTCTTGAGGATATGATCAATTTGGAATGTCTGGGGCTTTCCCACAACAATATTTCTGATCTGACGCCATTAAAGGATTTAACCAATCTGAGTACGATTGATTTATACAACAATGTCATTACAGATCTTTCACCGCTGAAGAAGCTGATCAATTTAAGCTCCCTGCGGCTGGATCACAATGGCGTAATGGATTTATCCCCGCTGGAGGAATGTATATATCTGAGCTCCCTGACATTGAAGGCGAATTATGTAACAGATGTGACACCGCTGACCAGACTGAAGAATCTGTATGAGCTTCGTCTGGATGAAAACCCAATCGAGGATATCACAGTTCTTGAGGATATGGAATACTACGAGAAATTCTCATATTGAGACAGTCTGAAAAAATGTAAATTTCTTTGCTTTTGATTATGAATGAAGGCCTGCGTGTATACTGCTGTGTACCACAGGCTTTTCTGTGCTCATAAGCAGATAAAAGCTGCTGCGTCTTGTGAAACGGAGTTGAGGGAAAACGCTGTACATCTTTTCCTTTGCATAGCAAGGCAAAAAGAGAATATGGTTCTACTAAAGCCTTGTGTAGAGAGGGAAGGAGGCGTAAGCTAAAAGAGATCTGCACAATTGAAAAAAGGATATCTTCATAAGGCTTTTATCACTTGAAAACGTGCGAGATTCGTTGATAAGCTAACGAAATACCAGCCTATGAGCTCTGTATTTGTGCAGCCGAAGCTTTCTGCATTATCCCCCTTGACCTTCCCCTGAGGGAAAACTGTAAGATATAGGCAGAAACTGCGGAGGTAATTGCATGGAACAGATGAAAATAACAGAAATGGAAGCATTGATCAACAGGAATTACAAGAATATTTGTGGGATGAATGTATTAAAAAACGGTGTGTCCGTGTATGAAGCATACTTTCAGGGATGTACTTCCGAAAGCAGAATGCATGTGTATTCCGTGACCAAAAGTATTGTATCCATATTGCTGGGAATCGCAATGGATGAAGGGTACATTGTGGATGTGTCGCAAAGGGTTCTGGATTTTTTTCCGGAGTATGCAGCCCGGGAGAAAGAGTATGCAAAGGGTGAAGTAACACTGGAGGATGTCATCACCATGACAGCGGCATATAAATATAGAATTCCACCCTATATAAAATATTTTACAAGTGATGACTGGCTGCGGTTTTCACTGGAGCAGCTGAAGGGAAGGGGCGGGAAATTCCGTTATACACCGCTGATTGGACCGGATATTCTGACTGGTATTTTACAAAAGACAACCGGACAATCTGTGCTTGCTTTTGCACGTGAGAAATTATTTGCCCCGCTGCGAATTTCTGTGGAAAAGGAACTGATATTTAAAGATAAGGAAGAACAGATGGCATTCAATCAGTCAGCCTCCATCAGCGGTTGGGCAGCAGACGCAAAGGGACTGCAATCCGCAGGCTGGGGACTGGCGTTATCGGCAAAGGAAATGGCAGATATCGGGCAGCTGTATTTGAATGGCGGTGTATGGGAAGGAAAACAGCTGGTATCAAAGCACTGGATTGAGGAAAGCACAAAGGAGCACAGCCGCTGGAAAAAACGCAATCTGCCATACGGCTATTTATGGTGGATCGATGAGCAGAAAGACGGATTTGCGGCAATGGGGGATGGAGGAAACATTATTTATGTGAATACCGGAGAACAACTGGTTGTATCCCTCATGTGCAGATTTGATCCTAAAGCAAAAGACAGCATGGATTTGATTAAACAGCAGATCGAACCGATATTTAGAAAGTAAAGCAAAGCAGAGGCAAGCAGAAATAGAACAGCGATACAGTAAAAGAAAAGAATGCAAAATCCTTACGGACGCTTACCATCCAAAGGTTCTGCATTCTTTTTCAGCTACATGGATAATATTTGTTAAGCTATCGGTACAGCCGCAGGGGAACATCAAGGCTTCCCTGCAATAGTTGCCCTGTTATAAAGGGATTATCGTTTTACCTTCATCAGTTCACTGAATTCATCCAGTGTTTTTTCGAAAAAGGTGAAGGCATCGTCGTAGATACT
Source organism: Erysipelatoclostridium sp. DFI.2.3 (assembly GCF_019132535.1). Classification (NCBI taxonomy): domain Bacteria; kingdom Bacillati; phylum Bacillota; class Erysipelotrichia; order Erysipelotrichales; family Coprobacillaceae; genus Thomasclavelia; species Erysipelatoclostridium sp. DFI.2.3. The sequence continues at coordinate 124,534 of NZ_JAHOOJ010000012.1, read as the reverse complement.
GTCCACTCTCGGGTCAACACCGGCATGGATCAGCTCATCCAGCGGTGACTCGCTGCCACCCTTGGTGAGAAACTCCAGATACTCCGTTGTATCTCCGGCAAGTATCTTCTTCGCAAAGCTCAATGCCACCGACATACCCAAGGTATATTTATATACATAGAAATTGAAATAAAAGTGCGGTATGTAGTAACAATGATAGCGCTGCAGATCATCCACCTCAACAGCATCCCCGTAATACTGCCTGGACAGCTCCATGTACAGGGAGGTCAGCTTCTGTGAGGAAACTGCTTCTTTGTTTTCCAGCATGGCATACAGCTGCTTTTCGAATTCTGCGTACATCGGCTGCCGATATAGCGTGCCGACAAGCTGATTCAGCAGATTGGAAAGAAGATATGCTTTCTCTTCCTCACTATCGCTGTGATCCAGCAGATAACGGTTCAACAGAATCTCATTCACAGTGGATGCCACTTCGGCAACAAAAATCGTATACTGAGAAAGCATTGGCCGGTTATGGTGACGGGAATACCAGGAGTGCATGGAATGTCCCAGCTCATGCGCCAGCGTGCTCAGGGAAGGATAATCGTTTGTGAAATTGGTCAGTACATACGGGCGGGAATCATAGGTCCCCCCGGAATATGCTCCACCCTGTTTACCTGCACATGGCAGAAAGTCGATCCAGCGCTCCTCTCTTGCCTGATCCAGCAGTTGCACATAGTCTTCGCCAAGCGGTGCAAGGGCATGCTTGAGAATATCGAAGCTTTCATCGATGGAATAGGTGATATCCACCGCATCCACCAGTGGTATCTGAATATCGTACACATGCTGAACAGCAAGTCCGCTGACCTGCTTGCGAACCGCAAAGTAACGGTGAATGCCATTGATGTATTTTTCATTTGCCATGAAAAGCACCTTGTCAAACAGCGACCGGTCAACGCCGTCTTCAAACAGGGAGGCTTCCAGAGCATTGGAGAAATTGCGTAAACCGGCTTCGAATATCTGTCCCCTGGCATGCCCGCTCAACAGATTCATAAACACATTCTGATAGGTTTTATAGGCGGTGAAAAAATGTTCAAAGGCTTCCTTACGTACTCTTGGGTCACGGTTTTTCAGGAACTGCTGATAGGTTCCTTCATTCAGGAATTCCTCTTTTCCATCCACCAGAACAGGCTCGAACTGCAAACGGAAGCTTTCAAAGGTTTCCTGTGGATTGCGGATCAGCTCGCCCGCCTGTGCAAGCAAAGCCTCCTGTTCTTCATTCAGCCGGTGTGGAATCGTACGGAATACCTCTTCCATCGGGTAGCGGAAGTCCCGACAGTCATCCTCCAGCAGCCATTGCTCAATTTGTTCCCTGTTTTGAATCAGAAGTAAAGGCAGATTGGATAATGCCTGATTCACCTGCTGATACAGGGTATAGCTGCGTGCCAGATTTTCCTGGTTCTGCATATTTTCAGGGTCGACATCACTGCTCATCTTAGCATAGCTGATAAGATTATCCAGATAGCGCTCCAGTGTTTCCTGATGCTCCATAAAGCTGATGAAGCTGGCTCTGTCATCCGCAAGGGATGAGAGTGCAGCCTGCAATAATTTGATTTCCTTTTGTGCCAGTGCAAACTGAGCTTCAAAGGCCTCCTGATTTTCAAAGAGAAAGCGCAGATCCCAGGTCAGCTGTGAATCTATTTCGTTACGTTTCATGTATGATCACCTCATATAGTATTGTATGTCAAAAAAAAAGAAATCACAAGGAGGCGTGTGATTTCTTCCGTTTTCTTTCCTACAGCATATCATCTTCATCTTTTTTGTACTGCGATTTTTCCGTTCCTGCCTTCTTCCACGGCTTTTTCAGACGCAGATTCGGATGCCGTCTGCGGTATACAAAGAGTGTGAGGAACAGACATACAAGCAGTGCCAGCAGCAGACATGGCAACAGGACATAGCGAAGGATATAGTTCTTTCCGTTCAAGGCGATCGTATTCACCTCTGCAATATCGTCTGCTTCCTGTATGCTGCGCTGGTTTGCGGATACCAGAACATAGCTGCCAAGCTTTTCCGTTGTAAAGCGGATGCGGCTTTTACTTTGCTCGGTGGGAATCTGATAGACATCCTGCCCATCCACATAATATATATGATAGCGTTTGTTTTTGCTGTCCTTCGGCTTTTTGATAGAGAAGACAGCCTCCTGCTTCAGCTTCAGGGAGGAGAAATCATCCGTTCCTTCAATAGAGAAGGTTTCTTCAACAGTGGTTCCGTTTGCCCGGGCTACTTTTTTTGCAAGTGCCTGCTGCTCCTCATCTATGGAATCCTTTACCTTGAGGACAATCGTTTTTGGCAGGAAGGTATTGAGGAAACCGGTTTCCTGTATCCGTGCCATGGATAAGCCGGATACCTGCAGATCATGGCTGTCATCCTTAATGATGACACTGTAGCGGGGCTTCAGATTCTCCTGCAGTATCCGGTCGATAAGACGGATCTGCTCATTTGCGAGCGGTGTGAGAGGGAATGCAGTGACATCCTTGCGGAGCTGCTCCAGCTCCTGCAGAGCCTCCTCGTTTAAATCCGTTTTCCCGTCGTACAGCTTAATGACTGCCGCAGCTCGCTGCTGCATGTTTTCCTGCTTTTTCGTCAGCTCGTCGGATACCCTGATTTCATAATTCAGCGTACAGCCGGCATAGGTCACCTTCAGTGTTTTGGTTCCTGTCTTTTTGCTGGAGAAGCCCTCCACCATATCGGTGGTCATGGAAACCTCCTTACTTGTACCATCCGCAAAATCCACGCGGATTCTGCCATCACTGACATCGAGGGATTCATTTAAATCATAGGTGGTAAGCGGCATCTGTGTCAGCACAATCTGCTTGACATCCCTGTATGTTGCCTTGTAGGTCAACGGTTCCCCTGCGGGCTTTAGCTGTATATCCCAGGAAGAAAAGAGGGCATGATCCTTAACCGGTGCCTGGATCACCGGTGTCTTTCCGGTTTCCACCTGCAGGGTGATTTTCTTATCATTGGGATAAAATGTTCCGCCGTTCGCATCAAAGGTGATATCCACATAGGCTTTATCCTGTATGTGCTTGCTGTTGAGCACTGTGGAAACATCTTCTGCCTTCACGAAGCCATAGCTGTTTTTGAAATTGTAGCTTCCTTCCTGCTGCTTCTGCTCTTTGTCAAGGGAAGGGTCGCTTTGTACCCGATACCAGACGCCATCCCTGTTCTCCAGCTTTTCCAGCAGAATCAGGGCTGCATCATAGCCTTTTTTGATGCTGTATACGGCATCACTTTTTTTATCAGCGTTTTTATATATGGAAACACCGGTATTTTTCACGATACCAAGCGCATAGCGGTTGTGATCCCTGTCCCCCATGGCGTGATCCATTTCATAAAAGTACTGGGCTGCTTTTTCTCCCCAGTAGGGATCGGATGCGTAAGATACATTCATACCGCCTGCCTTGTTTCCGAAGAAGCCGCCGTGAAACTGAAACTGGCTGGGATTCATATACGCATTGGACAGGTAATGCAGGGCATGGGAGTATACGCTGCCTGAGGTGCTGGCATAGCGGGAGGCATTTTCCTCAACAGCGGAATCATAGGCAGCATGTCCGAACAGATTGTTGCGGGTGTAGGCGAGATAGCTTCTTCCCAGAGCACTTTCATTCTCCGCCAGTGAAAGCATCATCAGCGCATTTGCCCCGAATTGATTCTGATACTGGAAAAATGCAGCTTCCGCCTGTAAAAGCAAAGATTGCGTTAAAACATCATGGATATAGTTATCCTTATCGTAAAAGCCGGTTATTGTATGACGCAGAGCCAGCGTATCCTTCAGATACCGGTCCACATCCTTTTGTGAATAGGCACTGGTGGATCGATGATTCAGATACTGATAATAATTATAATAGGGGGCATTGGCATTCACCGCATGAGAAAAGCTGCTGTTTCGGTAATCTTCGATCATCATAGCGTAATCATCATAGAAATAATGGGTATCATAGCTATAGTAGGTAACGCCCTCCTTTAGCTGCTGCGGAGCGTTTCCCAGCTGCAGGATATTGTCATAGGCAGCGGTTGCGAGTGAGGATTTCAGCTGATGCTGCAGAGTGTTGTTTTTTACCGTAAATGAGGAAACATTGGGAACCTGCTCAATCGGATAGATGGTGACATCGGCTGCATCTGCCCATCCGGTAACACCGGACAAACGAAACTTTACCTTTTGTGTTCCGGGATTGTATTCCAGAAATGCCGCGTCAATGCCATAACAGCCGTTGGTATAGCCCTCTTCACCATTTTCATCATTTGTGTAGGTAATGTTCAGCGTGCAGTCTTTGGCTGTCGCAAATTCCACAACGCCCTGCTCCAGACTCAGGAAGCTGCTGCCATAGGTGATTGCGAGATTGTCATAGCTGCGTTTACGAAGTGTATAGAGAACTTTTGCCCTGGCATAGGTGTCACAGTCCTCAAGGATTGTATAGGTACCATCCTTTTCCACACTGACAATGTGATATGTTCCATCATCCTGCAGCGTCTTTTCACTGGCTGATACCGGAGTAAGGGATGCCGTGATCAAAAGGCTCAGCATAAGGATGTACAGTTTTTTCTTAATCATGTCGATAACCTCCACACATGTCTTTATTATATCGTACAATCGTGTGCAGGACATGTGAAAGTATAGAAATATATTGAAATTGTAAGATTTCATAATGCATATTTTATGAAAGGATAGCATAGATAGGATCCTTGTTAAATGCCTGCTCAAAGAGGATGCGTGATTGGAATAGGAATACAGGAACGCTTGATTGCTACGCTCAGAAAGCGGCATGCGGACATAAGCAGGTGGTATTCCGCCATCCTCTTCAACAAAGGAATTCATAAAGGCATAGGAGTTGACAGCAGAAAAGGCAGCTACTATAATAGGAATGTACCAGGGCACCCCCTGGGGGAGGTGAGAGGATGAACGATGAACGTAAAAAAGCACTTCAGAAGATAAAGACTGCACGCGGTCAGCTGGATGGTATCATTCGCATGATGGAAGAAGGACGCTATTGTATCGATATATCAAATCAGATTTCAGCATCGACGGCTCTGCTGAAAAAAGCAAATCAGCATATTCTGAGCGGACATTTGCACAGCTGTGTACTGACTGCTATTGAAGAAAGGGATGCAGAGGAAAAGGTCAGCGAAATCGAAGCTGTAATTGCGGCACTGCTGAAATAGAAGGAAGGAAAATCTTATGAACAAGACATATAGAATAGAAGGGATGCACTGCTCAGCATGTGCAGCCTCGGTAGAAAAAATATTGAAGCGTCAGCCGGCGGTAGAGGATGCTTCCGTAAATCTGGTTATGGAAGAAGCGGTGGTCAGCTTCACGGACGGCTTTGACGAAAAAGCGGCCATGCAGGCTGTGGAAAAGGGCGGCTTTCATATGAAGGAGCGCGATGCTGCCAAGCAGCAGACCTATCGTGTTGAGGGCATGCATTGTGCCGCCTGCAGTGCAGCTGTAGAGCGGGTATTAAACCGCTTTGAGGAAATTGAGCAGGCGAGTGTGAATCTGGTAATGAATACCGTGCGCATTACATTTACGAAAAAGAATTTCGAGGCGTGGGCAGCGGCAGTGAAAAAGGCCGGCTTCACGCTGCTGGAGGAAGCGAAGAAGACATATCGCATCGATGTGGATGGAATGACCTGTTCGTCCTGCAGCGCAGCGCTGGAGCATGCATTGAATAAAGCGGAAGGAATATCCGCTGTCAGCATCAACCTTGTCACAAATACGGCAACAGTGGAAGCAGACCCGCATAAAATCAAGCTGTCGGAGATTCTGGCAATTATTCAGAATACCGGGTATCACGGCACGCTTCATGTGGAGCGAAAGGAAGAAGCTGTGAAAAAGGATTCTACATCCATAAAAATTTATACCACCCTGGCTCTGGCCTTTATCCTTTTGTATATCGGTATGTCGCATATGCTGGGCAATATCCGGCTGCCGCTGCCGGATATCATTCATTATGACACACATCCCTTTCATTTTGCGCTCATCCAATTTCTTCTTGCGACAGTGATTCTCCTTCTGGGACGTCATTTCTTTACCAGAGGGTTTACAGCATTATTCCACAAGGCGCCCAATATGGATACGCTGGTGGCGGTTGGTACAGGGAGCGCCTATCTGTATTCCCTGTATTCTCTGATTTCCATTCTGCAGGGCAATCTGCATGCCGTTCACAGCCTGTATTTTGAATCTGCCGGTGTCGTTGTGGCGCTGGTGCAGTTTGGAAAGCATCTGGAAAGCATTTCGAAGAAGAAATCCACAGGGGCGATTTCTGCACTGCTGCAGCTGCGTCCAAGCAATGCGACATTGCTGAGAGACGGGAAAGAGGTGGAAATTCAGGCAGAGGAAATCACGATCGGTGATCTGCTTGTGGTAAAGCCGGGAGAGCATATTCCGGTAGACGGTATCTTAAAGGAAGGACATGCGAGTGTGGATGAAAGCATGCTGACGGGGGAAAGTATGCCGGTTTCCAAGCAGCAGGGGGATGCATTGATCCAGGGGACGATTGCACTGGATGCCAGAATCGTGATGGAATGCAATGCGGTTGAGGAGGATACCACACTTGCGAAAATCATCCGTATGGTCGAGGAGGCACAGGGCAAAAAGGCGCCGATTGCACGTATTGCGGATAAGATTTCCCTGTATTTCGTGCCAACGGTTATGGCGATTGCCTTTGTAGCAGTACTGCTCTGGTATCTTTCCACACAGGATTTTGCCTTTGCGCTGACGATCTTTGTCAGTGTGCTGGTTATCGCCTGCCCGTGTGCGCTTGGTCTGGCAACACCGACCGCCATCATGGTGGGAACCGGAAAGGCGGCACAGTTCGGTATCTTTATGAAGAGTGGAGAGGCACTGGAAACAGCGAGCAGTATTGATACAATTGTGTTTGATAAAACCGGAACACTGACAATCGGTAAGCCGGTTGTAACCGATATCGCAGCCAAGGATGAGCAAAAGCTTCTTTCCATTGCGGCATCTCTGGAGGCAGGAAGCCGTCACCCGCTGGCAACGGCTATTCTGGAAAAAGCGAGGGAAGAAAATATCAGCGGTTCTGCGTTAACGCATATTGAAACACATAACGGGCGCGGTCTCAGCGGTATTCGGGATGATACGACATGGTATGCGGGAAGCCGCACCTTTCTGGAGCTGGCAGGAGCTTCCTGTGATGCATATGCCGCACAGGAGCTGGCCTGGCTGCAGCAGGGAAAAACAGTCGTATGGATCGGCACGTCTTCTCATATATATGGGATTATTGCCATTGCAGATCAGCTGAAGCCGCAGACGAAAGATGTCATACGACGTCTTCGTCAACAGCAAATCGATGTGGTCATGCTGACAGGCGATAATGAAATCACAGCGGCAGCGATTGCGGAAGCCGCAGGAATCGAACATGTGATAGCACAGGTACTTCCAGATCAAAAGGGGGAGGAGGTCAAAAAGCTGCAGGCACAGGGGAAAGTCGTTGCCATGGTCGGGGACGGCATCAACGATGCAGTCGCTCTGACACAAAGCGAGGTCGGCATTGCCATCGGAAGCGGCAGTGATGTTGCGGTGGAGAGTGCTGACATCGTATTGGTGAAGGATAATATTCAGGATGTGGAGACGGCAATCCGTTTATCTAAGGCAGTTATACGCAATATCAAGCAGAATCTGTTCTGGGCATTCTTCTACAATACGCTGGGTATCCCGATTGCGGCCGGTGTGCTGCATCTGTTTGGCGGACCGCTGCTGTCTCCGGTATTCGCAGGTGCTGCGATGGCGTTCAGCTCAGTGAGCGTTGTCAGCAATGCGCTTCGCCTTCGTAACTTTACATGAGCTTATACAAAATGCTTTTATCATACGAATGACTATATGCTCTGCCATGAATGCAGTATCTGCTGTCAAGGCTTTCAGCCGCAATCAAAAAAGACATCGCTGTATAGGAATTTTAATTTTTATGCAGAAAATGAAAATTTTAAGTGAAAAAGGCGACAAGATATAGTACAATAATCTTAATGAAAACTGAGGTGTACTATGGACTATAAAATTATTATATTGGCCGTCGTTATTACAATCGTACTGATTGTCGGCACGCAGGTATGGAAGCAGAGTATTTTGAAGAAGCTGTTAAAGCATATGCAGCAGGGTGATTTCAATGCGTATTTCAAGCTTCTGGATTCTCTTCCCTGCAAGTATTTCTATCCTCCGTTCAACCGTGAATATATGCGTTTAAACGGCTATATCATGAAAGCGGATAAGAAAAAAATCGAAGAGTGCTTTGAATTGATTCTGAGCATGCGGATGAATAAAAAGCAGGAGCTGGATGTTGTCATAAAAGCATTTTATTACTATCTGGACGAGGATAGCAAAAAGAAATGTAAAACATTGCTGGAGCGTATGAAAAAGATTGCGGATGAGAGCATTACTCAGGAGTGTCAGGTCATCTATGATATTCTGCTGGAAGAAAAGACCAGCTATATCGATGATATGGAGGAACAGCTGAAGAATGAAGAGCTGCAGGAAGCGCAGAAGGGTATGTTCCACTATATGCTGGCGCTGCAGTACAGCTATTTGAAGGATGAAAAGAAAAAGAAGGAACATCTGCAGGCGGCGTCAAAGGATCTTAAGGGAACTCCGTATGAGATGAAAATCAACCAGTTGATGAAAAAATAGGAAAGCAGCAATTGTGTATCTCTTCTTATTTTATGTAAAAGTGATAGATAGAGAGATTTCTTGAATGCCGAATACCGTCATTTCTGAAATCTCTTTTTCATATTGCGTATGGAACGTTATATCACCGCTGAAGGACATGCAGAGGGCTATTTGTTGAGTAGAATGAATTACAATTACAAAATACATCTTAAGAGAGGATATAAGCTATACGATTCATTTTAAAGTAAAAAAGAGGACCGTGTTAAAATTTATAAAATTAGAAACTACCGAGAATTACCCGGTAGTTCGTAAAGTAGGATAAAGAAATATTCAAAGAGCCTTGACACACTATAACCTTGACATGAGTTTATTCGCAGGCTGATCTGTAATATAAGTATAATTGGAAATATGTGAGCTTCATAGTTTAAGGTTTTGTACATTTCACTTCATATCACGCTGTAAAAATAATCAAGTTGATACATGATAGGAAAGGGATAAATTTTGTTCTCTGCTTATCAAGGAGGTTCTTTCTGAATATGAAAGCGACTACCCACTGCCTTGTGTCCAAAATATAAAAAGAAAAATAATGCCATGCTGTTTCAAGAAAATTATAAGGCAGTACACGAAATCAGATTGCTGTCTGCTGTCGCTGTTCCAGATGAAAAGAATATTATAGAAAGGTAGATGCTGACAAGATAGCATCAGGTGAAAAAATGGTAGAGAACTTTAAGAATCGTGATTTAAATGTAGTGGTATTCAAAGATGGAGAATTACAGTTGGATGTATCAGTATGTCCCGAAGAAAACAAGGTTTGGCTAAACAGAATGCAGATTTCCATGTTGTTTGACAGGGATATCAAAACGATTGGTAGACATATCAATAACATATTTAAAGAGAAAGAGTTGGACAAAGAAGCAGTTGTCGCAAAATATGCGACAACTGCCGCTGACGGAAAAACGTATCAAGTGGACAACTATAATCTTGATGTCATCATATCAGTAGGATATAGAGTCAAATCACAACGCGGTATTGAATTTAGAAAATGGGCAAATGGAATCCTAAAAGATTACATGGTTCAAGGCTATGCAGTTAATGAGAAAAGGCTGCAATATTTAAATAAAACAATACGACTGCAATCCGGCATTATTGCCGGAATCGCCGGTATTGATGCAGACTCGGTTCTTCAGGTGGTTGAAGAATACACTGCAGCCTTGGAATTGCTTGACAGTTATGATCACCAGAGCTTGAAAAAACCGGATGGAACCAAATGTGTTTATCAGTTGACTTATGAAGAAAGCAGAGAATTCATTGACAAAATGAGCTTTGATTCGGATGTGTTCGGAGTGGAAAAAGAGCCTGGAAAAGTTGCCGGTATATTGGCGGCTGTATATCAGGATGTATTCAGCCAGGAGGTTTATCCAACACTTGAAGAAAAGGCGGCAAACCTTTTATACTTTCTTATTAAGGACCATCCGTTCGCTGATGGATGCAAACGAATAGCAGCAGCATTGTTTCTGGAATTTTTAAATAAGAATAATGCCTTGCTTCATAATGGTGAAAAAATTATCAGTGATAGTGCACTGGTTGCCATCACACTGATGGTTGCTGAATCTAAGCCGGAAGAAAAGGAAATCATGATAGCACTGGTGATGAATTTTTTAATAAAGAATTGATGTTTTATGAAGCAAACGGAATATGAGCTGCTATGTTCAGGAATACTGTCAGGAACTGGCAGTTTTTTCTTAGGCATTTAAGTTGCGTGAACTGTCACAATCCACCTATACTAATACAAGATAGGTGGTATGTATATGAAGATACAGAAAAGAGATGGACAACTTCAGGAATTTGAAGGAGAAAAGATTGCACAGGCAATCAGAAAAGCATTCCGCAGTACCGGGACGCTCATTGAAGAGTCGGTACTTAAGGAAATTATTGAGGACATAACAAAAGCAGCAGCGGCAGACAAGCCGATGCTGAGTGTAGAGGTCGTTCAGGATCTTGTAGAAGAAGAACTGATGCAGCATCAGTTTTATAAAGAAGCAAAAAACTATATTCTGTATCGTCAGAAGCGAACGGAATCCAGGAAGGTGGTACAGGACCTTGTCCATGCACTGCAAAAGGAAGACCTTTACAGCATACTGGCGGATATTCAGCAGCGTTATCCGGATGAGGGCTATGATCTGCGTCATCTGCTCATGAAATTTCATTCCTTTTTGAAAGAGGATATGGAAAGTGATGAGCGGCTGCATATGCTGATGAAGGCAAGTGTTGAGTTAATCAGTAAAGAGGCACCCAAATGGGAATATATCGCTTCCCGCTTTCTTTCCTATGCACTGCATGAGGAAATCAGTGCCCGCATGCAAAAGCTGGAGCTTCCCGTATTCAGTAAAAAACTGAAATATCTGGAAGAACAGGGATATTACGGTGATTATATACGGAAGGCATACAGTGATGCGGAGATTGATGAGCTGGGCGCATATCTGAAGGATGAGCGCGATTACCTGTTTACCTACAGCGGTCTGGAGCTCGTGAAAAAACGGTATCTGATGTGTTCCCATGCTCATGAGGTTTTGGAAACACCGCAGGAAATGTTCATGGGTATCGCTATGCATCTGGCACTGCCGGAACAGAATCGCATGTACTGGGCGAAGCAGATCTATGATATTCTCTCTCAATTGCAGGTAACGATGGCAACACCGACCATGTCCAATGCCCGCAAGCCGTATCATCAGCTTTCCAGCTGCTTCATTGATACGGTAGAGGATACCTTAAACAATATTTATAAGAGTGTGGATAATTTCGCACAGGTTTCCAAATACGGCGGTGGAATGGGACTGTATTTTGGCAAGGTTCGTGCAAACGGCAGTGATATCCGCGGCTTTGAGGGAGCTGCCGGGGGTGTGATACGCTGGATCAAGCTTGTCAATGATACGGCGACCGCAGTCGATCAGCTGGGGGTTCGTCAGGGGGCAGTCGCTGTCTATCTGGATGCCTGGCACAAGGATCTTCCCGAGTTTTTGAATCTGAGAACCAATAACGGGGATGACCGCATGAAGGCACATGATGTGTTTCCTGCTGTCTGTTATCCGGACCTGTTCTGGAAGATGGCAAAAGAGGATTTGAATGCGACCTGGTATCTGATGTGTCCGCATGAAATTCATAAAATCAAGGGCTATCACCTGGAGGATTTCTATGGTGAGGAATGGGAAGAGCGCTACTTTGACTGTGTGCAGGACCCGCGTGTTCCCAAGCGCACCATGGTGCTGAAGGATCTGGTACGTCTGATTCTGAAATCGGCAGTGGAAACCGGTACACCGTTTACCTTTAACCGTGATCATGTGAACCGTATGAATCCAAATGCACATGCCGGTATGATTTACTGCAGCAATCTCTGTACAGAAATCGCACAGAATATGAAGGCGCTAAAGCTGGAAGAAAGCCGCATTGTGGAAATTGACGGAGAGAGCGTGGTAGTTAATGAAAGTAAGCCGGGAGATTTTGTCGTCTGCAATCTGGCAAGTCTGTCGCTGGGGAATATTGATGTAAACAACGAGGAAGAGCTTTCCCATATCATTCATGTTATTGTACGCGCATTGGATAATGTAATCGATCTGAATTATTATCCGATTCCCTATGCGAAAATCACAAACCGCAAATATCGCCCAATCGGTTTGGGAGTCAGCGGCTATCATCATATGCTGGTTAAGCAGAATCTGCGGTTTGAGTCCGAGGAGCATCTGCAATTTGCGGATACCCTTTTTGAAAAAATCAATTACTATGCGATTCAGGCAAGCACTGCACTGGCTAGGGAAAAGGGCAGCTATTCCATGTTTGCAGGAAGTGACTGGCAAAGCGGTGCCTATTTCACAAAGCGAGGCTATACATCCGATGCATGGAGCCGGCTGTTTCGGCAGGTGCGTGAGCAGGGAATGCGCAATGCATGGCTGATGGCAATCGCACCGACAAGCTCCACCTCCATCATCGCAGGAACAACGGCCGGTGTGGATCCGATTATGAATAAATATTTTCTGGAAGAAAAAAAGGGCAGTATGATTGCCCGTGTTGCACCGGATTTGGATGCGAGAACCTTCTGGCTGTATAAGAATGCCCATCTGATCGATCAGGAATGGGTGGTGCGCTCGGCCGGTATCCGGCAGCGTCATATTGACCAGGCACAGTCTGTCAATCTGTATATTACCAATGAATTTACCCTGCGCCAGGTTCTGATGCTGTATATTCACGCATGGGAATATGGTGTAAAAACGATTTATTATGTTCGCAGCAAGTCATTGGAAGTAGAGGAATGCGAATCCTGCGCATCCTAGAAGGGAGTATGTATGAGTGATTTAGTAAGAAAGCCTCTGTTTAATGAACACGGGGATTGCGAGGTCGGAAAGCGCCGCATGATCAATGGCAATACGACCAATCTGAATGATTTTAACAACATGAAATATACCTGGGTATCCGACTGGTATCGTCAGGCGATGAACAATTTCTGGATTCCTGAGGAAATCAACCTGAATCAGGATGTAAAGGACTACCGCAGGCTGCGTGAGGCAGAGAAAACGGCATATGACAAAACCCTGTCCTTTCTGATTTTTCTGGATTCCATTCAGACAGCGAATCTGCCAAATGTAGGGGAATATATAACCGCCAATGAGGTGAATCTGTGTCTGACGATACAGGCCTTTCAGGAGGCTGTTCACTCTCAGAGCTACAGCTATATGCTGGATTCCATCTGTTCACCGCAGGAACGCACGGATATTCTGTACCAGTGGAAGGACGATGAGCGTTTATTGAATCGAAACAAATTCATCGGGGATCTGTATAATGATTTCCAGACACATAGAGACGGCAGACATTTGATGAAAACGATGATGGCGAATTATATACTGGAGGGTATTTACTTTTATTCCGGCTTTATGTTTTTCTATAATCTGGGACGCATGGGAAAAATGCCGGGCTCCGTACAGGAAATCCGCTATATCAACCGGGATGAAAATACGCATCTATGGTTGTTTCGCTCTATGATTCTGGAGCTGCAAAAAGAGGAGCCGCAGCTGTTTACGGAAGAGCTGATTGAGGAATATAAGGACATGCTTCGCCATGGTGTGGAGGAGGAGATTCGCTGGGGAGAGTATGTGATAGGAAATCATATCGAAGGACTGACAATGGAAATGGTATCCGATTACATTCATTACTTGGGAAATCTTCGCAGCAATTCTCTTGGCTTCGGTTCCTTGTACGACGGCTTTGAAAATGAACCGAAATCCATGGAATGGGTATCCATGTATGCGAATGCCAATCTGATCAAAACCGATTTTTTTGAAGCACGCTCCTCCGCTTATGCGAAGAGCAGTGCGCTGGTGGATGATCTGTAGGCAGCTATAAAAACCATGTTTCTACTATCCTTTGTTTTTTAATACATCATGCAAAGGATTTCATAGGATGCGGATGTAATCGTATGGAATCCTTTTTTCTAATGGAAAAGCATACTTCATCGTACTGCGGTTTCATACGGATACCGTAATTGTACAGGCAATGTAAAGTACAGGTATGAATTGCAGGAAGACAGAGAAGAAAAGTAAGCAGCTATAAAGCGGTTTGAAATTGCAGGCATGATATATGCAAAAGGTCTGCACAAGCAACTAGCTGTAATCCTGAAAAGCGATGCATACACCTGCTCTCATATTCAAGCATATACAATGCGGGGCATGAGAGTTGCTTTGATTGTTAGCCTATGGTAATATTTATGCAGATAAACAAGGAGGTCACAGTATGACATATGTATATGCATCCAGAATGGGTAAAACAGAGAAATTGATCGAAAAGCTTGCGATTGACGCAATGAAAATAGAAAACGGTACAGAAACGGTGAAGGGTGATTACATTCTATTTACTTATACGGATGGGAATGGTGTCGTTCCAAACATCGTGGAGAGCTTCCTGGAAAACAACCCTGACGGCTTAAAGGGGGTTGTAGCCGGAGGAAGCAGAGAGCGCCATGCCGCAACCTTTGGCTGGGCGGGGGATATCATCTCAGAAAAATACAATGTTCCCTGTCTTTACAAGGTCGATGGTGAGGGCAGTGAAGAGGATGTTGAGAAAATAAAACAGATGATTCGCTAAGTATGACCGCATAATCTATGCGGTCACAAGAAGGATTGGATGCCTGCAGTCTGTATGCAGCTTCTGATCTTTTTTTTGTAATCAAAGGAAGGCGATACGAACAAATGTATGGTTCAAATATAAATTGTCTACTGATTATGCCTGAGGAAAGGTTCTATTCTTACCTTAGGGTGTATGCAAAAGGAAGGATTCAGATTCTGATGATAAGCTACTATCGTATGGATTTCTCCTTTAATTGAAATTCTCTGCAAACCCATTGGAAATTCCATACGGTCTTTTCATATACCGGTTTTTGTTCGTCATGGTTACTGTCGTACAGCTTTTCGGTCATCTTTCTTTCACTTTTTTCAAGTGCGTGGTATATTTTGGTTAGATATGGGTAACATATAGTGAAAACCCATGCAAAGGAGGCTTCACAATGAGTGAAAAAAGAAAAATCGTACTGGTTGGTACCGGCTTTGTCGGTATGAGCATGGCATATAGTTTTCTGAGCACCGGAGGAATTGACGAATTGGTGCTGCTTGATGTCGCAAAGGAAAAGGCAGTCGGAGAGGCGATGGATCTGCAGCACGGCTTGCCGTATGCCAGAGGTAAAATGGAAATCTATGCAGGAGATTATGCGGATTGCAGAGATGCGAGTATTGTGGTGATTACAGCAGGAGCTGCCCAGAAGCCGGAGGAAACACGTCTGGACCTGACAGCGAAGAACGCAAAAATTATGAAGAGTGTTGTGGAAAGCATCATGGCAAGCGGCTTTGATGGTATACTGATCATTGCCAGCAATCCGGTGGATGGCATGACATACCTCGCACAGAAGGTCAGCGGTCTGCCAAAAGAGCGTGTCATCGGCTCCGGAACGATTCTGGATACGGCACGCCTTCGTTATATGATGAGTGAGTATCTGGATGTATCCAGCTCCAACATGCATGCCTATATCATGGGAGAGCATGGCGATTCCAGCTTTGTTCCGTGGACACATGCCTATGTCGGAAGCAAATCACTGCTGGAGCTGCTGGATGAAAAAGGAAAGCCGCTGTCCGACCTGCATGACATCTATACCAATGTGCAGCAGGCGGCATATGAAATTATCAATCGCAAGAAGGCGACTTTCTATGGTATCGGGCTTTCCTTAAACCGTCTGGTGCATGCTGTTCTGGACGATGAAAATGCCATTCTGACCGTTTCCGCTTATCAGGAAGGGGAATATCAACAGAAGGGCCTGTATATCGGCGTACCTGCAGTTGTGAACAGAGAGGGTATCCGTGAGGTGATCCGCCTGAAGCTGAATGAGGTTGACCAGGCTAAATTTGACAGCAGCTGCAGGACCTTGAAAGAAATCAACCGGGATATCATTGATCCGCTGCTTTGATTCGGACAGTTTTCTACAGGAGATAAGGAAATGATTGCTGTTTTCTTATCTTCTTTTTTATGGTAAAGTAAAGAATGATTGGAATATCTGGAGGTAGTTTCTTTATGAATGAGAAAAGAAAAATCGTACTGGTTGGCTGTGGCTTTGTCGGTATGAGCATGGCGTACAGCTTTTTGAATACCGGAGGGATCGACGAGCTGGTGCTGATCGATGTGGATCAGGAAAAGGCGATCGGAGAGGCGATGGATTTGCAGCATGGGTTGCCCTACGCAAGAGGTAAGATGAGTATCAAGGCAGGTGGCTATGAGGAATGTCGGGATGCGGCAGTCGTTGTGATAACAGCCGGTGTTACGCAGAAGCCGACGGAAACACGTCTGGATCTTACAGCGAGAGACACGGTGATTATGAAAAGCGTAACCGAGCAGATTATGGCAAGCGGCTTTGACGGTATCCTGGTCATTGCCAGCAATCCGGTGGATGCCATGACCTATGTTGCGCAAAAGGTGAGCGGACTGCCGACGGAGCGTGTCATCGGCTCCGGAACGATTCTGGACACAGCCCGTCTACGCTATATGATGAGCGAATATCTGGATGTTTCCACCAGCAATATTCACGCGTATATCATGGGCGAGCATGGCGATTCCAGCTTTGTGCCATGGACCAATGCCTATGTCGGCTGCAAGAATCTGCTGGACCTGCTGGATGAAAAGGGCAGAGATTTATCCGATCTGCATGACATCTACACAAATGTACAGCAGGCAGGGTATGAAATCGTGAAGCGCAAGCGTTCCACCTATTATGGAATCGGACTGTCGCTGAACCGGCTGGTGCATGCCATTCTGGATGATGAGAATGTTATTCTGACAGTGTCTGCGTATCAGAATAACGAATATGGTCAAGAGGGGCTGTATATCGGTGTACCGGCAGTTGTCAACCGTCAGGGGATCCGTGAAATCGTAAAGCTGGATCTGAATGAAGTGGATCAGGCGAAGTTTAACCAGAGCTGTGAAACGATTCGTGATATCAACACGGATGCAGTTGATCCGCTGCTATAGAAAACAAACAGCGCATTGCCAGTCCAGTGTGCAGAAAATGGAAAGTCAGGCGTCCCTGCTTACAGGGATTGGTTCTTTCTTGATTGTGGGTAAACTTAACATAGGGAGACTTACATATTATTGTTTTTATCAATAGAAGCTGAAGTCTCCCTTTTGCAAATACCCTAACGTAAGAAAGAACCCGGGAATTTGCCGGCTTTCTTTTTTTATACCGGTCATTTGGAGGTACAGCAGTATGAGGTTCAAAATAATTTATGGAAGGATCTAAGAGCTTACGGTATGCGAGCGTGTGAATTATGCTTCATCCCTGCGCGTTTTTCCTGTATAATAAACATGGAAAAACAGAGTGAGCATACATCAGATGAAAACGGAGGAATGAACAATGAAGCAGACGATGATAGGAACCTGGAAGATGGCATTTGACGGTATCCGCAGGGGAGCAGCGGTTTTGCGGGAGCAGAGTGTAAAGGAAGCCATACGCACAGCGATACAGGATGTGGAACAGCGCGAGGAATTTGTGTCGGTCGGAAAGGGCGGTCTTCCCAATATCGACGGGCATGTGCAGCTGGATGCAGCCTATATGGATGGGAAAACATTAAATTTTGGCGGTGTGATTGAGATGGAGAATGTGGCATCCGCAATCGAGGTCGCAGCATCCCTGTGCGGGAAGCATTGCAATTGTCTGCTTGCCGGAAAGGGAGCGGAAGGCTATGCACAGGAGGAAGGCTTCGCTTTTGCAAATAATCTTACCGAGGCTTCGAAGCAGCGTTGGAAACAGGCTAAGAAGGATGCGGATTTAAAGGCATATGACGGTCATGACACGGTTTGCGTGCTGGCCGCAAAGGATAATGAAATGGCTGCGGGTGTGTCTACCTCCGGGTTGTTTTTAAAGCATGCCGGCAGAGTGGGGGACAGCCCGGTCATCGGCTCCGGCTTTTACAGTGACGCAATGGCCGGCAGTGCAGCGGCAACCGGTCTAGGAGAAGATATTATGCGTGGCTGTCTGTCTGTTCGGGTTGTTGATCTGATGCGTGCAGGGATAGCCGTACAGGATGCTTTGATTCAGGTGCTGGATACCCATATGGCACGTATGAAGCAGGCTGGAAACGACTGTGATGCCATATCCATGATTGCCATGGATACAAAGGGGAACTGTGCTGCTGTGACAAATTTAAAGGAATTTCCTTATGTTGTGGCACAGGATGGTGAGGTAACCCTCATGGTCGCGGCATATGAAAACGGAGTTCATCGCTGTTTTCCTGCCGATGAAGCATGGTTGAAGCAATATAGCGGTGATTGATATGACTCCTTTACTTGATCATCTGCATGTCACCGTTCGTGATTTAAAACGTGCAGAACGCTTTTATGATCAATTTCTGCCACTGCTTGGCTTTGATCTGCGTTATAAGGAATATGACCGTAAGGAAGCAAATGCATATGAAATAATAGAATACCATCATGCGGCGTTCTCCATCGGTATTGTCAGTCCGCGGAGCTGTTTTGAAAAGGAAAAGCTCAGCCGCAGGAAGCCTGGAGCTTTGCATCATGTGGCATTTATGGTAGATGATACGCAAACAGTGGATCGCTTATACGAGCAGGTCCTGCAGATGAAGATGCAGATTGTTCATGCGCCAAGATTTTATCCGGAATACTGTGAGGACTATTATGCATTTTTTCTGAAGGACAGTGAAGGTATTGAACTGGAGATTACATGCTATGACAGGCAGAAATACTTCCCTTACATCAGCGGTGATACTGAAAACAGCAGGCATGGTAGCTGAAGCAAATGGATCTGGTAATGAACAGACATTTTCAGGCCTGTTGCAGCATTGTGATTTTTAAAATTGAAAACGCAAAGGTTTCCTATAACAGCGATACCTTTGCGTATTTTCATTTACGAGAAACGAAGTATCCTTCATCCATCAGTCGAAGTATGAAATCTTATCTGGGTCAAAGCGATCCGCAATTTCTTTATCTTCACAACCGTAGCCCACAGCAATGACCGCAACCGGGAGTAAATCCTCCTTCAACTTATAATAATTGCGAAAGTTATCTATGCGCTCCTTTCGCGGTCCCACGGCACACCAGCAGGTTGACAGTCCCTGATGCCGTGCTTCTATCAGGATGTTTTGGATTGCGGCACTGCAGTCACAGTACAGATATTCATCCAAATCGGTAGCTTTTTGATCACCCATCACAAGAATGGCGCAGGGCGCTGTTTTCATCATTCCTGTATAAGGCTGCAGGGTTGTCATCTCATCCAGAGCTTTCCGATTGCGAATCACCATAAATCGCCAGCTTTGTGTATTCCTTGCCGTAGGCGCATGCATGGCGGCGCGAAGTAGCTCCTCCAGCTTTTCCTTTTCTACTGTCCGATCTTCATAGCGGCGTATACTCTGCCTTGTCCATATTTCAGTAAGCATATGCTTTTCCTCCTTTTCCTTTTTCTTCAGTATAGCACAAATGAAGAAAAAAGACCTGCGAATAATGCGCAGATCTAATGACCGTTTGCGTATGCTTCCGATACGCCGTAGCCGGCATCCAGCTTCAACAGGTAGTCCTTTTCATATTTCATTAAAGTGGAATAGGTGACAAACTGATAGCCTTGCTTCTTTAATTCCGGCAGGATGGATTTCAGACTTTCCACGCTTGGCTCATATATATCATGAAACAAAATAACGATATTGCCGTTCTTTGCCCCGTTCAATGCTGCAGCAGTGATGCTGGCGGCATTCTTGCTGGACCAGTCTCTTGTGTCGATATCCCAGAACGCATAGCCAAGATGATTGCCCTTCAGCATATTGTTGTTTACCGCACCATATGGCGGACGGAAATATTGCGGCTCTGCACCGCAGATGGCATAGATTGCATCCTGAACCTTATAAATGTTTTCCGTGACCTGTGAAACAGACATGTATCCTTTTTTGGAAGCCGCAAGATCCATGGAATGATCCCAGGAATGATTCCCCAGCTCAAAGCCGCGGTTATACATTTCCTTTACTGTATCACGGTTTGCCTCCACGTTTTGTCCAAGCATGAAGAAGGTGGCGCGTCCGTCGTATTGTTCAAATATATCCATGACCTCCGAGGTATAGGCACTTGGCCCGTCATCAAAGGTAAAGGCGATCATCTTCTTTTTAGGGTCAACCTTTGGCTGTGCCCTGGCAACCGCTGTATCCTTCTGGTACAATGACGGTATATGGGAATCCTTCAGTCTTATGTATTTCCTATATTCCTTATATGGAATGGAAACGGTATGCTTTTCATCCAGATGGATACGCAGGCTTGTCTTTGTCATGGAAAGGGCACTAGTATCACGCTTTATATCCTTTTTCCAGCCCTGTTCCCCGGCCAGCCTTTTCACCAAAGCAGGATACTCACGGCGCAATACATCCTCCAGCACCAGCTGCTTCTTCTGCTTTTTATCATACAGCATCCATGTGGTCTCTGTATGCGTTTGCACACCATCAACATTGTATGTGTGTCTGTGGAATGCCAGATTCACATAGCGGTCAAAAAGCAGTGAGCTGTCATAATCAATGCTTGTAATCTGCTTCTTTGTCTTACCGGCCGCTGGCACAGTCTTTTTCTCGTATGCCTTGACAAGGCTGTTTAATTCCTTTTCTTCATATGCAGGATAGGTAAAGGATACAAACGCCTCGTTCTCATATTCCTTACTGACCTGCTGTATATCTCCGTAATCTTTTCCTTTTGTTTCATAGGCTTTGTATGTTTCGTACGGATCATGAAACAGCATGCCGCTGATTTTCCATATTCCGAAGCCGATTGTGGTTATCACCACGGCACAGAGTACCAGTAAAATTGCCAGTCGATCCTTCCTTATTTTTTTTCTTCTCGTATTCATAATCCCTCCAAAATAGCTATCCGGTAATATTATAGCATCCTTTTACATAAATTACCTTGTAGTGGTTGAAAAATCATAAATTTCATAACTCTGTAAGATATGGGAAATAATGAGGTCTGTTGGCGAAATGGATCCTGTAGCAATGAATACCACTGTGTATTTCATATGGAAGGTTGCGTATTGCTGTCATATGGATTCCAATTGCATAGGCATTACAAACGGTCTTTCATACATTGGATTGCATTACAGGCTGTACAAAAAAGCCATACCTGCAGCGGTATGGCAATACACTGAATTGAAAATAGCGAATTGATATGATGTTACTTCATGGAGGCAGGGATGACGATATTTTCATTTACCAGCTCTTCGTTTTTATATTTGCGAAGAGTGGAAAGGGAAACGAACTGATAGCCCTTTGCCTCCAGCTTCGGCAGCACCTGCAGGATGGCATCTCTGGAAAAATCGTGGATATCATGCAGTAGGATAACGGAGCCGTCATGCACATTCTGCATGATATTCTGGGTGATGATATCTGCGTTTTTATTGCTCCAATCCAGAGTATCCAAATCCCAGAGTGCGAAATCCAGAGTGGATACGGCACGTACATTGTTATTCAATGCACCATAGGGTGGACGAAACATCGTCGCATCCGCACCACATGCCGCAAATATGGCGTCCTGTGTGTTATAAATTTCATCACTTACCTCAGCTTTGCTCATCGCATCACTTTTGCTTGCAGCGATCCGCATGGAGTGGTCCCAGGAATGATTTCCCACCTCAAAGCCGCGTTTATACATATCGCGAACGATATCCGTGTGATCCACACCGGTCGTGTCGTCCTTCACATTCTGACCCAGCATAAAGAAGGTGGCACGTCCGTTGTATTTCTCAAATTCCTTCATGATGATTTGTGTATTTTGCCAATGCGGACCGTCGTCAAAGGTGAAGGCAATCATTTTCTTGTTGGGATCCACCTTCTGCTCTGTCGGAATGATCGCGTCTTTTTGATATAGTGAAGGAATGTTTCGGTTCGCAAGGCGGATGTATTTCTTATATTCCTTATAGGGAAGGGCCATCCCTTTTGTTTCCTTGCCGGTATAGAGCATAAGCCCGTCTTTTTCAACCTGCACCTGCAGGGAAGTGATGCTGGGGGTTTTTATGCCTGCTGTCTCTGCCAGCTTTTTTACCACCTGCACATAATCCCGACGCAGGGCATCCTGCACGGTGATCAGCTTTCTCTGTTTGGTATCATAGGTATAGTGATTTCTGACTTCATCCACCTGTTTTTCATCAGCATCATAAATCTTCTGTATAAAGGTTAGATTCACATACTGATCAAACAGCTTTTCACTGGCATAATCAATCGCGATATACTGCATGCCTTCATGCTTGCGCTTTGTCTGTATACTTGTACTGCGATAGGTTTGTACGATTTCATTGAGCTGTTTATCTTCAAACTTCGGATAATAGAAGGAAAGATAATAGGTATCCTCCTTCTCCTCGGTGAAATGCTCCATCGTACCTTCCTTCTTATTGCTTTCGTCATAGGTGTTGTAGGCCGCATACGCATCCTCAGCCATGATTTTATAAATACCGAAGCCGCCTGCCAGCAGCAGGACCGGTATCAGTATCAGCAGCATGAGCCGCTTTGGGTTGACATGTCTGTTCCGTTTGTATTCCTGTTTCATCATTACTTTCCTCCTGTATACTTGTGAAGCTCACTGCAAGGTATTTTAAATTCCTGTGTTCCCATATACCCAGGGGCAATGGAATATTTTTCAAAGATGATGACAACGTTTCCCTTGCTGTCAATATAGTATGGCTGATTTTTACGGATTCCCTGAAATCCCATCGCTCCGTCAAAATAGCTTGCATTTTCATTCTGCTCAGTACGCTCTTTGATTTGTCTGCGGACACTGGTGTTAATAATATCCTCATAATCCTTGCCAAACAAATCCTGCAGTGTGATGTCTCTTCCACTGGATAAATCCAGATTGAAGGTCTGATATTCCTGCATGGAGGTATTCAGCTGATAGTTTGTCATAATCTGGAAGGATAACAGGTTCTTTTGATTACAGGTGATTTTATAATCGATTGTGACCTCTGTTTTTGCGGTCAGCGATTCCACCTTTTCCTTTTTCATCATTTCCCGAACCTGTGCACTGTCCTTATACAGCTGCTCGGTGGTTTTATTGATGCGCTCATCAATCTGTTTATTCACACGCTCCTCCATCTCTGGATTTCCCGTGTTTTTCACCTCCGGAACCTTGACGCTTAAGGAATCCACATCACTGGTTTTCTGATATTCCCGCACGCACAGAATACGGGAGACATCGCCCAGCAGAGGAATCGCGAATACGCTTTGGGCAAACGCCGGTACGGTGTTCAGCACAATCAGATAACCTATAAGGGCAGCACTGAGCGCAGGCTTCCATAGCCTGTAAAAGGTAAAGCGGCTCTGCTTTTTCTGTGCCTGATCGATGCAGGTATCCATAAAGCTGTCCAAATCCTGTGGTGTCTGTATTTCCTCATATTCCTGTCGTAGCTTATCTACCTTTTTCATACATCCTGTTCCTCCATCTGTATACGCATGTCCTTCAATCCTTTATAAAGCCGTGTCTTTACGGTACTTAAAGGCATTGACAGGATATCCGAAATTTCATCCAGCTTGCGGTCTTCGAAAAAGCGGAGGATGAGAATGGTTCTGGTTTTCGGATCCAATGCAAACAGCAGCTGATGAAGCTCCTCACTGAGCAGCATGTCGGTATGCTCCTGCAGCATGATGTCTTCCTCCAGCGGATATACAGATTCCCGACGCTGCTTACGGATTTGATCCAGACAGGTATTGATGAGAATTCTGTAGAACCAGGTATCCATATACTCCATGTTTTTCAATCTGGTCAGACCGGTAAATGCCTTTAGGATTGCATTCTGCAGCATATCCTTGGCATCCGCATCGCTATGCATATAAGAATATGCCAGACGATACAGGCGTTTTTCATTCGATTTTAAATAGAATTCCAGATCGTCCGGATGCAGTCGCTGTTTCATGTACCGTGTCTCCTATCTTGCTGTTTCAGTTATTAGACGCATATTACAGGAAGAAAGTTTGAAAAATTTATAGAAATTTGTATAAATCAGTCGAATCCTGCTCATATGTATTATGACATGAAACCCTGTTTGCGCATACGGAGAACTTCTTAAAAAAGCTTAAATGATGACTGGGCAATTCTCTTTACAAATGTCTGAAAAAGGCGCATACTATATGTTTAAAATAAGAATAATTCTTAATATTAAAGGAGGAAGCAATATGGATCAAACAGCATTTTTTAAATTGAGCTACGGCTTATACATCATTTCAACTACTTCAGAGGGAAAGGATGCAGGCTGCGTTGCAAATACCCTGCATCAGGTAACCTCATCTCCTGCACAGCTTGCGGTAACCCTGAACAAGGACAATTATACGGAGCAGCTGATTGAAAAATCAGGACGCTTCAGTGCAGTCGTGCTGACGCAGAACTGCGGTATGGATATCATTAAAAATTTCGGCTTTTGTTCCAGCAGGGACAATGACAAATTCGCGCAGTGCGCTTACCGAAGAGATACACACGGGGTTCCCTATCCCAGTGAGCACATGGCGGCACGCTACAGTCTCAAGGTTGTAAAAACACTTGATTTGGGTACGCATGTCATGTTTGTTGGGGAAGTGGTAGAGGCAGAGGTGCTCAGTGAGGAAGAGGTTATGACCTATGCTTACTATCATCAGGTGAAAAACGGAGCTACCCCGAAGAATGCACCGAGCTATCAGGAAAAGAGTGAAAAAAGCGGCTGGAGATGTACGATCTGCGGTTACATCTATGAAGGAGATCCGCTTCCACAGGACTATGTATGTCCGTTATGCGGTGCACCTGCGGCATTGTTTGAAAAGCTGTAAACAAAGACAAATCCGGCAGTTGTTGAATAGGAGCATGCACAGTCACTGTAGGCGGGGAATGCCATGCAGCTGATTGGAAGAGGCAGTTGCATACTTGTAAGCCTTATGCATATGTAGAGACTGTTCGCCATACATGCAGCAGAGGAAAGAGTAGTCTTTCTTCTCATGATATTTAAAATCATATACGTGCAGGTGAGTCTGGTCAGTGGCAATTGCTGAGCAGGCTCTTTTTTCTGCCTGCAGAAGCAGACAGGGGGCATATGGCAGTATACCGCAATTGCTTACCTACGAAAGTATGCATACAGAGAAGCGATAATCACAAGCAGCTTGACAGCAATCCTTTTATGTAGCGCTATCCTCTTTTATTTACCAGATAATTTCCAAAGGAAACGTCTGCAGACGTGCTTGCTCTTTATCGTGTATATATCACGACCCTCCTTGTTTTTTTCTTCCGTATATAAGGTAGCAAATGCATGTATCCTACTTGTATCCGATAAAAATACAATAAAGTGGAAGCATGCTATAGTGCGGAACGTAGCATCCGGTTCCCGCATTTACACACCTGCTGGTATTTATGATTTTATTAGAGACAGCCGAAAAAGCAATAAAAAAGAACATCGCAGGATGTTCCAGGGATGACGCCTTTTACGTATACATGAATATACGTAGTACAGTTACGAATTATAAATATGGATGATGCCGGTATCGTTTAAATTCTGTACAATCAATATGAGAATCGGAAGTATGAAGATACCGAGAAAGCCGAACAGCCTTGCCCCCAGGTACATGCACATAAGCATCAGCAGAGGATGCAGACCGATCTGTTTTCCAACGATTTTCGGTTCAATGATATTGCGTATCACGGTGATGACAAGATACAGAATGAGCAGACCCACACCTGTTTTCACCTGATTGTTCAAAAAACTGATTAGAATCCAGGGAAGCATGATGCCACCGGTTCCAAGCACAGGCAGTACATCAAAAATAGCAATCAGAAAGGCAATGACGAGTGCGTTTTCAATCCCCAGTATATGCAGTCCGACGGTCAGCTCGAAAAAGGTCAGCAGCATGATTTTGCCATAGGCGACGGCGAAGCGTGCAATCGTATCGGTGAAATAGTGCCGGGAGGTAAAGACGATCTGTGCTCCCTTCTCCGGAAGCTGCCGGATAAAAAAGGCTATGATGCGCGGATAATCGGCATTAAAGAAAAAGGAGGATATGATGGCGAAGAAGAAGGCGATAAGCAGATTGGGAAGGGAGGACGCAAAGCCGGTGAACAGGGATACCAGATGCTTGGACAGGGAGGATATGATACTGTATAAAGAAGACTGCAGTCCGTCCAGAAAGGACTGGATGGCCTGCGCACCTGTGATATCCACCTCCTTCCATACACTTTCCACATTTCCCAGCGTATCGTTGAGAAACGGCTCCAGATTTTGCTGATACAGTCTTGGTATGTCTTCCACAAAATCCTTCAGGAATGCAAAGCCCTTCATAAATAGCAGTGTCACAAAGGCACCGATGGTCGCATAAAAGACCAGAATCACAATTGATGACCAAAGCTTTTCATGACCGCCGCTCAGCGCTGTCAGCCTTTTGATGAGCGGACGCAGCATGAAGGCAATCAGAAAACCAATCAGAAAGGGCATGATCGCATACATCACATAGCGTAGAAACAGATACAGCAGTGCCAGTATGAGGCAGCTGTAAACAAAATGGATGATAAAGGCTCTTTGTTTTTCCGTATTCATAATACTTCCTCCTTTGCGGTTGCTTCGTAATCCGCGGAAATGTTTGTTGTCAGATGCTTTATAGACGGATTGCAATGCTGAACAAGCTGATGTATGAAAGAACAGCGGTGGCGGATGATGTTTGCACAAGCTGCCTTGTGCTTGTCCAGCAGGGCATGTCCGGGTTTGGAAAACCTATTTTTGATGCTATACAGAGAGTATAGATACAGTATAGAAAAAAAGAACCGAGAAGTGTGCGGATTCCTGTCATATACTCAGGAATACAGATACAGCTTACGGCTCTTTTTTACTTTTTTTTGTGCTAACAGAGCGAATACAGCTTCTATCGATCAATACGATCGTGTTGAATTCTTATGCTTTAAATTTACCGGCGATCAAGTAAGGACCCATTTACTTCCCGTCCTCTTTTTTTCTGCGTTCATTGATGATGGAAAACAGCCGCTCTGCATTGATCCGTGAGATAGCTTCCATTCTTGTCGGGAATGCCTTCTGTAATCGGATATGGGTGCGTTTGCGTTTGGTGTGAAGGGATGTAATGCGCTGCCGCAGCCTTTCGATACGCTCCAGAAGAATCTCATCCGCATTGGTGGAATCCAGAACCCGTGCTACCGCATCGCTTAGATTCTCCTGAAGCAAAGTAATGCTGGCATTCGCAAATTCCTGCCGCAGCTCGCGAATGCTTTCCTCGATTTCCTGAAAATCCTTGTTCTTGCGCAGCAGTGCAAGTGCTGTGTTAAACAGGTCATAGCCAAACCCGAAAAGAGCGGCTGTACAAAGCATAGTCTGCATCCCGGGGGAAAACAGATGCACAAATTCCTGGATTGCCGGATGGATGAGATAATAGACAACCAGCACCATACAGCCGAACAGCAGGGAGTTTTTCAGGCAGACACGGCCGTGAATGTTGAATGGATAGCTTGAGTAATCCCACCATTTGGTATGAAAGAGAACCTCCATGCCCCAGCTCGTAACGTACTCCAGGGCGCTTGTTACGATGATGCCCATAACAAACATGAGGGGAATGCTGTAACCGAAAGGATCGAGAATGTGAAGCACCGCCAGTGCTCCGCAGCCATAGATGGGACAGTAGGGACCGGCGAGAAATCCGCGGTTGATAAATGTATGCGCGGGGATGCTGCAGTAGATACATTCGCAGAGCCAGCCGAAAAAGCTGTACAGGAAGAAATATAAGATAAGCTCCATACGATCCTCTTAAAACTCCTGATACAGACGGTAATCGCCGAAATCGCGAATCGTCATAAGGGCATCACTGTACTTGCGCTTTTCCTTGTCATTCACTACGATCACATCAATTCCGGCATTGCGCGCTGCCATAACGCCGTTTTCGGTATCTTCAAACACAATGCATTCCTCTGCGGTTAGATCAATGTTGTGCAATGCCTCCAGATACATCTGGGGGTCCGGCTTGGAGCGGGTAACCTGCTGGGAGGTTATCACATAATCAAAATAGGCTTCCATGTGCTTTTCCCGCAATATATGGGATACGATTTCTGTCGCATTGTTGGTGCATAGACAGATTTTATAATTCTTTTGCTTTACATACTGCAGAAACATGAGTGCATCCTTTTTCAACGGGGCGTTGTCGTAATGCTCCAGCAGAAAATCACTCACCCGGCGTACAAGCTCCTTTCCTTCCGCAGGGTCTTCCACCTCCTGCAAAATGCGGGTCTCCATTTCCGCAAAGCTGCGAACGCGGGATTTCAGTATTTTCAGAATCAGTGTTTTCTGTACCGTTTTCAATTCGCTCAGTGCCTGCCTGAAGTTGATATTCTCATAGGTGTTGATGAGCGTTCCATCCATGTCAAACAGAATTCCTTTTTTTGTCATCGCATGTTCTCCTTTCGCATAATCGCATCCAGAAACTGGTTCAGCTTCTCCAGTCCCTTCACGATGATTTCCTTATCCTTATAATTGTACTGCTTCCACTGCTCCTCATAGTGCTGTTGGATCTTACGCGATATCGTCTGTACGCAAAGTGCTCCGCTTTGACTTGTGCAAAGCTCCACAATACGTTCATCCTGTTCCCTTTTTTTGCGGATCAGATAGCCGCTGTGCTCCAGCTTTTTGCAGAGAGCCGACATATTGCCTGCATCGGTGTGCAGTGCCTTTGCGACAGAACCGATTGTGGTGCAGGGGTGCTGCTGTATATAGGAGAGCACGGAATACTGCATGTCGGTAATGCGATAGTGCTCGTATTCTTCCTTCAGATAACGGGAACGCTGAAATGTCAGCTTGCGGTTCAATTCCTCTACCTGCTGTTCATACAGTGAAATATCCATATGCATGACTTCCTTTCCTTATTATATGTGATTTACATATTTTACAACTGTGTGCCCTCGCTGTCAATGGTCTTTGGTTTCAGGAAGCGGGAGGCGAAAATTCCATGAAACATTTTCATTTTTCACGAAACGAAAAAAACGGCAAAATATACATGAAATCGCTTGCAAAAATCATAAAATAAGATACAATATAACTATACTAGAAGTGATGCAAGAAAGGGGCGTGTGTTTTGTGACAGCAAACAGAATCATGAAAAAACCTGACACAGACAGTGCATTCCCTGACGTACCTGATGAAGATGTACGTAGTTTCTTCGCGGCCTTAGAATGGATGTAAAGTGCGATTGCTTTGCGTCCGTTTTTTTATTCAGATGATTCAGTATAAACTAAAGGAGGAATTAAAATGGATCAGAAATTCAACAAAGCATTCTGGGATGCATGTGCAAACGGTGATTTTGCAACGGTATGTGCGGAAATCAAGAAGGGTGCTGACATCAACTATCAGAACGGTGATGGAAGAACGGGTCTGATGCGTGCTGCCAAGCGTGATTACAAGGATATCGTACGCGTGCTGCTGGATAATGGTGCAGAGGTAAATCTGGAAGATAATAAAGGAAAGACCGCCATTATGGGGGCAGCGAAGAAAGGAAATAAAACCATCTGCAAGAAGCTGATTGAAGCAGGTGCGGATGTGAATATGTCGGATGATCGCGGCAGAACTGCGCTGATGCGTGCTGCTTTTCTTGGACATGATCGCTGCGTTGAGGTGCTGCTGGATGCCGGTGCTGAGATCAATGCGCAGGATGAGGTGGGCAGAAGTGCGTTAATGGAAGCCTGCGTTGCATTTAAAAAGGATGTTATCCGTATGCTGATTGAACGAAATGCGGATGTGAATCTCTGTGATAACAATGGCTGTACGGCATTGATGCGTGCGGCATATGGCGGATATGTGGGACTTGTGGAGGATCTGCTGGCAAACGGTGCGGATAAGGACCTGATCGATAAGGAAGGTCACAAGGCAATTCACTATGTACGGGAAGACTGTCTGGCTCAGCTGAAGCCGATACTGAAGTAGGAGGTAGCCTGTATGAGAGACTATCTGAGCCATGAGGTACGAAATGTAGTCGTACTCGGACACAGCGGTGTCGGTAAAACCGCAGTTATGGAAAGTATGCTGTATTTTACAAAGGCGAGTGATCGCTTTGGTGTTACGAGTGAGGGAAGCTCACTGATTGATTATGATCCGGAGGAAATACGACGCGGTATCTCCGTGTATGCTTCGCTGGTGCCGATCGAGTGGAAGGATTGCAAAATCAACTTTATCGATACACCGGGGTATGCGGATTTTATTCGCGGCGCGGAAGCGGGAATCGCGGTTGGAGACAGTGCCCTGATTGTCGTGGATGCCAAGGATGCTGTACAGCCCGGGACGATCAAGGCATGGGAGGCAGCACAGAAGCGCTCCATTCCGACAATCTTCTTTGTGAATAAGCTGGATGAGGATAATGCATCCTTTGATCAGGCATATTCCGTTCTGCGGGAAACCTTCGGTAAGAGCGTTATTCCGTTTGAAGTTCCGATTATGGAAAATGGAAAGACCATCGGCTCCGTGAATATTCTGCGTGATAAGGCATGGTATTTTGAAGGACCGCTGGCTGATCCGAACAAGGCACAGCCAGTACCGGAGGATATGACGGATATCGTTGCCGAATATAAGAATCAGATTGCGGAAGCGATTGCCATGAGTGATGATGAGCTGATGGAAAAATATTTCAGCGGTGAGGAATTCAGCGAGGCGGAGCTGACAAGAGGAGTACGTCTGGGTGTGCGGAATGGAGAAATTCGACCGGTGTTCAGCGGAAGTGCTACGCATAGTGTCGGTACAGAGCGTCTGATGGATCTGATTGTGAAATACTTCCCGACATATGGAGAAGCAGGAAGTATCATGGTCAGTGATTCCGAAACCAAGGAACCGGTTATGCTGGAAACAAATGAGAAGGAAACGCTGTGTGCACAGGTATTCAAGACGGTTGTCGATCCGTTTGTCGGACGTATTTCCTATATCAAGGTGTTGGCCGGTGTGATGAGCAGTGACTCTGTCATATATAATGCAACCAAGGATCAGGTGGAGAAGATTTCAACCATCTTTATCGTCAAGGGGAAACACCAGACGGCAGTTGGAAAGCTGTTTACGGGTGATATTGGAGCCGTTGTCAAGCTGCAGGCTACACAGACCAATGATACCTTGTGTGAAAAGGGAAAGCACTATCTGGTAGAACCGATTCAATTCTCGGAGCCGATGCTTGGTATGGCGGTATTCCCGAATTCCAAGAATGATGAGGATAAAATGAGCAGTGCGCTTGCACGCATGGTGGAGGAGGATCCTACCCTGCGTCTGGAAAACAACAAGGAAACCAAGCAGACGATTCTGTATGGAATCGGTGATCAGCATATTGATGTTGTACTGAATAAGCTGAAGAACAAATATAAAGTGGAGGTGCGCCTGGAAACACCGAAGGTACCGTATCATGAGACAATTCGGAAAACGGCAGTCGGTGAAGGCCGGCATAAGAAGCAGTCCGGCGGTCATGGACAGTTTGGGCACGTTTTCGTGGAATTTGCACCGAATCCGGATGAAGAGGAAATGGTATTTGAGGAAAAGGTATTCGGAGGCGCCGTTCCGCGTCAGTATTTCCCGGCGGTGGAAACAGGTCTTCGGGAATGTATGCAGCATGGTCTGCTGGCAGGCTACAAGGTAGTCAATATCAAGGCAACTCTGCTGGATGGAAAATATCATGATGTCGATTCCAGTGAGATGGCGTTTAAGCTGGCTGCCCGTCTTTCCTATAAGGCAGGTATTCCGGAAGCGAAGCCGATCCTGCTGGAGCCGATCGTGAATATTACCGTTAAGGTACCGGATGAATTCACCGGTACGATCATCGGCGATTTCAATAAGCGCCGTGGAGCAATCATGGGCATGGATATGGTTGACGGCTATCAGGAAATCACAGCACAGGTACCGCTGGCTGAGGTACAGAAATATCCGATCGAGCTGCGTGCGATGACACAGGGACGCGGAGTATATACACAAAGCTTTGACCGCTACGAGCCGGTACCATCCAATATTGCGGACGGTATTATTGCACAGCATAAGAAAGAAGAGGAAGAATAAACAGAGACGGGGATCTGCATGGCAGGTTCCCGTGTTCTTTATGAAAGAAGGAAAAACATAAATGAAGACAATGATAATAAATGCACGGGTGCTTATGCATGCACAGCGGTGTGTGAAGGAGGAAGCCGTTCTGATCGAAGATGGCACGATTTTGGATATCGCTTCGGAATGTGAGCTTCCTCATGCCGAGCAGGTTATTGATGCAGAGGGATTGTATCTGGCACCGGGACTGCTGGATACACATACGCATGGAATCGGCGGCTTTGATTTTAATACGTGTACTGCCCAAGCAATAGAGGAAATCATCGCTTTGGAGCATGCGGAAGGGGTCACCGGTTTTCTGGCCAGTCTGGTTGTGGAGAATCATGCAATGACGATGGAGCGGCTGCAGCTGCTGGATTCGCAGGTAACGGATTCCTTACTCGGTATTCATCTGGAGGGACCGTTTCTGAATCCGAAGCAGAAGGCTGTCATGAAGGAAGAATTTCTGCGTTTGCCGGATATTGAAGAATTTCGACAGTTTCTGCGTGTTTCTTCCCATGTTTCCTCAATGACGATAGCACCGGAGCTGCCTGATGCGCAAAGACTGATCAAGGAGGGGACAAGGCAGGGCATTGTCATGAATATCGGACACAGCATGGCAGATGCACAGCAGGTGATGCAGGCTCAGAGAAACGGAGCAAAGGGGATTACCCATCTGTATAATGCGATGAGTCAGCATGAGCACCGTAATCCCGGTGTGGTGACAGGTGCACTGCTTTCCGATCTGATGTGCGAGCTGATTGTGGACGGATTTCATGTACATCCGGATGTCGTTCATGCCACCTATCGTGCTTTAGGGGATGATCGCATCATACTCATCAGTGACGCCAATCCATATAAGGCGGTAGCGGATGGAGAATATCCGTTTAGCGGCAAGAATATTGTCATTCAGGATGGAAAAGCTACGGTAAAGGAAACCGGGCGAATTGCAGGAAGCACGCTGGCAATGAATACTGCCCTGCGCAATATGTGCAGATATACCGGTTGCAGTGTGGAAAGTGCGGTGCGTATGGCGGCATATAATCCCGCAAGGCTGTATGGCTGGAAAAAAGGATCAATAGAGCCTGGCTATGATGCGGATTTGATGTTAATGGATGATGCATTTCATATACACAGGGTCTGGCAAAGGAAATATTTTATGTAGAGGAAGGCAGGGAAAATCGTCTCTTCAACAACAAAAACAGCTTATTTGAGCATATATGCAGACTGCACATTTTCTTAGGATAATGCGTTTTTTATAAATGGTGGCTCATGTATACGTCTATTTCCAATAAGTGCCACATGAATATCTCCTATTATAAACTGAAAAAAACGCTGATACCGTACTTTAACAGGGGAGGTATCAGCTTTTCTGTATGTGAACAGCGCAGCTTGTACACATGTATTGAAGCATAAGGCTTCCAAAGTGTGTTTCTTTATACGAAGAAATGGATGAAAATCAGCTATAAGGTGCGTAAATTTTGAATGATTTTCTCATCTATCAAGCGGTTGTCGTACTGCATTGCAAGTATGATACTGCCTGCATCGGGAGAAAGGATTGGCGCAGTGAGCGTTAATGTTGGTTCGATGGACAAATATTCCTTTAACGGCTCCAGAATATAGCTACCGCTTTTGAATACGCCTCCGCTATAGGAAACAGGGATATTCTTGGAAGTGAAGGGCAGCTGCCGGTAAATCGCTAGATAAATATCAGCAAGCTCTTTTGCGGCTTCCTGAAAAATTTTCATTGCGACAGGATCATTTTGCTTTGCAAGTGTAAACACTGTCTGCGACATCGCGGCAACTCTGGTTCTGTCAAAGTTCCAATTCACAACACAAGTGGTTAGGATATCACTGTCCTCCTGTAGATGATATTGTGTTTTCACAGCTTCATATAATGCAGTTTTTGGTTCTCTGCCATCGCTTTGTTTAGTGAAATGCTGAATCAGCCGACAGGCGATCCAGTAGGCACTGCCTTCATCACCGCCGAAGATATGGTGCCATCCTGCGCTTCTGCACATCTGCCCCTGTTCATTTTTCCCAAGTCCTATGGAACCGGTGCCTGCGATTACATTGATTCCTGCAGCTCCAGCCAGGGATCCTGCCAGTGCGTTTTCCATATCGTTGCCTAGCATGTGCGGTATTTGCGGATAAGCTTTTTTGACAGCCCTTTCGATGGCGGGACTGTCCTTTTCTATATCCCGATATCCTGCACAGGCGATAAACGCAGCGGCGATTTGCTCTACCTTTATCGCACTGCTATTCAGGCAGTCATACATGCCGTCCTGCATGACTTTGGTGACACCATCCAATCCGCATTGCAGATAATGACAGGTAGGCTGTATGCTTTGCGCCTGTACTCTGCCAAATGCATCACAGATGATGAATTTTGTCTTGGTTCCTCCCCCGTCTACTCCCAGATAATAGTTCATTCTTTCATATCCTTTCGTGCTGTAGAGTTTCGTTCGATGAATTTTGTTGGTAACAGGATATTGAGTATCGTCTCATCATGCTCGTGAATCAGCTGATACAGCCGCTGAACCGAACGTTTTCCGATTTCGTGTGTTGGTACATCCACCGTGGATAACGGTGGAATCATATGTGCAGTGGTGGAAAGATTGTTGAAACCGATGATGGAAATATCTCTTGGACAGCGAATATCCATTTCATACAGCTTTCCAAGGATGACGGATGCGAGTGTATCGCTTCCCGCGAAAATAGCGTCTGGGCGATTCTCCTGCAGCATCAGCTGTTCGGTTTCCTGCACACATTTTTCAATATCCCAATCGCAATCAATTACGATTGAGGGATCATAGGGAATTCCTGCTTTGCGCAGAGATTCACGATATGCGATCATCCGCTTGCTATCTAAAAAGCAGGTATTTGGCGCTCCGCCACCGATATAGGCGATTCTGCGACATCCGCAGGCTAGAAAATGATCCATCACCTGGAAGGTTGCCTCAATATGATCAAATCCGACGTTGTTATAGTCGCAGCAGTATGGATCGATTCCTACGATGTAAGGAATGGATGCTGTTAAAGCTGCGAAGGTATCCTTTGGCAAATCCTCCATTAAAAGCAGTCCATCCAGATTCTGTCTGCACATTTCCGATAAAATAGCGGGATCTTTTAATTCATTGTAATTTTTTATGGAAGAAATTGCCATCCCATATTTCGTGCTTTCCTCCTCCGCGGATGCTAAAATAGAATTGAAAAAGGGATCACCGTATTTCTCTGAAGTAACTGCCATGATACAGCCGATATTGTATTTACTGGTCTTGGCTTTGCTTTTGAAGGTGTAGTTCAGTTCACGGACTGCATCTTCAATTTTTTTTCGTGTAGCCTCTGTCGCTTTGAAGGATTCATCGTTGGATAGGATACGGGATGCAGTGGCAAGGGATACACCAGCCAACTTAGCGACATCGCGAAGTGTTGACATATAACCATCTCCTCTCTGTTTACTAAACATTATAGAACAAAATTAGGGAAAAAGCAAATAATTTAGTAAAAATATTGTCTGTAAGCCTTTACAAACAGAAAGTGTTGCGGTATACTGTGGTTGTAATCAACTAAATAATAAACAAATGTTTAGTAAACAAAGGAAGGAAACTGTTTATGAAAAGGAAATTTGCATTTATTGGAGCCGGTTCTCTTGACTTTACCAGAGGACTGGTAAGGGATATCCTGACATTTGATGCTTTCAGAGACTGTGAAATCATGCTGATGGATATCAACGAAACACGTCTGAAATATGCCAAGGATGGTGTTATGCGCATTGTGGAGGCAGGAAAGTATCCTGCAGTCGTTCATGCGACAACTGATCGCAAAGAGGCTTTAAAGGATGCTGACGGTGTATTGATCACTATTTTGCAGGGAGGTGTTGAAGTCTGGCGGCATGATATCGAAATTCCAAAGAAATATGGAGTTGATATCTGTGTCGGAGATACACGCGGGCCATCTGGCATCTTTCGGTTTTTGCGTACGGCACCGGTTCTACTGGATATCATTCGTGATGTGGAGGTGCTTTGTCCGAATGCCATTGTATTGAATTATACAAACCCTATGGCAATGCTGGTCAGCTATCTGCAAACGCAGACAGAAGTTAATGTCACTGGCTTGTGCCACAGTGTACAGGGAACAGCAGAAATGCTGGCAAACTGGATTGGAGCCGATCCAAAGGAGATTTCCTATACCTGTGCCGGTATCAATCATCAGGCCTTCTATCTAAATTACGAATGGAAGGGGAAAGATGCCTATCCGCTGATTCAGAATGCTATTCAGCGAGAAGAGGTTGCCAATGAGGAAATGGTTCGAATCGAGATGTACCGGCATCTGGGGTATTTTCCAACCGAATCCAGTGGGCACAATTCCGAATATAATCCTTGGTTCCGCAAACGCAAGGATCTGATTGAAACCTACTGTACGCATGGAACCGGCTGGAATCCGGGAGCATATGCCTATATTCTGGATGAATATCTGGAACGTGAGGATACCTGGGAACAGGAGTACCGTGATTGGGTGAATCAAGGAGACATTGATTTGAAACGGGGAGATGAATATGCATCCAATATCTTCAATGCCATCTTCGGAGATCACACACCGTATTTCTTCAACGGCAATTTGCGAAACAAAGGCTATATTCGAAACGTTATGGAGAATGCCTGTGTGGAGGTTCCGGTTGTTGCGACCAGCAAGGGGATTCATTCCATTCAGCAGATTACGCTTCCGGATCATCTGGCTCTGATGGTGGATCATTCTGCTCGCATCGAGGAGCTTGCTGTACAAGGAGCGCTAAACGGCGATCCACAGCTGATCTTTGAGGCGATACTCTTTGATCCATTGACGGCAAGTGTACTGAGTATGCAGGAAATTCACGATATGGTACAGGAAATGCTGCATAAAAACAAAGACTATCTGACATATTTCAAAACACTGGATTTAAAGGATTAAGACGGGAGTAAATCAAAACATTAAAGCAAAGCGAGGAGAAAATCGATGAAAAAATTAGTTTGCTGTGGATTATCAGCGCTGTTAAGTGCAACGATGTTCGGCTGTAGTTCATCTTCCGGGGGATCTGATGGGGATAAGGTGGAATTGACCTTCTGGGGACACCAGAATGAACCATGGGCAGCTTCTTATCAGAAAATTGCCAGAGAATTTGAGGAAAAGAATCCGGATATTCATATCAATATCGAATTCTTCCCATATGATCAATTTGAATCCAAGGTCCAAACATCCTTGATTTCCAAGGAAGGCGGAGCGGATATTTACGAGCTATGGGGCGGCTGGGGTCTGGATTTCGCCAGTACCGGAGCGCTTGCTGAGATACCGGAAAATCTGTCAAAGACCATTCATGACGATGTGTACCCATCTACGATTGGCGCTTTGGAATATGAAGGCAAGCTGTATGGTCTGCCAATGGAATTCAATATTGAAAATGGTGCTATGCTTGTCAATAAGAAATTGATGAGTGAACATAATTTAAAGACTCCTACCACCTGGAAGGAATTAAGAGAAACAGCGAAAAAAGCTACGAAAAAGGATGGGGACACCATTACAATCAAGGGCTTTGATTTTGTGAATTGGGATTCTGTACCATATATGTTCCTGTCCATGATTCTGTCCACTGGAGGCACCTATCAAAACGAGGACGGTAGCTTCAATCTGCAGACACCACAGGCAAAGGCAGCACTGCAGGAGTTGTATGATATGGTGAAGGTCGATGGTGTCACAACAATGGAAGGTCTTGATGGAGGCGGTGATATGGAAGGATATCAGCAGCTGTATGCAGGAAATGTTGTTATGGTTCCGCGCGGTCCGTGGACAATTGCGGAGGGCATCACCTCCTTCGGCCTGGAATATGGAAAAGATTTTGATTATGTATCTATGCCATGGTTTGGTGATAAGCCGGCATTTGCTGCAGAAACTGGATGGTCTATGGCGGTTAATGGAAACAGCAAGCAACAGGAAGCAGCATTCAAATTTCTTGAATATTTCTTCCAGGATGATGTGCTGATGAAACATAATATCGCATGCTCTCAAATTCCTCCGAAAAAATCTGTCGCATCCAATCCGGAATTTATCAAACAGATGCCATATGCCGAACCACTTGTAAAAATTCTTGACAAGTCGCAATTCATTGGTCATTTCAATACAGATCAGTTTAAGGAAAAGGTGAATGCAACCTTCCAAAAGCTGGTACGCGGTGATATTAAAAATGTTGATCAGGCACTAATTACTATGGAGAAGGAATTAAACGGTATTATAAAAAAATAATGCCAGTATAGGGAAGAGGACATCGCTCTTCCCTAATCTAAAAGAAGGTGAACCCATTGAAAAACAAAAAATTCGTTCTCATCGTCCTGATTCCAATCTTTCTCCATCTTATGATTTTTATGATTGGTCCCATTATCGGAGGTCTTGCGATATCATTCTTCGATTATAATCCTTTACGATCCGATAACCATTTCGTAGGTTTAGATAACTTTGTCCGTCTTGTACAGGATCCAGTATTCTGGAAAGCAACGAAAAACACATTGTTCTTCGTTGTGATTACCGTTGCACTGAATATCGTGATATCCTTGGGAATCGCACAGCTGATCAGTATGTTTAAATCTAACAAGACCCGAAGTCTCTTCCGTATGATTTTCTTCCTGCCATGTGTTGCCCCCTTGGTCGCTTCCAGTGTAGTTTGGGCAAAGAGTATTTTACCTACCACAAACGGACTGGCCAATATGGCATTGCGTACCCTTGGTTTAGCAGAGGTGAATTGGCTTGGAAACCCTGATGTGCTCATGTGGTCCATCATTGTATTCTCTATATGGGCAGATATCGGCTACAACATCATCCTCTTTACGGCAGGTATCGATGGAATCCCTGGTGAATTCTATGAAGCAGCTGATTTGGATGGCGCCAGCGGCTGGCAGAAATTCCGTCATATCACATTGCCTCTGCTGAAGCGAACCTTTACATTTGTGACCATTATGACACTGATTTCTCACTTTCAGGCATTTGCGCAGTTCGCTGTCATGGCAGTTCGTAATGGCCCGCAGAATTCAGGATTGGTTTTGACCAGCTATATTTATAAGACAGCCTTTGAAACTAAGGACATGGGATATGCTTCGGCAATCTCTCTGGCATTGTTCATGATTATTATGGTTGTTTCCCTCATCCAGCAGCGTGCTAATAAGGTAGAATGGGAGTATTGATATGAAAAAACATAAAATGACGAAACAAAAGGCTGTCCGCTATAGTATCTTTATCGGTCTTGCGATCCTTGCAATTTTCTTCATCATGCCGTATTTCTGGATGCTGTCTAATTCTTTCAAAAGCACACAGGAGATTCTAGTTAATCCAAGACATCTTTTGCCGCTGGAGCCAACACTCAGCGGATATGAAAAGGTATTGACACAATCCCCGTTCTTCACCTGGTTTAAAAACAGTGCATTTATTACGGTGACAAATACCGTCATTATTCTGTTCACCAGCGCACTGGTAGGCTATGTGTTCTCAAAATTTCAATTCAAACGCAAAAAGCTATTGTTTGCCATCCTGCTTGCCAGTATGATGGTTCCCGCACAGACAACTATGATTCCTTCATTCCTTTTGATCAATTCACTGGGATTGTATAACAGTGCAGGCGCTTTGATTCTACCCTCCTTCGTAAACGCCTTCGGTATATATCTATGCAAGCAGTTTTGTGATGAGATACCAAGAGAGCTTATTGAAAGTGCTAAGCTGGACGGGGCAGGAGATTTCACGATTTTCTGGAAAATCATTATTCCTCAGATACGACCAGCACTTGGTGCATTGGCTATCTTCACATTCCTGAATTACTGGAACGATTATCTGAATCCACTGATTATGCTGAATGAGGTTAAGAAAATGACGTTGCCG
Organism: Erysipelatoclostridium sp. DFI.2.3; assembly: GCF_019132535.1. Classification (NCBI taxonomy): domain Bacteria; kingdom Bacillati; phylum Bacillota; class Erysipelotrichia; order Erysipelotrichales; family Coprobacillaceae; genus Thomasclavelia; species Erysipelatoclostridium sp. DFI.2.3. The sequence goes on along the minus strand of NZ_JAHOOJ010000012.1, from coordinate 84,383 downwards.
TTGGCTTTGTCCTTCTTCGCATCGCAGCATATGGCTGACCTTTCCGCAACAATGGCTGCTTCTGCATTGATTATGGTGCCGGTTACTGTCGTTTTCATGATTTTCCAGAAGCATTTCATCAAGGGTATCGCGATGACAGGTATGAAATAAAGGAGAGCAGATATGGCAAATTTAAGGTTAGAGAATATAAATAAGATATATGATAATAAGGTACAGGCTGTTTTTGATTTCAATCTGGAAATCAAGGATAAGGAATTCATTGTTTTTGTAGGTCCGTCCGGCTGCGGCAAATCCACGACGCTTCGCATGATTGCCGGTCTCGAGGAAATATCCAGCGGCAGTCTGTATATTGATGATGTACTGGAAAATGATGTGCCAAGTAAGGACCGTGATATCGCCATGGTATTTCAATCCTATGCGCTATATCCGCACATGAGTGTCTATGATAATATGGCGTTCGGCATGAAAATCAAAAAGGTGCCAAAGGATGAAATAGATAAGCGTATTCACGAAGCAGCGCGAATTTTGGAAATCGAACCATATCTGAAACGCAAGCCAAAAGCACTATCCGGCGGACAGCGGCAAAGAGTTGCTCTGGGGAGGGCAATTGTCCGCAATGCCAAGGTGTTTTTGATGGATGAGCCGTTATCTAATCTGGATGCCAAGCTGCGCGTGCAGATGCGTTCTGAAATCATAAAGCTGCATGAACGCATCGGAGCGACGACAATTTATGTTACTCATGATCAGACAGAGGCTATGACGATGGCGAGCCGCATTGTTGTTATGAAGGATGGGTATATCCAGCAAATCGGAGCACCGAAGGAAATTTACGAGCATCCGGCTAATATGTTTGTGGCAGGCTTTTTAGGAAGTCCAGCTATGAATTTCATCGAGGGAACGTATAAGGAAGGTATGTTCTGCTTTGATGCACATTCAATTGAAGTAAATAATCTTGCGAAGGAGAGTCTGAAAACCTATGAGAATAAAAGAATTATCATGGGAATCCGTCCGGAAAACATCTACATGGAGGAAATCGTAGCACAGACCTATCCAAAATCTGTCATAGACTATCAGTTGGATGTAAAGGAACTGCTGGGAAATGAATATATACTGCATGGGACGATCGGTAATACGCCGATGGTTGCCAAGGTAAATGCGCGTATGGAGCTGCAGCCGCATCAGATGCTGAAACTGACGATAGATGCGAACCGTATGAATTTCTTTGATCCGGAAACAGAAGAGGCAATTCATTCATGAACGATCTCTATTTATCACAGTTTGACCCGTATGCAGAATGTATAACACCACAGCATCCGATATGCAAACCGAAATTTCCGGTATTCGATATGCATACACATATGGGTAATCTGGTTCCCGGCCCCGGTTATGCGGCACTGTATAATACTGCGGATTATGTCGAAGCTTTGCAGGATGCTGGCGTTGCACATATCGTGAATCTTGATGGTGTCTGGGGAAATGAGCTTGATGCCATGATTCGTAAGACGGAGGGTTTTGAGAATTATATAACTACATTTGTATGGATCGATGTATCCAGAATTGATGATCCGGATTTCAAGCAATGGGTGCGTAATCATTTGATGGAAGCTTATCGGAAGGGAGCACGCGGTATCAAGATGTGGAAGGTCATTTCACTGGAATACAGGGATACGTACGGCAGGTATATTCGAACAGATGATTCGCGTCTGGATGTTGTGTATCAAACAGCAGCGGAACTGCACATGCCAATTTTAATTCATATTGCGGATCCAGTAGCGTTTTTTAAGCCTGCTGATCGTCATAATGAACGCTTTGAGGAATTGAACTGTCATCCTGACTGGCAGTTTGGCAAACCGGGGCAGTTGTGCTTTGAAGAACTTATGGATATGCAGGATCGTATGGTGGAGAACCACCCGCAAACAACCTTTATAATTGCACATTTCGGCAGCTATGCGGAAAATCTGAAGCATGTTGCACTGCGTCTGGATCGATACGATAATATGTATGTGGATATGGCGGCGCGTGTAGCAGAGCTGGGGAGAGTGCCCTATTCCAGTAAAGCATTCTTTGAAACGTATTCAGAACGCATTGTATTCGGAACGGATTGCTGTCCGCTGGATCTGGGACAGCATTCTATTTATTACCGGTTTCTGGAAACCATGGATGAATATTTTCCATATCAGCCAAATGGCGAGCTTCCGGGACAGGGGAGATGGCGAATCTATGGAATCGGTCTATCGGATGAAATTTTGCGAAAAGTCTATTATCAGAATGCATGTCGTATTATGAATATGGATGAACAGCAGTTTTTGCTACAGAATAAATAAGCCTTGAAAAGCAATGGTTTTCATGCAACTATTGCTTTTTTGTATAGGATTATTACTGTCAAGTAAAGCTTTATTGAAATAGAGATTGTCAAAGCAGCTTTTTATGTTGTTTTCTGTTGTACAGAAATCGGATAATCTCTTCTGTATCATATGAGCTTTGCAGAAAATCATATGTGTGTCATACAAATATCCTTTAAAAAGAATGGTTGCAAAGTGCCATTTTAAGCGCTATACTATAGTTGTATTCAAACGTATAACATAATAGATAGCAGAAAGCAGGTTGAAAAACTTGCTTTTTTAGACTGTTTTTACTGAAAAGATACACTTTTTCCTTCATATTTGTCTATTTTCCTTTCATTCATATATGTATACGTTTTGAGATGGGAGGGATAGATAATACGAATTTCTTATTTTTAAATGTTTGAAAGATGGAAAAAGGAGGAATACATACTGTATGAAAAAATTATTAACGTTATTTGCTACGATAGCTCTAACTGCCGTATGCGTAACGCCAACCCCTTTGTATGCGGCAGATGTACAAACGGAAAAGACGAATGAAACTGTATCAAATGCTGTTGCTGAGATCAATGGTACATCCTATGCATCGTTGTCTGAAGCGATTCAGTCAGTACAAGAAGGACAATCAATCAAATTACTTCAAGATATAAATTTAACAGCTTCTATTGATGTAAAAGATAAAACCTTTTCACTAGACCTCAATGGGTTAAACATTAAACAGGAGCTGAATGATAGTGTTGGTAAAACAAATGCACCGATTCGACTGTATAATTCATCAATGACAGTCAATGATAGTGTTGGTACTGGTTCAATTTTCGGGTATCAGTGTGCAGTGGGAGTATTTGTTAATTCCAGCTTGATATTGAACAACGGAAGCTTAAAAGGTGAGTGGTATGGCATCGCTGGTAATGGTCTCAATAATAATGGTACCACGATTGTGATAAATGGTGGTTCTATTTCTAATGCAGATCCTGATGGTACAGGTGCAGCAATTTATCATCCACAGACCGGGGAAATCACAATCAATGGTGGTACTGTTAAAGGTGATCTTGGTATTCAATTATGTTCCGGTAATCTATCTGTAATGAATATCAACGGAGGTACTGTCTCAGGTACCGGAGCAGACAAAAGAAACAGCAAAACAGGAGATGGTGCTATCCCGGATGGTGCAGCTATTTCTGTTGTAAATCGCCCTGGTTATAGCTCTATTCCAAATGTGACAATCTCAGGAGGAACCTTTACATCAAGCAGCAGCGAAGCTTTACTTGCATATACATGGAGCAAAAATGAAAATAAAGAATGGGTTGTATCTGATTGGGCGAATGCAAAAGAAAATGTGAGGGTTAATGGTGGTATTTTCAATACAGACCCAACTGCTTATGTAAGTAATTCATATAAGGCATTCAAGACTAGTGACGGATTTGCCGTTGCACCGCTTGCAAGCAATATAACTTTATCTGAAAACGAATTAACATTGGAGGAAGGAGCCAGCAAAACAGTAACAGCCGTTCTGGCACCTGAAGGAACTCTTGAAACGGTAACCTGGTCAAGTGATAAGCCTGAAATAGCAACTGTAAAAGACGGAAAGGTTACTGCACTGAAGTCTGGTAAAGCTGTAATCACAGCGGAAACAGAAAGCGGTAAGAAAGCTTCCTGTACTGTTACGGTTACCAAGCCTGTAGCAGTAGAAACTCCTTCTATTGATACATCCAAACCTACTGATGAAATCAAGGTGGGTGTAAATGATGAGAAAGCAGAACAGTTATTGAAAGATGTAACTGATCAGATTATTGCAGGCTCCAGTGAGTTCACAGATGCAGATACAGCTAATGCTGTTATTAAAGCTGCAAAAGCAGGCAAGACAGTAACGGTTGTTGCAGATGTGCAGAAGGCTGATTCCAGTAATGCTCAAGTACAGGCTGATGCTAAAAAAATTCAAAAGGAACTGGAAGCATTGACCGCTGAAAGTAATAATACAGCAACAGTGGCAATGTATCTTGACCTGAGTGTCTTAATCAAAGCAGATGATACTGTATTAGGAAATATTACAAATCTGAGTACCCCTATGAAATTCACTGTTGTGGTCCCTGAGAATCTATTAGCAGAAGGAAGAGAATTCTATATACTTCGTGTTCATAATGGAGCTGTTAATAAAATAGTACCAGAGCATAATAAGAATATTTTAACCTTTGGAACAGATCGTTTCTCTACTTATGCTGTCGTATATGAGGATAAAAAAATTGATGATAACGGAACTACCCCGGAACCAAAACCAGAGCCAACACCAGAAAAGACGATTTATAATGTTGTCTTTGTCGATATGAATGGCGCAGTGCTGAGAACTGAAAAGGTTGAAGCTAACAAAGCGGCAACAGCACCAAAAGCACCGGAAGTTGAAGGCTATCGTTTTGTGAAATGGGATACTGATTTTACGAAGGTAACCAAGGATTTGCTTGTAAAACCTGTTTATGAAAAAGTAGCAGCTACAGAAAAACCGTCAACACCTGAAAAACCATCCAATGATAAGAAATCACCGAATACCGGAGATACAACAAATGCAGGTCTCTTTACAGCATTTGCACTGCTTGGATTAGTTTCGATGGGAATTATTGCTATTCAGCGTAAAAGAAAACAATTGATGAAATAATATCGTCATAAATAAAAACCGGATTGCCGGTTTTTATTTTGTCTCATTCTGTTCCTTTAGATATATGTCAACTTCATGAGAAGTTAAACGTCTTATTTCAGCGTTTGGATATCGTTTAAATCTCTCTCTTTGATATAGAGGTTTCTCATTGAGACATACCTTATGGTTGTTAGTATAAGCGGCTGCAATGGAGGGGCTATTAAAAATCTTATAGGAATATCGTCCTCTTTCATTTTTGATTTCATAGATTCCGCAATTTGTTTCTGCACAAATATCAGCACTACGCAGATACAGCTTGGCGGTTTCCAGTGTTTTGAAAGGGAAATTCCATCTTTGCAGACCACTTTTCTCCGTCCTATTCACGCAGATGCACCTGCCACAGGTTCCACATATGTATTGCAGATGATTTTCCAGACAATCTCTGGGATTCAATATAGGTGTTGAGCGGTTATTGATGCTGTAGCATTCTTCACATTCCTTCATGACAGTTCTCCTTTTTAAATCACAAAGCTGATTGCCGTTAATGTTTCCAATTAGGCATCCTGCTGCTGTATATGACAAGTATACACTATGACACACTGTCAGAGTCAAGGATTGTAATCACATATATAATTAGAAATAGAAAAGATAGTGATAGCAATTCCTAGAAAGACAGGGAATGCCCAACAGAATAGAATGTTTCGTCCATATGAAAAACTTTATTAAACAGAAAAAGGGTTTTATCGCCCTGTGATTTGCATTATGCAACAGCCTTCGTATTTATTTCATAAACAAGCAAAAGCCCTGCATAGGTACATTCGTTGCCAATATTATTATGAATTTGGGGAAACAAGCAGATGAAAAACTGTTTTATAAGTGTAAGCTTATAGAACAGTTTCTCGGCGTATTTATGTATGATTATTGGCTAATCATAACCTGATCCTTTAGCTCCTGCAATGTATTACATGTCAGTATCAAGCTGGATACATTCTCTATCTGTTCATCGTTCAAAGAAAATAGCCAGACTGAGCAATCCTCATGGTATTTACTATCCAGCTGCTGGAGCAGCAGTGATATCTTTCCTTCTATTCTACCTTTGTGTATACCAACTTTCTCTCCTTCGATTTTACCTTCTTCTTTCCCTTTAATGATTCCTTCTTTCATCCCCTCTTCATAGCTGTCCTCCAAGCCATAGCGGTAACGTGCCTCTCCCATCTGAATCGCCATTGCGGTTGACCACAGCTCATCATCCTTCTGCATTTCCTCGTACTTATCCATGAATACCTTCACCAGCCTTTCCTTTGACTTCAGTATATCATTTTTTTCATTATTTTCAAACAGGTATATCAGCTGTTCAAAGTCATTCAGCCTCTGCATTTCCTTCTCCTTTACGATGTCATTGATTGCCGGCATATGAATATAGGTACGAAGGATGAGCGGATAGTAGCTTTCATTCTCTCCCTGCTCATTACGCATCTGATACTGATTGATCAGATTTCTGTTATTCCATGCATATTCGTCAATGAAAATAATCTGATATACTGGCTTTAAATCCCTGTACTTCTTACCACTGTTGAGCTGATTGTTCAATGCTCTGGCACCGTAAAATTCAAAGCGCATCATTTCTGCTAATCCCTTGTAGGTCGTCTGCATCTCGATATTGAAATGGCGGTTTTGTTCATCCTTCACATGAACATCCAGAATGATGCGCTTCTTTCCAATGATGCCCGGATCCAGATTGGGATTGAGCACGGTGCTTTCCTTTACCCGGATTCCGGTAACACGCTCAATGATGGTGTTGCGGGCGTACACAGAGCCTTCATCCTCACGGGAAAGGGTGTACTTAAAAAATAGATCGTTACTGTAGTTGAGTTGATTTGTTGCATCTGACATTCATATGTCCTCCATTCTGTAAGGGTTCCTTACACCCTTCTATACGTATGGAATCTGTCAAATTCCTAAAAAATCCACAAATTATTGATATTTCATGGATTCTAAACTATAAGATACATGAGCATGCAAACCACTATACAATCTTCTATAGGACCTTTCCGTATAAATTATCAGAATGTTTGTAGGAGACGGCTGTTTTATCCCGTAAATAACTGCAATCAAAAGATTTTAAAGTATTTTCATGCAGAATCATGTTGCTATTTTTACCGCCGTTGTTACACGCTGTGGCGCTCGCACATGGTTTACCTGTGTGAATGGTATATTTCATAAGCTCTTTCCCATAAAATCTTTTTCGTAGGAACCGCTTTATGCTACAATAAGGGCAGAGGTGAGCAAACATGAAGGAAATAAAAATTACAGATATCAAAGGCTTTCAGGTTGGGCAGGCAGAGAATCAGAAGGCGGGGACAGGTTGTACCGTTATCCTATGCAGAGATGGCGCAGTTGCGGGAGTCGATGTCAGAGGCGGTGGACCGGCTACCAGAGAAACCGATCTTCTGCATCCGATCAATATGGTACAGAAAATTCATGCTGTAATGCTGAGCGGAGGCAGTGCCTACGGTCTTGATGCTGCCAGTGGTGCCATGCAGTATCTGGAAGAACACGGTGCAGGCTTTGACATGCAGGTAGCCAAGGTTCCTATTGTCTGTGGTGCGAGCTTGTTCGATTTGTCCGTTGGCGATGCACATGTCCGGCCGGATAAGGAAATGGGCTATGCGGCATGCGTGGACGCAGAAAATGATACGGTATTAGAAGGAAATCACGGGGCGGGGACAGGAGCGAGCGTTGGAAAGCTGCTGGGCTTTGAGCATGCTATGAAAAGTGGTATCGGAACCTGCGGTATACAGGTTGGTGACCTGCAGGTTGCTGCTATCGTAGCTGTAAATGCCTGTGGAAATGTAGTGGATTATGAAACAAATGAGCTGCTGGCGGGTGTTTATGATTCCCATAGCGGATCTGTTTTAAAGGCACAGGATGTTCTGTTTCAACAAATGGATGCTCTGCGAAAGCTGCCGGAAGGCAATACGACAATCGGCTGTTTTGTGACAAATGCAAAGCTTGATAAGGCGCAGTGTACCAAGATTGCAGGAATTGCACATAATGGCTATGCGAGAGCGATTCATCCGGTACATACCATGAGTGATGGAGATTCTATATTTGTACTCAGCAGTGGTGAGGTTGAGGTTATGGCTGATGCTGTCGGTATGCTTGCGACAGAAATGATGGCAAAGGCGATCAAACGCGCGGTTTTACACGCAGAATCAGCTTATGGGCTACCGGCCCATAGTGATGTAATATGCAAATAACCTTCTATCACTGGGGATATCAGTGTCCTATCATTGCAGAAATGCTGGAGCTGTTTCAAGAAGCTGCCATGGATGATGTAACCTGCATTGATATCACAGGTCAGGAAAAGCTTGCATTTGAAAAACAGCTGTATTATCCCTTTCTAACTATTTTCAATCAGCAGCTGCACTGGTATGGTCCTGTTACAGCTGCGGTATTAAAGGGAGTGCGGGATGGAGCCATTACAAGGGAGAAACCGTATGTTATTGAGCAGTCCTACGAGGAAAAAAGAGGTGAATTGCTTCCACTTACCAGTGAAACCCTGGCATTGACCGCAAAGGGATGCACACTGTGTGCGGATTGCGCACAGATGAAGAAAAAATCGGATTTTCTCAGCTCCTGCGGACTCACCACATTTGGTTTTATCCATCAGCTGGAGGGACAAATCGTAGGTGGTGTTGAATGGATGCCATCCTTACAGGTTCCATATCCGATTCCCAAGGATGCGCACACGGCTTTTTTAACATGTGTATATCATTCCAGTGAAGAGGCAGACTATAAGGCCTGGCCCTTGCAGTGTATGGAGAAAGAGCTGTTTAAAATCTACCGGAGAATACTGGTGATATGTGATGAGGAAAGTACGTTTCCCAACGGGACGAAAGATTGGTTTGAACGACAAGGGTATTGTGATCTTGGCTTGATACAGGTATTGGATGGCTATGCCAGACTGCACTTACTGGAAAAGAAGCGAAGCGAATAATATGGGATGAAGACAGTATACGCTATCTATAATGGATACTGTCTTTTTTATGAATAACCGTTTTGTGATATACATTTAAACTTTTATAGAAAATCATTGTCATTCATATCGAGGGGAAGTATACTATATATATCTAATATATACAGCATTGTATACGTTTAGAAATACTGAATTTTCAGACATATTTGTATGAAAAAGATACTTTTTTATGCAATTTCGGTAAAAAAAAGAAGCTTTTCAACTTCTTAATGTTAATTTATAAATGTATAGGAATAGAAACAGCTATGCATGAGCAGGTTTTTTAAGATGAACAAGAGGTGTATCAACGTGAAATATGCAATTCGGATTTCTCTAATGTGTGTATGCTTTTCGTGTGTAACGGCAAATGCAAGTACGTTATCTGCAAAGCGGCATACTCCGGATGTAGCTGTCCTTGCATGCCGCAGAGCTCTTTTTATGCTGGGAGCGGTATCCTGTGGAATTCTGGTATCTGAGCAATTAAGGAAGTACAGGGGTAAATAATGCAGAGAAGCAGAAGGGCTTGCATTTATGTGTTTATGAAAAAGGAAATCCAGCTTCTTACGCCTGTGAAGTAAGGCTGTGGATTTCCTATTTTAAATGCTTACCATCATTGATTGTTAAGCTGCTGTTGAAGCTGAAGAAAAAGAATGCTGTCATACCACAATCCGTAAAAGGACTGGCTTTTCCTATAGACTGGACTTCTTTTGACCTTCTTTTCCTCCTCAAATTTTGTGACACCTTAAAGACGGGGAATTGCTTCCAAGGTTTTATCTGTAACTTGCGCAATCCTGCAAATACTGCCTGTTTGCGTGCTTATAGAGTTTTGGCGGTATACATCCGGATAGAATCGCCGCTGTCCTCCCTGATCAAGAATAGATATTCCCATCCGCAGACTTCATAAAATACGGTGTGGTCAGTGATGAGATAAAGCCGTGAAAGCCCTTCGCTGCCTGCCTCCCTGCGAATGTGATCTAGCAGCGTCCTTGCATATCCGTTGCCCCGCCACGCATTCTCTACATACAAGGCACATACATTTGGCGTTAATTCTTTACGCTCATGAAAATCATTGGCTATCAGTCCTGCACCGGCGATGATTGTTCCTGATGAATCCAGAATTACATACCATTGCGGAATGAAGGCAGTACCTGTACTACACTCCTGAATGCTATCCTCATAAGCCTGACAGGGAATCTGCCATTTGCTGTGAAACCATTGTGCTGCCACCTTAAGAAGCTGCGGCTGTTCACGCAGGGAGAGCACCGTAAAAGCTTTCCTTTCCATAATCCTGCCTCCTTTTTGTGTACTTATTATAGCACACGGAAAATACAGAAGCCATGTAATCGGTATCATGTGAAAAGATACACAAAGTTATTGGCAGAGAATGGGAATTGTATTATAATAAATGCGTCATCCGTGTATAGAAGATATTCTGACAGGATCTGTTTGGACCTGTAAAGAATGGGACAATACGGAAGGACATCTTTCGATAGACATCGCATCTGTAAGAGAGCGAGAGTAGGAGGACACATATGAAATCGAAAAAAACGCAGTACATGTCCATCATGGCCATGTTTTTGGCTATCCAGATCATACTGGTAGTCACACCCCTGGGTTATCTGCCAATCGGACCGATCAGCGCGACGACCATGCATATACCCGTCATCATTGCCGGGATAGCACTCGGTAAAAAGGCAGGTGCACAGCTGGGCTTTGTATTCGGACTGACCAGTGTGCTTAATGCGACATTCCGTCCGACACTGACATCATTCTGCTTTTCCCCCTTTGTAACGATTGGCGGAATCGGCGGAAACTGGATGAGTTTGCTTATCGCCTTTGTGCCAAGGATTCTGCTGGGATATCTTGCCGGTCTTATTTATGAAAAGCTGTGCAGGAAGGGGATTAACGAAAATGTTGGAATCATCGCCGGAGCATTAACCGGGGCAATTACCAATACCGTTCTGGTGCTTGGTGGTATTTACCTGTTTTTTGGGAGTGCTTATGCGGATGCCATCAAGGTTGCTTACGATACCTTGATCGCAGTTCTGCTTGGCGTTGTGGCAACCAATGGAATTGCCGAGGCGATTTTAGGAGCGGTTGCGACCCTGCTGGTATGTAAGGCAATCAGGCCGATCACCAGAAAATTTAATTAAATACGATTATAAATCAAATTCTCTAATGTAAACAGGGAATTTGATTTTTTTGCGTTTACGTATAAATTCATCGATATACGATCCTCTGTAACAGTTTTATGCTTGCTGAAAAGGATACCGGTTTTCATATTCGCTTCTTATCTTTTGTGCATGATGTTTGCAATTATGGAAATACTTTTGTATGATAGGTATACAATGTGACTTTAAAAAATAAAGTAAATACTGGAGGTATTCACTATGAATGAAATAAAAGGCTTTGTGGGAACCTATGCGCCCGCAAAAGGAATTTATTCCTTCCTGTATGATGTACAGAAGGATGCATTTGTAAAGACGGATTTGTTTTATCCTGTCAAGGATGCAAAGTATCTGTCATATTATAAAAACAGACTGGCGTTTCCCACACAGCTTGCGGATGCCAGACTCTGTGTTCTTGCGAATGGCAGAGAGCTGCTTGCAGGACTGGAAAACAGTACCGCCTGTTATGTGGTTCAGGATGAGGATTGTGTTTACACGGTAAATTATCACGACGGTACCCTGATACGCTATCGTTTCAGCGAGGAAGGGCTGCATGAGGAAAGCATTGTGCATATTCAGCATGAGGCAGGTGCTCATCAGGCAATACTGACCGGTGCAACCATACTGGTTCCCTGCCGTCTTCTGGATCGTGTATATGTATATGAGCGCACGAGCATGGAGCTGATACGCGCTATTTCCTTTCCGAAGGGAACCGGCATCCGACATGGTGTATTGGACGATCATGGAAGATTCCTGTATATGATCAGCGAGGACAGCTGTGAAGTATTTGAAATGAATATGGAGCAGGGTGGTGTTATCACCAGAAAGCTTTCTCTGCTGAAAGAAGGGGAACAGGGCGGAGGTGCCGCAATCCGCATCAGCAGCAGTGGTGAAACGCTGTATGTCTCCGTGCGCGGAATCAATCAGCTATATGTCATTGATATTGCCCAATGGCGCATTTTGCAGCGCATTTCCAGTGGCGGCGATCATCCGCGTGACATCAATCTGTCCCCACAGGGGGATTATCTGTTTGCGGCGAACCGCAGCAGTGGCAATCTGGTTGCCTTTAAAATTGATCACATAAGCGGAATGCTGGAGGAAAAGGCACATACGGATACGATACCGGAGGGTGTCAGCATCGTATTTTACGAATAGGAGGAAACACGTATGAGAACGAACAATATTGGTATGGTAGGTCTGGCTGTCATGGGCAGAAGCCTTGCATTGAACATGGCAGATCACGGATATAAGGTAGGCGGCTATAACCGCAGCTATGCGGTGACAGAGCATATGCTGGAAGCTTGGCCGCATGAGAATTTCACTGGGTATTCCACGCTGGAGGAGCTGGTTGCATCGCTGGAAAAGCCGCGTAAGGTCATGCTGATGGTAAAGGCGGGTAAAGCGGTGGATGCCATCATAGAGCAGTTGATTCCATTGCTGGAGCAGGGTGACATCATACTGGATGGCGGTAATTCCTTCTTTGAGGATACCATTCGAAGAGAGGCGTATCTGAAAGGAAAGGGACTGCATTATTTCGGTGTGGGTATCTCCGGAGGTGAGGATGGTGCGCGCTTTGGACCGAGCATCATGCCCGGAGGAAACAAAGCAGCCTATGAGGAAATCCGTCCGATTCTGGAGGCTGTCGCAGCACGGGCAGAGGATGGCACACCCTGCTGCACCTACATTGGAGAAAATGGTGCCGGACATTATGTGAAAATGGTGCATAACGGTATTGAGTATGCGGATATGCAGCTGATTGCAGAGGCGTATCTGCTGTTGAAGCATGTCGGACATTTCGATAATGCGCAGCTGGCAGAAATATTCAGTGAATATCAAAAGGGAGAGCTGAACAGCTTTCTGATTCACATCACATCCGATATTTTCCGCGAACAGGACGATAAAAGTGGCAAGGAGCTGGTAGACTGTATCCGGGATGCTGCACAGCAGAAGGGGACCGGGCGCTGGACAAGCATCGAAGCCCTGAAGCAGGGGGTGGATGTTTCCATGATTGCAGCTGCCGGAAATACCCGTGTAATGTCGAATAATGAAAACAGGAAAGCAGCTGAGAAGCAGTATCCGCATGTTGAAATTGCAGAGATTTCCAATCCGGATGCCTTTAAAGAGGAGGTTCGTCAGGGCTTATATGCGGCAAAAATCATTGCCTATGCACAGGGTTTTGATCTGCTGAAGCAGGCAAGTGCATCCTATGGCTGGGAGCTTCCGTTGGGAAAAATCGCGTCAATCTTCCGTGCCGGCTGCATTATACAGGCAAAATTTTTAAATGATATCACCAGAGCATATGAACAACAGGCGGATCTTTCGCATCTCTTGCTGGATAGCTTCTTTCAGGAACGTGTGGTATCCTATGAAAAGAATTTGCGGCAGATCGGTGCGCAGGCAATCCTGAGCGGTATCCCGGTTCCGGCGATGGCCAACGCCATCAGCTATCTGGACCTGTTTTGTGCAACGCATGTCGGAGCCAATCTGATTCAGGCACAGCGTGATTATTTCGGTGCGCATACCTTTGAGCGTGTGGATGAGGAAGGCAGCTTTCACCATGAATGGAGGCGGTGGGCATGAAGCAGCTGACCTTTACCATATTCGGGGGAACCGGCGATCTGACCTTTCGCAAGCTGCTGCCTGCACTGTATAATCTGCAGGCGCAAAGTAAGCTGGAAGAGGACTTCTCCATTGTGATTATCGGACGCAGAGACTATGATCATGCCGGTTATTGCGAGGAGGCTGCAGGATGGATCAAGCAGTATGCCCGTCTTCCCTACCGCATGGATGAATTTGAGCGCTTTGCCAGACGGATCCATTATGTGCAGATGGATTTTACAGGGCTGGAAAATTACGAAAGGCTGAATGCGTTTTACAAAGAACGGCATTTGCACAATCATGTCTTTTACTTCGCTGTTGCCCCGCGCTTCTTTGCGGTGATAGCAAAAGGTCTGGAACAGGTGGAAAAGGCCTGCACGGGAAAGGTCATCATTGAAAAGCCGTTTGGAGAAGATCTGGAATCTGCCAGAGTTCTGAATGAGGATTTGGAACGCTTCTTCACAAAAGAGCGGATGTTCCATATCGATCATTACCTGGGAAAAGAAATGGTGCGCAATATGCAGGCAATCCGTTTTATGAATCCGATTTTTCAGGATGTATGGAATGCCAAGTATATCGAGCATGTGCAGATCAGCGCCATGGAGACGGTCGGGGTGGAAAACCGCGGCGGCTATTATGATCAAAGCGGTGCATTAAAGGATATGGTGCAGAATCATCTGTTTCAGATCTTGAGCATAACAGCCATGGAACAGCCTTCCTCCTTCTTTGGTGAGGATATGCATCAGAAGCAGCTTGATGTTCTGCATGCCCTTCGTCCGGTGGAACAGCTGGATATGAAGGACAGTGTTGTGCTCGGACAGTATTTTCATTACCAGAAGGAGGATCGCGTGGCGGATGATTCCATGACGGAAACCTATGCGGCTCTGCGCCTGTTTGTGGATAATGAGCGCTGGAGGGATGTGCCGTTTTACATCCGTACGGGTAAGAAGCTGAAGGAGCGTGAGATGGAGGTTGTCATCACCTTTAAAAAGACGAATCCGGATGTGGCAGCCAATGTTCTTTTGATTCGCATTCAGCCTACAGAGGGTGTGTATTTTCAGTTCAATATCAAAAAGCCGGGAGACAGTGATGAAATCGAAGCAACCAGTATGGATTTCTGTCAGAGCTGCTCCGATGCGAACCGCATCAACACACCGGAGGCCTATGAGCGTCTGCTGGCAGCGGCTGTACAGGGGGATGCTTCCTGGTTCTCACAATGGGATCAGATTGAAAGCAGCTGGAATTATGTGGAACAGCTGCGTCAGCGCTATCGCAGGGAGCGCCTGCCGCTTGCCACCTATATGGCGGGCAGTGCCGGTCCGAAGGAAGCGGATGAGCTGCTGCAGCGCCATCACCACACCTGGTCACATGCCGATGTCTGAGCTGGAGGAGTTAAAACGGCGCAGTGCACAAAGGGCTGCAGCCTATGTGCAGGATCATATGGTGCTTGGTCTGGGGACAGGAAGTACGGTTCGCTGGCTGATTGAGGAGCTGGGCAGACGTACAGACAGACAGCATCTTCAGGTCGTTTCCTCCTCTCTTGCCTCCAAGCTGCTGGCTCAGCAGGCAGGTCTTTGCGTGGTGGAACCGGATGTCATCGATCACATCGATCTCGTGATTGACGGTGTCGATCAGATCGATTCACGGAAGCAGGCAATCAAGGGCGGCGGCGGTGCGCTTGTCCGTGAAAAGATACTCGCCGAGGCGGCAGAGCAGGTAATCTGGATCATGGATGCAGGTAAGCGTGTGGAAACAATTGAGGATTATACGCTTCCGATTGAGCTTGTACCGTTTTCCCATCCCTTTGTGCGGCGGGCACTGATGAATTGGGGATATGATGCAACACTGCGGATGCAGCAGGACAGCGCTTTTATCACAGATAACGGAAACCTTATTCTGGATGTGCGCATACCGGCATCCCGCTCGATTCAGGAGGCTCATGATGAGCTTGTGCATATCGCAGGTGTTGTGGAAACCGGATATTTTCATATAGAGGCTATGTGTATAACAGCAGAAACAACAGGTGTTACCATCTGGTAAGCTGCTTAACAGGTGAAGGACTGTTTTATTTCGTGTAACGTGGGACGAAATAAAACAGTCCTTTTTGTTATGAAACGCAATGGAGGTGTTGACAAAAGCGGTGTACTATTTATATAATACACTTGAAGAGGTGATACGATGAACGTATTCAGCGATCTGAAGCTCAATAGTAAAACCAGCGTTTATCTTCAAATCATCCAGCATGTCAAGCGTAAAATTCTGAATAAAAGTATTATTGCTTATACGCCGCTGCCGTCACGAAGAGAGCTGGCGTCCTTACTGTCCATCAATCCGAACACGGTGCAGAAGTCGTATAAGCTGATGGAGGAGGAAGGAATCCTGCGGACAATCAGCAATGTGAAAAGCGTTGTATACGTTGATGAGCAAATCATGGAACGCCTGCAGCAGGAAATGATACAGGAAACTGTGGATGATTTTATCGCCAACTGCCGCGAATGCGGGCTGCCGTTTCAAAAGGTGGTAGCTATTCTGAGCACACGCTGGGACATCTGATTTTTCGTTTATAAAAAGTGTACTACTTAAGTAATACAGAAAGCGAGGGAACGAAGTATGCTGCATATGGAACATCTTACAAAGGATTACGGAAACGGTCAGGGGGTATTCGATATCTGTCTGGATTGTGAAAAGGGACAGATCATCGGTTTGGTGGGAAGCAACGGAAGCGGTAAAACAACGCTGATAAAAACGATTTTGCAGCTTCTGCCCTATCAGGAGGGAACGATACAGTGGAAGGAACAGGCAATCAAGGATATTTTTGAGGATATCGCCTATATCACGGATACATTAAGCTTTTTACCGGATATGAGTCCGAAGGCCTATGGCGCCTTTCTGAAGGATTTCTATCCGCGTTTCAACAGCAACCGCTATGACCGCATTCTCCAGCATTTTGAAATTGACAGCCGCAAGAAGCTGAAGAAAATGTCTGCCGGTCAGAAGCTGAAGGTGGAAATCGCCGCCGGATTCTCACAGGGGGCACATCTGCTGTTGCTGGATGAGCCGTTTTCCAATCTGGATGTTTTCTCAAAGCAGGATTCCGTCAAGATGCTGCTGAGTCTGTTGAATGACGAGGAAACCGTGCTGATATCCTCCCATGATATCGATGATATCGATCAGGTCATCGACCGTGCGGTGGTATTGCGTCGGGGCAGAATTGTACAGGATGTGGTCATGGAGGAACTTCATGAGCGGGGAATCTCCTTGAAGGAATGCTTAAACGATATCGAAAAATATGATCCAAACCGCGTGAATCTGCTGTTTGAGGAAGGAAGTGAGTCACATGTTGAGCTTCCGGACGCATAGAGAGCATATTTCCAAGCTGATGTACTATCAGCTTCACCGCACAGGCAAAATCTACGCCTTGTTTGCTGTAGCCTTGATTGCACTGCCGCTGATTACGATCATGCTGAAGGATATAAGCTATTTTCAGAGAGGCTATTATAATGAATTTCTTTTAAATCCGACATGTGCACTTACCTTTCCACTCCTTGTGTTCCTGTGGCTGCTGTATTCTGTATTTGATTTGAAGCGGCTGCACTGGAAATACAATGTACAGGACAGAGAGCTGATTCTTCCGGTTTCACGACTGGATTTGATTATTTCAAATGTGTTGTTCACCCTGCTGAGTCTGTATGCACTGTACGTATTGCAGAGCATTGTCTATTATGCAGGCTATCAGCTATATGAAATGAAATCGCCGCAGCAGCTGTTACATAACGGATTTTTCCTATCCATGACGCGTACGCAGTATTATACCGGTATGTTTCTTCCTTTGAGCATCAGCGGGTATCTGACGCAGCTGCTGTACAGTGTTCTGATGTCCCTGTTTGTCGTATGTATTGGAAGGTTCGGCTTCCGTAAAAATAAAATTGCTCTGTTCATGATTGTGCTGTATGTGCTGTTTCCAATTGTGATTTATTTTCTCGGTATGAACATGTCACTGGCGATTGGTGAGAAGCCGACCGGATTCACGCTGCAGCTATTGAAGTTTTATGAAGTGTTCGTTTATAAGGGCTGGTACCGTCTGTATCTGTGTATACTGGGGGCAGTCATGATGGCAGGTCTGTATCGGAAAACACGAAAAAGTGCATGGTAGGCAGGTGATGGATGTGAAAAAATATATGGGGTATCTGCCACTCTGTATGCTGAGTATTATCATTGTCTTTTCTCTTCTGGTCTACAGCAAGCGTAATGATTTTGCTATCGGACTAAGCACGGTGGCAGCTCAGGAACATAAAAGCGTTGGCGATCCAAATGCTATCAGGGATTTGAAATACTCCTTTTATATCATGGACGATTATCCGTCAAGCAGGAACATACATGCACTGGAAAACATATGGCGCGTGGATGCGGTTGGGGATACATTTACAACCACCTATGACCCTGCTGGCTATATGGCACATATGAAAAAAAATGCAGAAAAGCAAATGCTGTATATGTCTATTCAGGCACGCTATGATGCGGAAACGATGAATCCCGGGGCTATGACAAAGGAATGCTCCACCTATGACAACGGGATTCCGTTCTGCACATATTCCGGAAAGGTTGATCATCTTACCTATGATATTATCATCGATAACAGCGATTACGGATATGGTAATACAGTAAATTTTCCCAAGACTAAGAAAAGTGCGGTTTTGCGTTCAAAAAGTGGGAAAAAGGAGATTGAAGTCAATTATACCCTGCAGGAAGGACAGTCAGAGGATGATATCTACATCTATTCTACATATGGCGGAGGAAATGCAGATGATATATATGGGAATCTGAAGGGAAGCGCCCTGCAGACGATCTATGATGTTAAAATCGAAGATGATTTCTTTGTAAGTGTGAGTGCGCTTGATTTTGATGTGAATCTCGGCAATTTGAAATTTGATAACGATCCAACCGGAATTTACAAGGTTGATTCACAGGGGAAGGTTACGCAAATTGTTCAAAAGGATATAAAAAAGGGCACCCTGATCTCTATGTGTGCAATGGATAATCATCTGGCAGTCGTCGAGGAAGAGGACGGTAAGCTGTACGGTCGTCTGTATTCCACAGAAGGAAGGCTGCTGGATGAAATCCGATTGGAAATGGACCTTGATCAAATCGGCAAGGTCATGGTAAGTGAGGATCAGGGTACACTGTTATTTCAGCTTCAATCGATCTACGATATCATGAAATATACGGTTGTAATGTATGATGTAAAGGACGATGCCTTTCAGAAGCTGGATCGCATGGTGATGGAAACACAAACGAATACGTCCATGTACGGGTCCTATGGCTTGTATATCAGTTTGCATTATGATCGCAGCAAGCAGATTTTGTATAGTATTCAGATGAATGATGACAACGGTCTGTATGTGAGTGCACAGACGAACAAAAAGGTTCTGTATAACAGCTTTCTGTATGGTGATTATAATGATGATACATATCTGGCGCTGTCGGATGCGGCATCGAGTAATTCATATGAAAATATCGTTTTCTCTTTTCTGAATACACAGAGGCGTAGGCTGAGTGATCTTATTTCTCCATTGGATGGTGATGTATGATGAAAAAATATATGGGGTATCTGCCGATAGGCTTGCTCTGTCTCATTGTCCTATTTTCCCAGCTGCTTTACACAAGGCGCAACGATTTCCATGTTGAGCTGAGTACGATTGCACATGAGGGGGAACGTATAGGCGACCCGGATGCCATTAAAGATTTAGCATATTCCTTTTATATCGCGGATACCAATCTGGGAGGGTACAGCGGTGAAGGAAGCAATGCCTGGCGAATCGATGCGCAGGGAGAATCCTTTAAAATAAGCTATGACCCAAAGGGATATAAGCAACACCAGATGATGGTTGGGGATGATGCAGAGGTATTCTTCTCTGTGAGTGTCTCACCGAAATATGATGAAAAAACGATGCCGATGAGTGAAGAAAATAAGCAGAGTGATGCGGATTTCTATAACGATGCATCGATTCATTCCTATGAAAATAAGATTGAGAGACTGTCCTATGAGCTTGTGATCGGACGACATCATGTTGAGGGTGGTGCGCTGATCAGTGACGGTGAGGATAACATACAGCTTTTTACGGTAAAAACCAAAAACGGAAAGCGTGATCTGACCGTCACATATCACGAAGAATCTGCAGGAAATCAGGAACGAGTCTATGTATATCCGCAAGCCAGCGTTGGAAATGCAGATGACAAGTACGGGAATTTAAAAAACTACGGCTTTTTAAACGCCCCGATTGTGAAGCTGGGAAAAGAAAGCTTTACTGCGATTGGAGCACTGCAGTTCGAGGTGAATTTTAATGAGGTGGAATTTGAAAAGGATCCTACCGGAATCTATCGTATTGAGGAAAGCGGAAAGCTGACACCGCTTGTTCCCATGGATGTGAACAGGGAAACAGTTTTATATATGGAGGCATTTCAGGGAAAGCTGATCGCCGTCGTGGAAAAGAACGGCTATCTGTATGGCAGAGCATATTCTTCAAAGGGTGTTCTGCTTGATGAATTTCAGTTTTCATTTGATTTACAGAATACCAATCGGATGATGCTGCTGCCGGAAAAGGAGCATGTACTGTTCGTACAGGAGCCTGTATATGATGGAAACAATCGGGATCTGTTGATATATGGTATGGAACAGGAACAATTTAAGCAAATCGATCACATGCCGTTAAATGGTTTGAATATCACGGATATCAGCGGAAATTATGCGAACACGCTGCTGCATTATAAGAAAGATACGGGGATTCTCCACATTGTTGTAAATGACGATGGAAAGGCTTTATATGTCGCGGCACAGACAAACAAAAAGCTGTTGTACAGGAGCACTTTGCTGGGAGATTATACGGATGACAGTAAGCTTGCTCTTCCGGATGCCACGCAGATTACCACAGGCAATGCGTATGAGAATATAATGTCCTACGTATTGAATACACAGAAACGAACCCTGCAAAATCTCCGCCTTGTACAGGATGGTGATGTATGATGAAAAAATATATATGCTATATACTGCCGGTATTTCTGCTGCTGCCCATACTGGGAGCGCTCGGTGTCTGGTCGCAAAAGAACAATATGCAGATTGGTCTGCGGAAAACGGCTGACGGTGAATTTGATGTGACCGGGGATCCATCCGCCATCAAAAATCTCTCCTATCAGTTTATGGTGACAGATTATCTGAATGTCTGGCAGGTTACGGGAAAGGGGGATAAGCTGCAGGCTGCTTATGTCAAAAGCGATGTGCTGACAGACCGAACCAATACAGTGGATATTCAGATTTCACCGGTATTCGATGAGCATATCAAGCAGAACTCCATCGAGAATCCCGGATTTGATCAACCAGACGACATGGAGATCACCCATATGATCAGCGGCGTAGAAGCCGTATCCTATCGCCTGTCCCTGCTTGACCCGCAAGCCTATGGAAAGAATAAGCAGGAGGATATAGCTTTTGAAGTTCGATGGAAACAAGACAAGCTGGGCTCTTTGATCCGATGCGATTATTTTGATAACGACCCCAAAGGCTCTCTTTCCTGCTCCCTGACAGGTGATGACCTCTATCAGAATGCAAGAGCATCGGCAGGCCTGTCGGACATGTCTGTGGATGCGCATGGATATTTCATCGTATCCCCCCTGCAGTTTATGTATGATTTTTCACAGGTTACCTTTGATCAAAATCCCGGCGGTATCTATCGGCTGGAGAATGGCAAAAGCAGGCGCATTGTATCACTGCCACTGGGAAAACAGGATATTCTGGGAATGGTGAGTACCGAAAAAAACGTAATCGCTCTGGTTATGGAAAAGAATGAATTGTCTCTGTATACCTATGACAGCAACGGAAAGCAGCTGGATCGCTCAGCCCTGTCTGTTGCCCTTGCGGATATCATGGAGCCTGTACTGCTGCTGGATCAAAACAACCATATTCTCTTTGGATATGGAAATGGATTTGAATATGTATTCCAGGTGTATGAGCAGAAAAACGCAAGCCTGAAGCAAATAGACAGGGTGAACATTTCCGTTAACGCGGGCAGCAGTGGACCTTTACAGCTGCAATATGATCAGGGTGTCCTGTATTGTATGCAGGAGGGAAACCAGACAATACGTATCATGGCCGCAAATCATAAAGGGATGTTGTACAGCAGTGAGGTGTATGGCGATTATCAGGAGGATGATCTTTTGGGCTATCTGGATTTAAACGAGGGCCTGAGCTATGAGAAAATCATACAGCGCTATTTGTTTGATGACAGACGATCAATCGTAAATCTCAAGCTTTTGAGTACAAGGTAGGTGGAGAATATGACAAAGGAATTTGAAAATCTGAATCTGCTTCTGTTTTACCGGTGGAAGCGAAGCTATAAATTTTACGGTATCGTATTTGCGCTGTATCTGGCATTCTGTTTATTTGCCCTGTTGATGAAGGGAGAACAGCTCGGCTGGGTCCGCTATGAGGTATATTTCGGCTCGCGGCCATGTCTGCTTCTGTTTCTTGCTGCCCTCAGTGTGGTGATTGTTTATCAGGTGGCAACACTTCTCTACATGCAGCTGCGCTCCAATGCACTGCATCGCTATCTGATACTTCCCCAATCCCGTGTGCCGTTTATGCTGTCGGAGCTGCTTATGAATATCAGTGCCATCGTCATACTGCTGTTATTGCAGTATGCGGTGTATTATATCGGATACCGGTACTATATGACGCTTGCCCCCTTCTATAACCTGAAAAACGGTTTCTATTTATCCATTGTCAGAAGCGGCATGCTGAAATACTTGTTCCCATTGACAATAACCCAGCTTCTGATCATCGTAAGCAGTATTGTGACGGTATCCGCTATGACAGTGTATCTGGGGGTATATTACCAGAGGCTGCAAAGCTATATCCTGTGCATTGCCAATATTGCAGGCGTTTTGTTTGTATGGGGCATGCCGAGCGGGATACAGTTTGATGTACAGCGCGGTATGCAGCTGGCTCTGATGCTGGTGCTGGCTGGTCTGATGGTGCTGAGCTTTCGCAATTCCATGAATCGCAACCAGTACGGAGGTCGATGATATGAAACGTCATATGATTCTTCTTCCTGTGCTGCTTGCAGTTCTTCTGATTGCCAGCGCCGCTCTGTATTTGCACAAGCCGACCTTCACCTTCACACTGGAAAAAGCAAGCGGAGATATGCAGCAGGTGGAAGGGCTGGAATATACAATGACAGTTGCGGATGCTTCCATGCGCTGGGAGCTGAGTGGAAAAGGAAAAGATATTAGCTATACGACCTCGTTTCTGAAGGAGCAGGAAGAGCTCGCCATGGAATATGATTCTCTGAATGAGGGCTTCTATCTGTATATCCCCACTCTTTTAGATGGAAAACAAGTAACGGATTATGAACTGGAAATCAGCAGAACGATAACGGATGACCGGTATGAAGAACCGGTAAAAGCGGATTTTTACAATATAAAGCAGGTAGCTGTTGATCTGCTGGTGAAAACAGATAAGGGCTATGCCTGCTTTCCAAGCGGATTGCAGCAGCGCTTCCAGACTCCCCGCAGCAATATCGTATATCATCAAAAGGATCAACAATTGTATTTCCAAAGCAATCCGGAAAAAGCGGGATTACAGAAGGGAGGGGGACTGCGCCACCCGTATGTGACGGTACAGGGGAAAACACTCGTTCCGCTGTATGTTGCCGGAAACGGCAGCAGTGGGCAATATCGCATTTATGA
The DNA here is from genome assembly GCF_019132535.1 of Erysipelatoclostridium sp. DFI.2.3. NCBI lineage: Bacteria > Bacillati > Bacillota > Erysipelotrichia > Erysipelotrichales > Coprobacillaceae > Thomasclavelia > Erysipelatoclostridium sp. DFI.2.3. The sequence goes on along the minus strand of NZ_JAHOOJ010000012.1, from coordinate 60,893 downwards.
GGTGGAAAAAGCATTGCAGAGTGAATCTATGCCAAATGTTCAGGAGGCGAAAAAAGCGAGTAAGGTTAAACAGTTTATAAGCTTTGATGCAAAGGTGAATGGCATTTCGGATGTAATCAGCTATCACGATCAGCTGTACGCAGCAGTGTTGCGTGATAATCAGGGCTGGCTGGAGGTCTATGATGCTTCGGGCAAGCTTGTTAAGGAAGAAAAGCTGCCAAAGAATACAGTGTTTCACCGATTTGATATACAGGATGGAAGGCTTTTAATTCTAACCTCACAGCGGGATAAGAGCTACCTGAAGGTGTATGAGCAGGATAAACTGGTGATGGATATCACCTCACCGATTTCGCTGTCAGATTCCAAGTTCAAGCTGCGAGACGGCCGTTTGTTTGCCTTGAATCTGAGACAGCCGGAAAATAAAGCACAGCATTTTCTGGAAATCAGTGTATTCGATCAGTCAAAGATGGTATTTGACGGCTATGTGAAGGGAGATTTTGAGGAGGATGAGAAAGCCTCGGCCTTTTACAAAAAGCTGAGGGATAAAACAAACCAGACAATTCCCGCTATGCCGTATGTGAACGTGCGGGATGTGTATGCGTATGGCTTCAAGGATTAGATCGTGATCATTGTCACGGTCTTTTTTTTATTCAAAAAATCTGGTGGTAGAAAAAAATGCCGGAATACCGTATACTAATACTATAACGCATAATAGAAAGAAGGAACACACATGAGCAATCTGCGCAGAGATTTGATTCTGTGGAGCGATACACTTCAGGATTTTCATCTTCCCCGCTGGGAGGAGCTGCCGAACTTTGATTTATATCTGGATCAGGTGATAACGCTGATTGAAGGATATTTGCAAAATCTGTTTGATGAAGAAAATGATACGATTCTGACCGCCGCCATGATCAATAACTATGTTAAGCTGAAGCTGATTCCCAAGGCGGAAAAGAAACGCTATAACCGCATGCATATTGCCTATCTGATTGCAATCACCATTTTGAAGCAGGTGCTGACGATCAGCGAGGTGAAGCAGGGAATTGAATATCAGGCGGGCATCAATGGTCTGAAGGAAGCCTTTAATCTGTTTTGTGAGGAGCAGGAAGCAGCGATTAAGGCAGTCGCAGATCATTTAAAAAATCAGGACAGCACCTTTCTTCTGGAGGGTATCACCGTGCAGAATACGGCAATCAAAATGGCAACGATGTCCTTTGCGGGCAAGCTGGTCGCAGAAAAGATTCTGCATCTGCAAAATTCCTATACTGCACGATTATAAAAATCCTCTGCCTGTTTGTTTCTATATCACCAAAAAAGCTGGTTACCATCAGGGAATGCTTCCTTTGGACATACAAAAAAGAGAATTCACACCGATTGCAGAGCAATCAAAGTTGAATTCCCTTTTTTAAAGCCTTATACGCAAAGAACCTCCTCATCAATGATGGTTGTGAAGATGATACGGAGGAGCTGTTCTTGCGGTTTCCACGACGAGTATGCGAATGCTTTGAAACTTGCGAAAAGCTGGATCCTCTTTTAAAATCTGCTGTATGGCACTCAGGCGCTTGGCTCCGTCCACACACTGATAGCCGTCCCTTAGCTTTCGAACATGGATAGGAAAGTTAAGGCCGATGCGTTTCAGACTGTCCTTTAACGTCTTGGGATAGGCGCATTCCTTAAATTGTATTTCCGATAGCGCTGCTGCTTCTATTTTCATTTCATCACCAGAGACATTTTATCATACTTTTGAAAGAATCTGAAGAAATCTTAATCGTATACGCAAAACCTGTGAAATATGTTACAATAAGCAAAGGTGATAGGGATGAAGGATTTTTTTACATTTTATACGGATATTAGAAATATGGCTGTGCCGTTTACGGCATTCAGCCTCTACCATATGCTGTTTCTCGCTCTGGCGATACTTCTGATTACGACGCTGTTTTCTTATTATCGGCGTCTGGATGCCGGAAAACAGCGGCGAATGCAGGTCATAATGGCGATTTACTTTCTAGTGGAGGAGCTGCTGTATACAACCTGGCTGTTTCTGTTTTGCCATGAACAGGTGTGGCATCAGATCCTGCCGCTGGAGCTTTGCTCTCTGTGCGTCTATATGAATGCACTGACAGTCTATCTGAAGAAGGACACCCTGCGGTTTTTCAGCGGTGTCGTCGGGCTTTGTGCCGGTCTGATTGCCATGGTGTATCCTGCCAACATCAGTGAGCTGTATCCGGTGCTGTCTTATCGGACCATTAACTTTTACATACTCCATGCCTCCTTTGTTTTGTTTGCACTCATACAGCTGCAGGACCGTACATTGCTGCAGTACCATTATATGAAAAAGAATTTTCTGATTATCTGCGGCATGTTTACAACAGCGTTTATTATCAATCTGAATCTGCATACGCAGTATATGTTTGTCGGAATTCCACCGAAGATCAGCTTTATCGCAAGTCTGTATCACATTACGGGAATCATGATGTTTCTGCCGACTATCCTGCTGGCACTGTTTCTCATTCAGTGTGCAGTGGTATTTCTATTGCGCAGAGTGTACCGTGTGAAACAGGATATGCAGGGGTCTGTGTGACAATTCTGTGAAATTCGGTCAAATAAGTTCCAAATTTTACCAGATTGTAATACAATAGGATTGTAAAGTTAAAAGGAGGATATTCGATTATGGCTAAATTTGTATGCAGTGTTTGCGGTTATGTTCACGAAGGGGATGCAGCTCCGGACTTTTGTCCGATCTGTAAGGCTCCTGCTGAAAAATTCACAAAGCAGGAAGGTGAAATGAGCTGGGCAGCAGAGCATGTTGTCGGTGTTGCACAGGGTGCGCCGGAAGATATCATGAACGATCTGCGCATGAACTTTGAAGGTGAATGCAGCGAGGTTGGTATGTACCTGGCAATGGCACGTGTAGCTCACCGTGAAGGTTATCCGGAAATCGGAATGTATTATGAAAAAGCAGCATATGAGGAAGCTGAGCATGCAGCGAAGTTTGCAGAGCTGCTGGGTGAAGTGATCACCGATTCCACAAAGAAAAATCTGGAAATGCGTGTAGATGCAGAAAACGGTGCAACTGCAGGTAAATTCGATCTTGCAAAACGTGCAAAGGCATTGAATCTGGATGCAATTCACGACACAGTACACGAAATGGCTCGTGATGAGGCAAGACATGGTAAGGCGTTCAAGGGTCTGCTGGATCGCTATTTCAAATAACATATATCATAGAAACTGGACAGCTGTGACGGCTGTCTTTTTTTGCAGGAGGAAAAAGCAAGCGGTTAGCTTTACGTGCAGGAGCACAGCGCTTTCTTCAGAAAGGGATATCCTGAAACACATATACGAATATAAGAGGCTGTCTCTGATTTCATAAACATTTTCTTACAATGCAGGAACGAAAATTGACATTTCCCTGCAGATACGGTATACCTAAGGAAAAGGATGGATGTCATGCTGAAACTGAACCGTATCACACTGGAAAACACTGAGAAAACACATCGCATGGAGGATGTGTCTTTTCACTTTCCCGATACCGGCTTTATCAGCATCCACGGAGATGACGAATCGCTGATGCTGCAGCTCGCAAGACTGCTTGCTGGTCTGCATAAGCCTTGCAGCGGTTCCATGGTTTATGGGGAAGAAGTCATGGAATACTTTACACCGCAGGAGCAGTGCCGTTATCGCAGCATATGCACTGCGTCTTTATTCTGCGATTTTCAGCTGCTGGAGCAGCGCTCTGTGCTGGATAATATCCGCATGAGTTATGATGAAGATGAACAGGAGCTGGATAATCTGCTGAGGCAGTGGGGGCTGTATGGCAAAAAAGAGACCTGGATAGAGGATCTGGACTTTGACGATCATATCCGAATGGTGCTTTTACGCATCCTGCTGCGCCACCCCCGTGTGCTTGTTGTTTATCCGCCGAGCTCTCCGTTTTCCACAAGGGAATGGGGAAGGATGTTTCCGCTGCTGAAAAAGCTGAGCGCTGGTCTTCTGGTAATGGTAGTACAGGATGAAAACAGCTATCCATGGAGTGATCGCATCATTGAATTCGAAGCCGGGTATGTCATATCAGATTCCTGCGGACAGGGAAGTGCATATCCGCAGCAGCCAGTCTCGAAAACACAGTTTCAGCTGCAGCCACGGATCGTAAAGCGGATGCAGACCCGACTGCATCACCGCTTCCGTCTGAAATATCTGCTGCTGATGCTTTTGATTCTGACATCTCTGATTCTTGTATCCACAGCTGTGTTTTCAACAACACTGGATGTTACAGAGATTGAGATGCTGTATCTGAAGCAGAACGATCTGACCAGCATCGCTATAGAAAAGCATGCCACCGGAAGCAGTGGAGAAATTTATGAAAAAAAATATGTACCGATGCAGGATGCGGATGTACAAACCCTGAAAAAGGAATTAAAGGGCGATGTGTTTGCCGGTTATGTTCCTGTAGACAGCAATATCGCCATAAAGTCCTCCTATCTGACCTCTGCGGACAGCTATACAATCATTGAAATGGATACTGTGGAAAGGGCAGGCTTGAAAAAAATCTATGGTCATTACCCCGGCAATATTTATGAAACCGCAATTACATATCAGACAGCCCTGAATTTGTTTTCTTCTCAATACGGTGTACAGCCGCCGGAATTTTATCTGTATCAGGCTGTAAGCTGGTATGGATTTCCACTCACCGTAACCGGAATCATAGCAGAGGATCAGCCCAACAGTAATCTTTCATTAAATATGGGCGGATATGCCGGAAGCACAACCGGCTCCTCCAGTTTGAACAGCGGTTCGCTATACGTATATCCCGGCTTCCATAAGGAACACAGCAATCAGCAGCAACAGACCTTTGTTCCATCCTCAAAGCGCTTCATTGACAAGCTGACACTGCGCTCCTATGAGGTAGGGAATCTGTATCCGATTCCCTATGCCAATGCCTATTATTTCTATGACGGAGAACAGCTGCATCTGGATAATGATGGGAAGAATCAGTCCATGGTTAAGGAGGATGAGGTCCTGCTGGACTTTTCCATGGCGCTGCGTCTGGGATATCGCTCCCGCTATCTGGAAGGATATCGCGATGATGCACTCCCTTCCTGGGATATGCGGGAGGCCGATTATACCAGCTTTATAAAAAACTGGATCGGTAAAACAATTGAGGTGCAGGCCTATGCTATCGATACAGCACCGGATGACAGCACGCTGATGAAGAAAACAGTGAAAATCAAGGGCTTTCTGTTTCCGATTACCTGGGATTATATGGAGGATTATCTCAAGAATGAGGGAAGTATTTTGATGAACAAGGAGGCAGTGGCAGACTGCATGCAGCCCAATACCATGATACAAAGTGTTTATTTCCATTCAGAAAAGGAAACGGACATGCGGAAAGCATTGCAGTATCTGCGGCAGCATCCAACCTATTCCGCGTTTTTCAGCCGTTCCCGCCTGCTGCAGTTTTTCGTTGTCGATCTCAAAAAAATGAGCTTTCTGCTATTTATCAGTGGTGGTGCTGCCATGCTGCTTTCCATCGCCCTGCTGGTGCATCTGCTGCAATCGATTATGGAGGATGGCAGAAAGGAAATGAGCATTTACTATATGTTTGGAGAGAACATGTACACACTGAAGGGATGTTATGTGCAGCATATCCTTGCCCTGGTTCGCAGGCATACAGTCGCAGGCTGCCTGATGGCAACGCTGGTAGTATCCGTGTTCGTCCTGATGATCTATATGAAGCTGTCGGCAGCGGTCACGATTTTGCTGTCACTGTTTCTTCCGCTGCTTGTGTCCGAAGGCTATCTGCTCCTGCTTACTCTGATCACACACCAGCTTGTGAAAAGAACATGCATAGTTGAAGAGCTGTTTTGTGATGAGAAAAACGGAAATATATGATAAAATATGCTGGAATAAGTGAGGAAGATTATGAACGAACAATTTTTAAAACGTATGCAGGGATATCTGCAGGAGGAATATGAGGAATATCTGAAAACGCTGGATGAGGACGCTTATCGCGGGCTTCGCGTGAATACGGCAAAGCTGTCTGTCGATCAGTTTCACGACTTGAAGGTATGTGCCAGCCAACCATCCTCCATCTGTCCGGAGTCCTTTTATATACCAAAGGATATAAAGGGGCTTGGCAATCATCCTGCGCATCTGGCAGGTCTGTTCTATATGCAGGAGCCAAGTGCCGCCAGTGCTGTTGAGGTTCTGGATGTACAGCGGAATGACTGGGTGCTGGATATGTGTGCGGCACCCGGTGGAAAAAGCACGCAGATCGCTGCTAAGCTGCAGGATCGTGGTTTTCTTGTCAGTAATGAAATTGAAAGCAGGCGGGCACAGATTCTGTTATCGAATATGGAACGCCTCGGCTTTTCGCGATGCATGATTACGAACACCCGTCCGCAGCAAATCGCAAAGGAAATGAGTGGCTGGTTTGACCGGGTGCTGGTGGATGCCCCATGCAGCGGGGAAGGCATGTTTAAAAAGCATTCCAAGGCAATGGATGACTGGAGTGAGGAGCATGTGCTTGCCTGTGCACAGCGGCAGCTGCACATTCTGGATAGTGCCTATGCCGCATTAAAGGAGGATGGCACGCTCGTGTATTCAACCTGTACGTATTCCATGGAGGAAAATGAACAGGTGGTATATGCATTCATGAAGCAGCATCCGGATATGGAACTTGTGGACTGCGGGGTTACGTTTGGACGGCGTGGTCTGCCCTATCTGGATTTGGATACGGAAAAGCTGCGAAGAATTTTTCCTATGGATCAGGGAGAAGGGCATTTTGTGGCAAAATTCAGAAAGCATGGCGTGCAGGCAGAGAGTCGAAAACGGGAAGAAAAACCGGCTGTGATTCCGGTGTTTGCTACACAGTTTATAAGGCAGTCATTGCAGGAGCAGCCTGCCTTTCTATATGAAAATAGCGGTCGTATATATGCCATGCAACAGCCATTTTTAAAGCTGAAGGACATTCGTATTCTTCGACAGGGCTGTCAGATTGGTGAAGTCGTGAAAAATCGTCTGGAGCCGCATCAGCATTTCTATGTTTCCAATGCTTACGGAGCGGGCATGAAACAGTGTTATGAGATGGATGATGCGCAATGTCTCAGCTTTTTGCAGGGGCAGCAGCTGCCAATAGCAGGGTATAAGGGTTACACGCAGATGCTGTGGAAAGGATATGCGCTCGGCTTTGCCAAGGGGGATGGCATGGTTTTAAAAAACAAGTATCCCAAGGGACTGCGGATTCACTGAAGCAGAATTGCATCAGATACCATGAGTTTAGGCGCAAACAGCGTCTTTTTTTGTCTAAAAGTTATTCAAACCCCTTTTTTAGGGGTATTTTTCGTATCTCCACTATTCTTTAAATGTGATAATATGTAGAGGCAAAGGGAACGACAGTGTCAAAACAGGTACAAAAAAACGACCTTCTTCAGTCGCTGACGTGTTGTCCTACAGTACCTTACTGTAAGTCCATGTAATGATTTCTACACTCATATTTATAACACCTGCGTCACAGTTTGTAAATGCTTTTGTAGGAATTTGTGGAGAATTCCGCAATTTTTTGTAGGATTTCCCTTTTTATGGTTTTCAACGTTGATTCCAATACTTTCTGCTTCACACTCTTTTTCAGCGGACCTTGTTTTCCTCTGTCCTTTTGTGTGCGCATCCGGTACTGGAATTTTTTTGTGAAAGGAGTCTTATCTATGTTGAACAAGAAACGTGTTCTCGCTTCAGAGGATATCCTGCGCTATGGCCGCAGTGAGGATCCCTTTGATCATATGCCCTCTCTTGAGGAGTGGCTGCTCTATTTCCTCGAGCATTTTGTGAAGCTGAACGCAAAGCCGAACACCTATGCCAGCTTCCGCAGCTATATCTACAGTCATATCTGCCCTCTGCTCGATGATTATCCGCTGAATGAGATTACAGAACCCATCCTCCAGGCCTATGTGAATATCAAGCATGAGAACGGCAGACTGGATGGAAAGGGCGGTCTGGGTGTCAAAACACTGAAGGAGCACATCATGGTCCTGAAGCTCTCCTTCAAGCGGGTGATCCAGCTGGGTATCGTTTCCTATGATCCCTGCCGCTGTGTGGAATATCCAAAGGAAGCGAAGAAGGAGGTCCGCGTATTGAGCGTGCAGGAACAGAAGCGTCTGACAGCTGCCATCACGCCTGTATATAAGGAAAATTCCCTGCTGACGGTGCTGATCGCTATCCATGCGGGTCTTCGCATCGGAGAGGTGAGTGCACTGCGGATCGAGGATATCTGTCTGTCCAGGCGATTGATCGAGGTGGATGAATCGCTGAATCGCGTGATGACCTATAACGAAGATGGAACGGTCAGCTGTCCACTTGTCTATCAGACCACAAAATCCAGCAGAGTGCGCAAGGTACCGATGAATGAGGAGCTGTACGAGGGAATCGTGAAGGCGCTGGAAAAGAAGAAAGAGGGAGCGGGGAGCTATGGAAGACCGCGTGCAAGCCTGCCGGAGGATTTCCGGGAACAGGTGGAATACTGTCAGAAGAACCATATCCCGCTGGAGACCTATCGCAGAAGGACCTCACTGAAAAAGGCCACCTTTTATAAATATGTGAAGGTGCTGCAGGATGCGGATTGATAGATGCACACGACAGGAAATGAGCAGGTACTGTTTGCTTCCTGTTTTTATATGTCAGTGGGCCTAGTTTGACGACTATAAAACAAATTACATACGATAGGGACTTCACCTTTTTTATTTTTGACGGATGTGATAAAATAAGGCAGGAAAGTGGTGAGAATATGCTGATATCAGTAGAGCATCTGAGCAAACGCCAGAACATAAAAGAAATTGTCAACGATGTAAGCTTTGCCATCGAGGACCGGGATAAAATTGCATTGATCGGGGTAAACGGAACAGGGAAAACAACACTGCTGCGTATGTTGGCAGGTCTGGAAACCTATGAGGAAGGATCTATCACGAAAAAAAGCGGATTGCGTGTATCCTATCTGCCACAGGACCCTGTCTTTGATGAAGACGATACCATTCTTCATCAGATACTGTCTATGGATAAGGAAATACAGGAATTCGAAGCAAAATCAATCTTGGGAAAGCTGGGGATTTCAGACAGCTCTTTGAATATATCCCATTTGAGCGGAGGACAGAGAAAGCGGGTTGCCCTTGCAAGAGCGCTGCTGAAGCCCTGTGATCTGCTGATTCTGGATGAGCCTACCAACCATCTGGATAATGAGATGATCGAATGGCTGGAAGCCTATCTGATCCGCTATGCACATGCATTGATCATGGTGACGCATGACCGTTATTTTCTTGAGCGTGTATGCAATACCATGATGGAAATTGACCGCGGCAGTATGTATACCTATCATGCAAACTATTCCACCTATCTGCAGGAAAAGGCAGAGAGAGAAAGCATACAGGCGGCACAGGAGAAGAAACGTCAAAGCATTCTTCGCAAGGAGCTGGCATGGATGCGTGCGGGCGTACAGGCGAGGGGAACGAAGAGCAGAGAGCGTATCGAACGATTTCATAAGCTGAATGATATGGAATCTGTAAAAGAACAGGGACAGGTTGTGCTGGATACGATAACTTCGCGTCTTGGCAGGAAAACGATAGAGATTGATGCGATTTCCAAGGCATATGGGAGTCATGTATTGTTTCAGAATCTGAGCTATACGCTTACTAGAAATGATCGTATCGGTATTCTGGGACCAAACGGCTGCGGCAAAAGTACACTGCTTCATGTACTGGCAAAGGATATAGAACCGGATCAGGGAAGCGTCGTGCTTGGTGAAACAGTTAAGCTTGCGTACTTTCGTCAGGGCTGCGAGGAAATGGATATGTCACAAAAGGTGATTGACTATATCCGGGACAGCGGTAATGAGATCCGTACACTGGAGGGAACCTACAGTGCATCACAGATGCTGGAACGGTTTCTGTTTGATTCCAGAATGCAGCATACTCCTATCGGCAGATTATCCGGAGGGGAACGCCGCCGTCTGTATTTATTGAAAATACTGATGCAGGCACCGAATATTCTTTTCCTGGATGAGCCTACCAACGATTTGGATATCCAGACCCTGCAGATACTTGAGGACTACCTGGATAATTTTAACGGTGCAGTCATTGTGGTATCCCATGACCGCTATTTTCTGGATCGTATATGCGATAAGCTGTTTGTATTTCAAAACGGAAATGTACAGCAATTTATCGGCGGATACAGTGCCTATATGGAGCTGGGAACAGCAAAAGAGAAGAAGGAAAAGAAAAAAGTCGATCGGGTTTCACAGCAGCAGCTTCGTATGAGCAGTAAGGAAAAGCAGGAGCTGGAGCATATGGAAGAGGATATAGCAGCTTTGCAGGAACAGCTGGAGCATTTGGACATGGAAATGAATGCTGCCGGAGATGACTTCAAGAAAATACAGGAGCTGGCAGATCAACGCGATATTCTGGAACAAAGCATAGAAGAGAAAATGGAGCGCTGGATGTTTCTGGAGGATAAAAAGCAGGAAATTGAAAACGCGAAGGGAAAATAATAAAACCACGGATACAGAAAAGCTGACAGTATTGTCGGCTTTTTTTGTTGAAACAGAAAATTCGGCTTCAAATGGAAAATTACGTAAGTATCATATGTCATTTATGCTATCCGCCGGTTTTCAAATCAGGAAGGTTACATTGCTTTATGTGCTATCAGCCATTACAACAGCACATTTCAAAATAAAAGGGAGTTTGCAATAGGAAGCATTGCTGCTTATTGCTTAGCATGATTGGTATAGGACTTTGGAAAACTGCATACGGGACGACAATTACGAGTCCGTATACATTTTACGTATCCTTCATATTATGGTATAATAAGGCTCTTAAAAGGAAGTGGTTTATCTTTGAAACCGGATGTGTTATACCAGACAGCTAAGAGAAAAATCCTGGATGCCCTGCCGGACATTCTTTTCTTTTTGTTTTTATTTTATGCAATTCTTGTTTTATTCGGTGTACAGTATGTGATCGTTGTATCCTTTGTGACCCTGCTCTATAAAATACGCAGAAAGAGGAAGCAGACACCGCGCAGATTATGTATCATGTTTTTTGTACAGATGGCATTGAGCATACTGGCATTTCTGGCGTCGCATTCCTTGCTTGCCTGTGTGCTGCTGAATATCGCAGTACCCTTTCTTCTTGTCTTTCTGCAATCCTCGCAGTTTAATCAAAAGGGATATATGGCAAGTGCCATGGGGTTTGTCTTTTTGCAGCTGCGGCCGATACCCTATACAGATTTCATGACCTATCTGCTGGTAATGGCTTGTTCTCTTGGTTTTGCAGTATGCTGTCTGCTGCTGTCCTCCTATGGACATCGCAGAGAGGATGATTATGCACTGGCCAGAAAAGGGATAGCGCTTTTACAGGAACAGATGGATGCCTATCTCAAACAGAAAACAGATCAGCAGCGAAAGGAAGAGCTGGTGAATATTCAGAGATTGCTTTATAAGCAGGCATACCAGAGCCGCGGCTTCACCTATATCGCGACGAAGGAGGGAAGGCTGCGTTACCTGTTTGCATTACTTCTGCAGCGAAGCAGTTATTTCCTGGAAAATATGGATAATATCCCTGTATGCAGTGAACAGCAGCAGGTGCTTTTACAAAGATGTATGCAGTTCCTGAAGCATGTCGAGAATTTAACTGTACGGATAATTCAATGCTGCTGGAGGAAGGGCAGAAGCTGTTTACTGCCTGCCGAAAAAAGCAGGATGCCGTTTCCCTGTTTCTGCATAACTTTTTGCAGCTCTTTTTACAGATTCTCAAGGATTTGCAGGATAACAAAAAAGAAGCAGTCCATCGGGAATGGAAGCTGCCGGAGGAACGAAAGCTGCGTAATCGGCTGCGTATGGACAGCTTTGAATTTCGTTTTGCAAGCCGTCTTTCTCTGGTTCTGCTCTGCGGATTTCTATTCGCCCGTTTGTCGAAGCTGGATCATTCCTACTGGCTGGTGCTGAATGCATTTCTGCTGCTGCAGCCCATGTATGAGGAAAGCGCCTATCGTCTGAAAACCAGATTCATCGGAACAGTCTTCGGCTGTACGGTTATTTATCTGGTACTTCCGCATTTTCCCGGCGTTGCAGGACACTTTCTATTTGCCAGCATTGTCGTATCGCTGATGTATTGTGCAACACCGGGCACCTGGATTCAGGCGATGTTCTCTACCTGCTTTGCCATCACACTGACTTCGCTTGCCATGCAGGAAACAATCGCGATTGAGATGCGCCTTACCTATGTAGCTGTGGCAATTCTGCTTGTATTGATCGTCAACCGGTTCTTTTTTCCTACCAGTCGCAGCGGATTATTTCAAGCAAACATGAAGCGGATGTTTCATATGCAGCATTCCTATCTGCGTATTCTGCAGGGTAGTCTGCATGCACCGCTGGATTACGGTATCATTATGGATGCATTAACCAGCTTTCATATGGTGTATGACCAGATACTGGAGTACCTGCAAGGCAGCAGTGAGAATATCGAGCTTTATCGCCATTTGCTGTCTGCATTCTGGCATATGAGTGTGGAGATGGAGCAGATGATTTTTACCGTGCAGCATGATACCTTAACAGAGGACCAGGAGCAGTCAGTAGAGCAATTTATTCATATGTGCGATACAATGATTCAAAGCTGTGAGGTGGGAAAGACTGTTCAAAAGGAGAAAAGGGAATTTCTTACTGAGGACGTATCTGACAATGAACTCTTTCAGCTCATGCAGCGATATTATCGGCATGCATCGGATATCAGCAGTATTTGCTTATCCAGACAGCTTTAAGAGAAGAATACAAGCTTCTTATGCTTTGCATTTGGGCAGTGAAGCAGAGATGGACAGCTTGTGTATACAAAGCGTGTCCAAAAAAACAATCTGATTTTCCTAATCATTATTGAATTCTAGACTCCTGCTTTCGCATACAGATTATTGATTTCTATGATTGTTTTCGTCAGAGGTGCTTCAGGCTGCTAAGCTTATATGTTCTCACTTTTCGTATATTGTGAAATTCTCAATATGCATCCTGTAGAAATCTGTGATATCCGCGTGATAATAAATCTTACAAGATATTGAAATAAGTACAAAAATAGATTACAATAGGATTGTAAAAAGGGTTACATAAAATTTTAAATAAGCAAAAGAATTATCGGACATATGCCGTCTAACGGTATATGTCTGGTTTTTGTTTACGGGGTTGTACTAAAAAGATAATATTAATAGAATTCAATGGGGAATGAAGGGATGATATGTATGTCACGAAAACAGGCGAAGCTGGAGAAGCTGAGCATTGAGCTGATCCGTCTTTATTTTGAGGAGCATGATTTCGAGCTTTTAAAAGAATATCTTTCTAATGAAATATCCATGATGGGAGAACACCGGTCAGCTTTATGTCATGGTATGCAGGAAGTGGAGCGTGCTTTACAGGAGGTTTCCATTATCTATGGGGAGATGGTTCATCTTCAGGATGTCTATTGTGAAATCATATATCAAAAACAGGATATTGCAGTCGTAGCTTTTACCTGTATACAGCATGCACTCGGCTCAGGCCTGCTGTGTAGATTGAAGGTCTCTCTGGTATGGGAGATGGAAGCAGGGGGATGGAAAATCCGCCACATACATCAATCCCTTTCCGATGACGCTACAGAGCGTGAAAATCCGGGAATTCATCATAATGCAGCGAAGCTGCCTGTATATAATCAGCACTGTGATGCACTGACGCAGATTTTTAATCTGGAGGGGTTCGTGGAAGCGGCAAGAGAGCTGCTACAGCATACAAACCAGCAATATGCGCTTTTCAAATTTGGCATCAGTGACTTTCGTTTTATCAATCAGATTCACGGCTATGCATTTGGTGATGATGTACTGAAAAGCATTGCCCGCAACCTGCAATCCTTCTGTCAGAAGGACGAGCTGTGTGCGCGTATCGAAAAGGATACCTTTGCGGCACTTTTACGGTTTACAAGCATAGATGATTTTTATAACCGTCTGCACTGTATCCGCAAACATCTGCTGGACGAACCTATCGTGTCCTGTCTAAAGCATACGTTGCAATATATCGGTGGTGTTTATCTGATTCAGGATGCCTGTGGGGAAAGTATAAAGTCTATGCTGGATAAAGCAGTACTGGCAATGCAGTATGTGGAACGAAATAGCCGGGTCAGTGATTTTGTTTATTTTGAGGATTGGATGCTGGAACAGAAAAACCGCAGAAGTGAGCTGCTTGAGGAAGCAGTAAAAGCTATACAGGAGGATACCTTCCAGTTGTTCATACAGCCGCAGTTTCTGATAAGTGACGGGAGCGTTGTATCCGGTGAAGCTCTGTCCCGCTGGTTTTTAAAGGATGGCAGCTGTGTATCTCCGGATGAATTCATCCCGCTATTTGAAAAGCACGGCGTGATATCTGGCTTTGATTTCTATGTATTACATAAGCTATGTAAATTTATGCGGACATGCCTCGATGAAGGGAAAGAGCTGCTGCCGATTTCCATAAATCAGTCCCGTTTGCATATAAAAGAGCGCCAATATCTACGAAGGTTTTGTGAAATTGTGGATTCCTATGCAATACCTCATGAAAAGCTTGTTTTTGAACTGACAGAATCTGCATTTACAGATAATGCAAATGACCTTCAGGTATTTATGAAGGATATACATGATGCCGGTTTTCAGATTGCTATCGATGATTTTGGAACAGGATATGCCGGTATCGGTATGCTGAGTCAGGTGGATGCGGATATACTGAAGCTGGATAAAGGGATGCTGAATGGAATCAATACGGACCGCCGCCAGATGACAATATTCTGGAAAATCATTGAAATGGCTCACAGCATCGGTATGCAGGTAATTTGTGAGGGGATTGAAACCAGGGAGCAATACGCTGACCTGAGGATGCTGCGCTGTGATATCGGGCAGGGGTTTCTGGTCAGTCGTGCGATAGCAGCAACTGAATTTGCTGAGAAATATCTTAGATAAAAAGAATATAATATTAAATGTGTGAGTGACAGATACTCGGAGTTATCAAGACACTTCTGTTTCATGTTTACAGTTACTTACAATAGCTGTAAATAGTGATACAAAAACCGCTTTCTGTAATGTTTTCCTGCAGAAACGGTTTTCTTTTACATGGGAATGCGGTAGAATACAACTAGGTGATAACATGGTACAAATTGGAAATGACTGGGACGAGCTGTTAAAGGATGAATTTCAGAAGGAGTATTATCAGAAACTGCGCGTTTTTCTGGCAAGAGAATATAAAACGCAGACAATTTATCCGGGTATGTATGATATCTTCAATGCATTGCGTTATACAGCATATCAGGATGTAAAGGTTGTTATTTTAGGGCAAGACCCATATCATGGTCCGGGACAGGCACATGGTCTGTGCTTCTCTGTGAAAAAAGGAGTAAATCCTCCGCCGTCTCTTGTAAATATCTATCAGGAGCTGCATGATGATCTGGGATGCAGTATTCCGCCTCATGGAGAGCTTACAAAATGGACGAAGGAAGGCGTGCTTCTGCTCAATACTGTTCTAACAGTACGTAGAGGGCAGGCAAATTCCCATCGTGGCAAAGGATGGGAGATTTTAACGGATGAGATCATTCGCAAGCTGAATGAGCGTGAAAAGCCTATCGTATTTCTGTTATGGGGAAGGAATGCAAAGGAAAAGAGCACACTGATAACAAATCCTGCTCATCTGATCCTAAGCTGTCCACATCCAAGTCCGTTCAGTGCAGATTATGGCTTTTTCGGATGTCGTCATTTCTCAAAGACGAACGCCTTTTTACAAGAGCATGGACAGCAGCCGATTGACTGGCAGATTGACTGAAAATCTCTTAAAACAGGGGAATGCTACCATTGGTTGACAAAATAATACAAAGCGCTAATACGGGTTGGTGGTGTAAGCCAGCCTGTTTTTATACAATGATGACGAGGTGATTAAATTGAAATTTGAAGAAAATTTGAGAGAGGCAAGGAAGCAGTATGGCTATTTACAGGAAGAGCTCGCGGATAAGCTGAATGTATCAAGACAGGCGGTTAGTA
This sequence comes from Erysipelatoclostridium sp. DFI.2.3, assembly GCF_019132535.1. NCBI lineage: Bacteria > Bacillati > Bacillota > Erysipelotrichia > Erysipelotrichales > Coprobacillaceae > Thomasclavelia > Erysipelatoclostridium sp. DFI.2.3. The sequence continues at coordinate 44,849 of NZ_JAHOOJ010000012.1, read as the reverse complement.
AGTGCACCAAAGGCGCGCAGAGCAGGAAAATGGAAGTGCCTATCCTGAGCTGGATAAGCTGATGCTGATTTGTGAGCTGTTCCACTGTACGCTGGATGATTTACTGAAAGGGGATATGAAAGAGAATTCCGGTGTGAGTCGTGATACTTATGAGACCCATGAGCTGACAAAAACGAAAGGAATCACCGTTGGAATCGGTTGTATTCTTGCGGGGATTTGTGCCTATTGCTTTTTGAAGCCTTCTATGGATAATGAAGACATGCTATTGTATTTCTGATTTTCGCAATTATTGGAATCCTTATTCGTGTCTTCTTCGGTATGAAGGATACCGCATTCAAGCGTAGATATCCGCAAATTCCTCAGGATATCTATACTGCATATGAGCTGGATGGCTTTCATAGGAAATTTAATAGTATTGTTGTGGCTTCCATTGGGATTATATGATTCAGTATCGTCATTGAACAGCTGTTGGAAATGAAGCTACCTGAATATCATGCTTGTGACAATTGCCATACTGCTTCTTGTATATTACGGTATGCGAAAAGAAACCTATGAGCGAACAACTGCTTATGCGCAGATGGCAGAAAAAGACGATGAGCTGATTGGTAAGTGGTGCGGCTGTATCATGATGGTTTGTGCAGCTGCTTATCAGCTTTATCTGGAATATTTGGAATGTTAGCTGGATTGTATTTCCAATCGGAGGAATCCTATGTGGAATCGTGTCGATTATATTATCAAAAGAGGAGCATTCCCGGTAAAAAGAGCATGTTATTTTTACTTTCGATTATAAATGTAGGAGCTGTATCGATATTCACAAGGTCGAGAATACCCATCATCTATGGCATATAGATAAGTATACAACCGGTGAACAGTGGCTTACATGCTGTATTAGCTTCAAAAACGAAAGGAGCACCTTTACAAAACTGCAGAGCATTCGATGTAAAAAAAATCCTGTATTTGAGTAATTCAGATACAGGACTGTTTTTGCTTATGAACGGGAGCTGGCAAGCTTGCGCTGTCGCTCACTTGCAAGGGCCTCCTCATCCTCCTTCGCAAAGCGTTCGCTTAACCGTGCATTGCTCAGCATCAGCTTCAATCGGTTTTCCTGATTGACCTTTGTTGCGCTTGGATCATAATCCACTGCAACAATATTTGCCATCGGATATTTATCCTTGATTTTTCTGGTCATACCCTTGGCAACGATATGGTTGGGAAGACAGCCAAACGGCTGACAGCAGACGATATTATGCACACCGTTTTTGATCAGAGTGACCATTTCACTGGTGAGCAGCCATCCCTCTCCCATCTTGGTCCCGCGGTTGATGATTCCTTCGCTGTTTTCGATAACCTCCTGAAAGGTATCCGGTGCACGGAAGGTTCCCTGCTTCTGTATTGCCGTAATGGCTTTTTTCTGCATATTCTGAATCAGCTTATCCGCCATCTGAATGAAGCGGTAGCTCTTTTTATTACGCCCGTAGTACGCGTGATCGATCAGCGAGTTTTCAAGGCAGTAAAGACCAAAGTCAAGAACACCGCTGACAACGGGCTCACAGCCCTCACGAATCAGGAAGTCCTCCAGCTCGTTATTGCCCAAAGGGGCATACTTCATATAAATCTCACCGACGATTCCCACCTGAATTTTCGGCTTCTGGCTTCTCGGCAGAGCCGCAAAATCATGCAGCATTTCCTGATAATTATGCTTCATTCGCATATAGGACAGGGAATCAAACTGCGCGGTGATCGTATCGATCCATGTGGTTACCAGTGCATCTGTACTGCCCTTTTCCAATTCATACGGCTTGCACTGATTTTTGATCCACATCAGCATATCTCCGTATAAAAATGCATATAATAATCTCAGCAGCATCTTAGGAGTCAGCTTGAAGCCGCTGTTCTTTTCCAGCTGGGAAAAATTGACAGAAATAACCGGAACATGCTCAAATCCGGCCTGAACCAGTGCCTTGCGCAGAAGATGGATGTAGTTGGAAGCCCGGCATCCGCCTCCTGTCTGGGTGATTGCCAGCGCAATGTGTGCGGTATCGTATTTTCCGCTTTTCAATGCATCGATCATCTGACCGATTACAAGCAGGGCGGGGTAGCAGGTATCATTGTGCACATTCTTTAAGCCTTCATCAATGATCTGCTGTCCCTCTGTTTTCAGGATTTCCACACGATAACCTTCCTTGCACAAAATATTGCGCAGGAACTGAAAATGAATCGGCAGCATCATCGGTACAAGGATCGTATGTGTTTTTTTCATTTCCTTCGTGAATTCTACATGTGACATACTCATCCCTCCCTTTCTTCCATGGCAGCCTGCAGTGAGCGGCAGCGAATCTTCACCGCACCGAGGTTGTCAACTTCATCGATTTTAATCTGTGTATACAGCTTTCCATTGCTTCGAAGAATATCCTTAACCTCATCTGCGGTAATCGCATCGATTCCGCATCCGAAGCTTACCAGCTGAATCAGCTCCATATGCTCCTGCTGTGCCACATACTGTGCGGCATTGTACATACGGGAGTGAAAGGTCCACTGATTTAAAACGTGAACACTTGGCAGCACGGCCTGTTTAGCGATACTGTCCTCACTGATTACGACGAATCCCAAATTGTTCAGCAGTCTGTGAATTCCATGATTGATCTGCGGATCGACATGGTATGGACGTCCGGCAAGCACTATGACATCACGGTGATTGCGTCGAGCGAACGCTATGGCATTGCGTCCTTCCTCCTGCACGCGGTCCTTAAACTGCTGATAGGCGAAATAGGCGTGATTGCTGGCAGCCTGAACATCCTTGAACGGAATATCCATCTGCCGGGCTTTGAAATATTCAAACATTTTTTGATCGAAGATACGCTTATCCTCAAGATATACGTAGGGATACAGAAACTTTACATGTTCCAGATTCATATTTCCTTCCACAACCTCCGGATAATAGGCAACGACCGGGCAGTTGAAATGATTGTCTCCCATGTCCTCATTGACGTTGTAGGTCATGCATGGATAGAAAATCGTCTGCAGGCCCTTATCGATGAGCGACTGAATATGACCGTGCACCAGCTTGGCAGGATAACAGATCGTATCGCTTGGAATCGTATGCTGTCCAAGGGAATACAGTGCCTTGCTGGAACGATCGCTCAAGATGACCTCATAGCCAAGATTGGTAAAGAAGGAATGCCAGAAGGGAAGGTTGTCATACAGATTCAAAACAAGCGGAATCCCGATTTTTCCCCGGATGCCGGGTACCCCCTTCAGCTTCAGCAGCTCATCATATTTATAATCATACAGATTCGGCAGCTTTTCCTTATTGACCTTTCCGGTCACCGGACGCTCACACTTGTTGCCGGCGATATGCTTTGCCCCGTCCGCAAAGGTGTTTACGGTCAGATTGCAGTGATTGGTGCAAAGAGCACAATGAAAGGCCTTTGAGCTGTGCGTAAAGCTGTCAATATCTTCCTTTTTCAGTAGAGAGGATGCAGTGGCTTTTTTCTCCTTCGCAATCAATGCGGCTCCATATGCCCCCATCAGATGGGAAATACTTGGACGAATGACGTTTCTTCCAAGCTCCAGCTCAAAGCTTCGCAGCACCGTATCATTCAGGAAGGTTCCTCCCTGTACGACGATCTGCTTTCCGATATCATCCGGACTTTTGGCACGTATGACCTTATACAATGCATTTTTTACGACACTCATACATAAGCCGGCAGAGATATCCTCCATGCTGGCTCCGTTTTTCTGTGCCTGCTTGACACTGGAATTCATAAAGACCGTACAGCGTGTTCCAAGGTCCACCGGATGCTTTCCGGATAACCCCATGCGGGCGAATTCCTCAATATCATAGCCCATGCTTTTTGCGAAGGTTTCAATGAAGCTTCCGCAGCCGCTGGAGCAGGCTTCGTTCAATAGGATATCATCAATCGTATGATCACGAATCCGGAAGCATTTCATATCCTGACCGCCGATATCGATGATGAAGTCTACCTGCGGGTTGAAGTAGTGGGCCGCATGGTAATGGGCAATCGTCTCCACAACACCGATATCCAGATGGAAGGCATGCTTCATCAGCTCCTCCCCATAGCCCGTTACCGCACTGTGTATGATGTGAATGCGGTCCTCCATCAGGGCATAGAGCTTTGCGAGCTCCTTCTGTACAACATCCACGGGATTTCCCATATTCCCGGCATAGCTTTCATATAAAATGCGGCATTGTTCATCGATCAGCACCAGCTTGGTTGTGGTACTGCCGGCATCGATGCCCAGATAGGCATTGCCCCTGTAGGTGTGGATATCACTGCGCTCCACACTGGCACTGGTATGGCGCTTTTTGAATTCCTCATAATCCTCATCACTTTCAAAGAGTGGGGGAAGACCTTGCGTCTGTATCTTTTTGGCAGCCATAGCCTCCATTTTTTCAAGCAGCTCCTCATAGGAGAAATCCACAGCCTCATTTGCCGCATAGACGGCACTTCCCAGTGCTACAAAATAAGGGGCGAGCTCCGGGAAATTCGCTTCCTGATCACGGAGCTTCAGTGTTTCCTTAAAGCGCTCCTGCAACCCCTTTAGAAAATGCAGGGGACCTCCCAGAAACAATACGTTTCCTTCGATATTTCTTCCCTGTGCCAGTCCGGCGATACTCTGATCGACGACCGCCTGAAAGATACTTGCCGCAAGGTTTGATTTTTCACAGCCCTGATTGATCAGCGGCTGCACATCGCTTTTTGCGAATACACCGCAGCGTGATGCAATCGGATACAGCGTGGTATGCTGCAGGGACAGCTGATCCATCGTTTCCAGATCGACATCCAGCAGGGTTGCCATCTGATCGATAAACGCTCCGGTACCACCGGCACAGGTGGAGTTCATACGCTCCTCCAGCGTTCCCTGTAAAAAGATGATTTTGGCATCCTCTCCGCCAAGCTCAATAACAACATCACTTGCCGGATAATATTTACGCACAGCCTGGGCTGTTGCGAATACCTCCTGTACGAAAGGAAAACCTGCATCATCTGCGATTCCCAGGCCCGCACTGCCGGTAATGGCAAGTGCGATTCTCTGTCCCTGTAACAGCTCATGCAATTCCTTCAGCTTGGAAACACTCATTTCCCGTACCTTGGATTTGTGGCGCTCATAGCTCTTGTACACAATCTCATCCTGATCGTTGAGAACCACTGCCTTCAGGGTTGTGGAACCTACATCTATTCCCAGTTTATATGTCATAGGCTACTCCTTTCTCTCAAGCATTTTGAACATCGTTTCCCGCAGTTCAGGCAGAATCTCCTCTATGGAATCCGGCTGCTCGAAGAAAATAGCGTTGTAACAGACAAATCCGATGATTTCCATCATCATCAGAAAACGATTGAGTGCTTTCTTTTCTGTTTCCTGTTCCCGTCTCAGCAGCTTCAGAAAATCCGGCATGCGTTCGATATGGGTAAACACCATATCCCGATGTTCCTTTGTATCCAATATAGAAGCAATGTTTTTCTGAATCGTACGAAGCAGCTTCGGATGCTGAATATAATAGGTGATCAGCTCGTCGATAAAGGTGCGCTTCCAGCAGGTGCTGTTAGCAAGTGCAGCCTCATAGGAGTGATTGAGGATATCGTTCATCAGACAGCCGTGCTGCTTGGTAAGAATTTGAGAAATCAATTCCTTCTTATCCTTATAATATACATAGAACGTCCCTTTTGCGACATTTGCACGCCTGACAATCTCATTGACAGAGGTTGCCTCCACACCCTGCTCATGAAACAGTGCGACAGCAGCATCCTGAATGCGTGATCGTTTACTTACGGATTCTTCCACAAAAAACACTTCCTTTAGTTATACATTTTTATAGTTTATACCTATAATGACCGCCGGTCAATAGATTTGCATCTTTTTTCAGACAGAATTCATAAAAGTATTGTTCTTATTGAATGTGTAACCGTTTTCTATAGAAATTAAAATTTCTTCTTTACAATGTAACAATGTTTTGTTAATATATAGGTGTAATAAAACAATGTTACGTTAGAGGTGATACAATGGAAATATCCAAGAAGGATCTACTGAAGACGACCGGCATCTCGTATGGCCAGCTGTATCGGTGGAAACGGGAGGGTCTGATTCCCGAGGAATGGTTTGTCAAGCGCTCCAGTCCGACAGGGCAGGAAACCTATTTCCCCCAGGAGAAGATACTCAAGCGCATTCATGCCATACAGCAGCTGAAGGACAGCTATTCTTTAGAGGAGCTTGCCCGGATTCTGACACCGGAGGTCAGTAACCGTCTGTTCTGTGAGGAGGATCTGGAGCATTTCGATGAGCTGGATATTGATGTGGCAGCGGATTTCATGGATGCCATGAGCAAGGACAGCTTCGTATTTCTGGAGGTGCTTGTTATGATTGCCCTGTCCCAGGCGATGGTTGATAGTGCAATTACAGAGGAGGAACGTACGCATGCCGTTTCATTATTAAGTAAAAGGATGAGTGAACTGCACAGTGCGGATTATGTCTTGGAGCTATTGCAGGCGCAGGGACACCTGTATGTTCTGTTGAAAAAGGAAGGCAGTGAGGTTTATCTGGATGACGGCCTTGTTGCAATACGTTCCATCCACTTGAATGAATTAAGCAATGCGATTAAGCTGAAATACAAGGAAACCTTTCAGTTTACATTTGATGAAGAGGAGATGAGATCATGATGACATATCGCGTAAAACGGATTCTCTGGGGACTGGTGTTTGTCGCCATCGGGATCGGCTATCTGGGAACGCAGCTGGACTGGTGGGACTTCACCATATTCTTTCCCGGCTGGTGGACCATGCTGCTGATTCTGCCTGCACTCTACAGCATGCTGGATCACGGCCTGCATTTCTATAATATATTTACAGTGCTGGCAGGCTGCTACTTTCTGGCAGATGCCAATGCGTGGATTGATGTAAAGCTGACATATCCTGTCTGGATGGCGATTATCTGCATTGCAATCGGACTGCGTTTATTATGTACAAGGAGGGTTCGCTGGTATGAATACAGATCACATGAATACAACGATTGAGGGAATCGGATCGATTTCCGGCGGTAAATACGGCCGTATTGATATTGAAGGTGTCGGCTCGATTAACGGCGATTTGGAGTTTGAGGTTTTAAGCATCGAGGGTACCTGCAAGTGTAGCGGGGATTTAAAGGGTGGCACCATGGATGTGCAGGGGGTTATGACCTGTAAAAAGGATATTCGTGTAAGACGTCTGGATATCGAGGGTGTTGTGAAGAGCGATGGTATCCGGGTGTATGCCGATGAGATTTATGTAGAGGGTGTCCTGAACAATAAGGGAGAGGTGAATGCTGACAAGGTCCGTATTGAAGGCTGTGCTTCCCTGAATGATCTGTTCGGTGATGATATCCGGATCAACTATGGTCATGGTCAGCATATTTTCCATGGTCTGTTCGGCTTTCGGCCGGAAAAGAGAAATACGGCGCGCAATATTGAGTGCAGTCAGCTGACTGCCTGCAATATGTCCTGTCATTCCATCAGTGCGACCGAAATTCATCTGTCCAGCCATTGCCGTGTTGATCACATTACCTGCGATGGCAAGCTGGTATATGACAGTACCTGCCGCATCGGCAGTATTGACGGTGATTGTGAAAAAATTGTTAAATAGAAAAACGGCCGGTAGGGATTGCGCTTACCGGCTTTTATGATATAATTCTTACGATTGCAGGGGATGGTGATAGTATGAAATTGCAAAAAATTATGTATGACTATGTGTATGTTGTGATCGGCGGTTTTCTGTTTGCCGTTGGCCTGAACCTGTTCATTGTACCGCTGGATTTGTACAGTGGCGGGGTGATTGGTATGGCACAGATTATCCGTACAGTGCTGGCGCAGTATGCCCATATGGACTTCGGTCAGCTGGATATCGCCGGTATTATCAACTTTTTAATGAATGTGCCTTTATTTATCTTGGCATATCGCAGCATTTCCAGAAAGTTTTTTGTGAAGACGCTGCTTTGTGTCCTGACACAGACGGTTGCCTTTACGATCGTTATGATACCCTCCACACCGATTCTTGACGATGTGCTTGCGGCCTGTCTGATTGGCGGTTTGATTTGCGGCTTCGGTATTGGTTTGGCTCTTCGAAGTGGCGGAAGCGGTGGCGGACTGGATATTCTGGGGGTATACTTCACAAAGAAGTTTTCAGATTTCAGCGTTGGACGTCTTTCCAATATCATCAATGTTCTGGTATTCGGTGTCTGTGCGATTCTGTTTAATGTAACCACGGCGATCTATTCCATTATCTATACAGCCTGTATGTATCTTGTTGTCGATAAGACGCACTATCAGAATATCAATATGACAGCGATGATTTTCACCAAAGAGGAGGAAGTACAGGAAAGTATTATGAAGGAAATGGGCAGGGGGGTCACCTACTGGAAGGGGGCAGGAGCGTATACGAAGACAGATACGCATATTCTTGTCACGGTCATCTCCAAATATGAGGTAACACAGCTGAAGAAAATCATTTATAAGATTGATCCCAGGGCTTTTGTCATCTTCAACGAGGGTATGAGCATCAGTGGGAATTTTGAGAAGCGGTTGTAAATAATCGCTTTTTCTCTTTAGAAGGGAGGCTGCTTATGCGAACCATCACAAGGGAAGAGGTACGAAGCCATCTTTTTCAGGCACATCATCTGGTTACTCCGGCAGATTCTTTACCAGAAGCGGCGGGGGTATGCGGGTTTCAGAACAGTCCCCCCGGTACGTGGCTGTGTGCGGCGTTTAACCGGCTGCGCTCATGCAGTGCATGGCAGCTGCAGCAGGAACTGGATGAGGGCAGGGGGATTATGCAGGCATGGAGTCTGCGTGGTGCACCGTGGATTTTTCCGCTTCATGATGCAGCGGTGTATCTGGATGCACTTTGTGCAGAGGAAGGGGAGTCCTGGATCTATACAAACGGGCTGCGCTGTTGTCAGAAAGAAATCGGTGTTCCTTTTTCGGTGCTGTTGCAGGAGCTGATGCAATGCCTGCAGGTACTGGAGAAGGAGCCGGTTGTGTCCAAGCAGCGACTGGATCAGGTGCTGGCTGCTGCCATGCTTCAACGCATTCCCGCCTCCCTGCACTCTCTGTGGCTGTCTGCTTCTCCATTTGCGAAAGGGCAGCTGTATGGAGAGGCGATTGTTTCCTTTTTGCTGCGGCCGGCTTCCTTTCAAAGGGGAATCGCCTTTGGACCCAGACAGAAGGGCTCACCTACATTTGCAGCCTTTCCTAACGCAGCTTCGAAAACGGGCGGTATCAGTGATGCTGCGTGCTGCGCACTGGTTTGCCGGTTTCTCCATGCATACGGCCCCGGCGATGTAAAGGGCTTTGCGAAATGGACAGGGATGGAGCTGCCGCAGGCAAGGCGTCTATGGGCACTTTCTGAGCATGAACGTGTTTCTGTGAGGTATCAGGAAAGAGAGTATTCGATCTGGAACAAGGATACCTATGAAAAGCAACAGACAGATGAAGCTGTACGACTGCTTTCTCCACATGATCCTTTTCTCGACCTTTGGGACCGCTCTTTGCTTCTGGAGGATTGTAAATTACAGCACATGGTATGGAAAACAGTGCAAAATCCCGGTGTTGTGATTCAGTGTGGAAGGATTTGCGGTATCTGGAGGTCAAAGAAGCGTAAAACGGTGAATGAGCTGCATATCACACTGTTCACAGACATAGACACCAAGAGTCTGCATATCTGGATACAGGCATATGAACAGTTTCTCGGGCAGAGGATTCTGGTTGAAATCAGCAGGCTTTGATATCCGGTATCGCATTTCAGTGGCTGTTACTGGAAGCTGAAGAGATACATGCGATTATTCAGCCTGTTATGCTGCGCTTTGTGCCGCCAGTACACAGCAGTCCTTTTCAGACATTCAGTATAGGTAAAAAAAGCTTCTGGTATATGGGGATTCTACCAGAAGCTTTTTATAATGTGAGAATTTAAACATGTTTGTGTAGTTTTCCTGCAATAAGCAGATAGTAGTTTTTATTTAACCCTTTTGATCGTACAGGTTTTCTTATAGAAGGCGATGCCGTATCCGAGAATGTCGGTATAGCCCTTTCTGTGCAGACCCTCGATATACTGCTTTTCTTTGATCTGTTGTATTGCCACCTCTGCACTCTTTTCCACATCCTCTTCACGCTTTGCCACCTTTAATTCAAGCAGCAGTCCTCTGTTCTTGTTATACGCCGGTAGAACTGCAAGGTCGCATCTTCCAAAACCGGATTCCTGGTTGGAAACAATGCGATAGCTGCCCTTCCCCTGCAGCATGCCGTTTAGAAATCCATGATAATACTTCTCGTCATAGTCAAAATAGCTCATGGATTGAAATAATACGGTATTCAGAATTTCATTTGCTTCTTCCACATGCTCCTGCAAAAGTGCTTCCAGAAACGATGCCTGATAGCTCTTGATCTGCTGCTTAAACCATTCTTCAAAAATGGTTGTGTAGATGTACTGTATTTCTTTATTGGGAATCATAAGCTGATAGGTGTTTGTGTCCGTTTTGCTTATAGCCTTCAGATAGCCGGTAAACAACAGAAAGCTGTATAGATTGTCTGTATCATCCAGTTCCCGATACGTCAGCTCCGGTTTGATTGTTTTTTCAATCATGCCGCCGCTGGACAAGATGTCAAAATCCTGTTTCATTTCCGCATTCCCCTGCTGTATGAAACGATATATCACATCATTACCACTCGTATTTGCCCAGAAGGATTCAGGTGATTTGTTATTGGAGTTCGTCAAACGGTCCATATACATCAGGACACTCCATGGATTATACACATCACAGCCACCAAACTGATAACCATCGTACCATTCCTTTATGTTATACCTGTACTCCAGAGCATCATATTTCTCAAGTAATATATCAATTTCATTCTGCATGAATCCAAATTGCTGGTTTTCATCGCCATCGAAAATAGAATTAACCTTGAAGTTGTTTAGACCTGTAAAAATTGATTCTTTTGCAATCCTCAGACAGCCTGTTAATACCCCTTTTTCCAAGGCATCGTTTGTTTTTAATGCAGCACTGAAAACATTTCTTAAAAATTCCACCATTTGATCATAATAGCCATGCAGATAGGCACTTTGCAAGGGTACATCGTATTCGTCAATCAACAGGATAACGTTTTGATGATAATGCTGCTGAAGACACTCGCAAAGGAATTTCAGCGCTGTCTGCAGGCTGACTTCATTCTTTGTTCCCATGTAATATGCAGTCAGCAGTTCCTTGTCAATCGCATTGATCTGTTCACTTTCCAGTAACTCCTGATTTCTGCGGATGATATCACGTATGAAAACACTATACATTTCCAATTGCTTTTCAAAGGTGGTTTGCTTCATTTCCTTTAAAGAAATCATGATGACAGGATATTTGTTTAGATGCTCAACAGCATCACGCCGTTTCATAATATTTAAGCCGTTAAAGAGATAAGCGTTTTCTTTTTGCTTAATGGAAAAGAAGTAGTACAGCGTGCTCATATTCAGTGTCTTACCAAACCGGCGTGGTCTTGTATATAAAACGACTTCTTCATGTAAGACATCATTAATAAAATCTGTTTTATCTATGTAATAAAAGTTTTTATCGATCATTTTTTTAAAATCTTCCACGCCTATCGGCAATCGTTTCATGTAATCAACTCCTCGTCTTTATTTGTATTATACCACACAGATGCAGACACAGCATACAAACCTAAAAAGATTGAGAAAGGGTAGAAAATGCGGAATGCAGATAGTACAATACTGTTATGAAACAATGCTTTCAGAATATAGAATATGGTTATTAGCAGGGAGATGAATTTATGAATATGATTGATGGAACAACCTGTCTGATGGAAGTCGAACAGCTGATTCGGGAATACACGCAGATGCTGGGAAGGGATCTAAGCTTTCAAAAGCTGGAGGAAGAACTGCGTGATTTATTACGCAAATACAGTGGAACAGAAGGAAGACTGCTGGCTGCTGTTGCGGATGACGGTTGTGTTTCCGGCTGTGTAGCGTATCATCGCCTGAGAAAGGAATGCTGTGAAATGAAACGGCTGTATGTAAAACCGTCCTATCAGGGCCAGGGAATCGGACAGAAGCTGGTGGAAACGCTTCTTTTGCTTGCGAAGGATGATGGCTATTCGTGCATGGTACTGGATACGATCGAGCCCTTACAAAGTGCCATCCGGCTGTATAAAGGCCTCGGCTTTCAGGAAACGGAGCCGTACTATGACAATCCGATGGAGGATGTGATTTATATGAAGAAGCTTTTGAAATAAAGGAAGGCTGTAACACACATCACATGGATGTAAATACGGAGGTTTTCCAAATAAAAAAATACGTCGTATGACTTTGTGGCGTTGTAAGCTGCACGATAGTCATAGCCTCTTCTTGAAGAGCAGACGTATTTTTTATGGTTCTATCCTGTTTTAGGTTGTTTACAAAAGGGAGAATTCAAATTCTATGGATTAAAACAATCATTTCACATTCTCGATGTTTTGAATTACCCGCAATCAGGGAATAAACTTTTTTACTGCATTAACCTATTTCTTTTTCTCTGTAGTATACTTTTCGTAAATGTATTTCAGACCCTTGAAGGTCAGATTACGATCATAGATATCAATTTCATCCGTATTCTTATATATAATTTTCCCAAGGCCGCCGGTAGCGATGACCTTCATGTCAACGCCCAGTGCCTTTTTGAATTCCTTGATAATGTATTCACTTTGTCCGATATAGCCGTAAACCAGTCCGGCCTGCATGCTTGTTGTTGTTGTCTTCGCCAGAATGCTTGCGGGTTTTTTGATTTCAATTTCCGGAAGCTTGGCCGCCTGTGTCCACATTGCCTGTGCTCCGGTTTCAATTCCCAGAGTGATGACACCGTATTCGAAATTTCCATTCGCATCCACATAATCGAAGGTGGTGGCTGTGCCATAATCGACAACCAGACACGGACCTCCATATTCATAATAGGCTCCGGCTGCATCCACGATACGGTCGGCACCGACGGCCTTTGGATTTTCAGCCTTTACAGAGATACCGGTTTTGATTCCGGGACCTACCAAAATCGGCTCCTTATGCATATATTTGCGGATTCCATTCAGGAAGGAATGCATGATTTTCGGTACGACACTGGATACGATGACATCTTTTATATCCGCAGGCTGTACCTTGGAGGCATTTAGAAAGTTCATGACCATAAACCCGTATTCATCGCTTGTGCGTTTCATTTTGGTTGTCAGGCGATAATTGCCGATCAGCTTATCCCCGTGATAGATTCCGATTGTAATATTCGTGTTTCCTATATCAATGACTACTAACATCAGGCTTCTCCTCTTTCCTTGCTGAGAGCAGCCAGACGTGTAAGTATCTCAACGCCTACCTCATATTTGCTCATCAGATCCAGTGTTTCTGTATGATTTTTCTGAAGCAGAGTAACCACATTGGTATCCCCCTGAAAACCGGCTCCCTGTTCATGCAGGTTATTGGCTACGATCATATCGCAGTTTTTTCTATTCAGCTTTTCAGCAGCATGCTCCAGCAAATGCTCGGTTTCCATTGCAAAGCCGCAAATAATCTGATTTGATACTCTGTGCTCACCCAGCCATGCCAGAATGTCCGGGTTTTTCACAAAGGTGATTTCCAGAAATTCTCCCTGTTTTTTTATTTTGTTTTCTTCTGTTTTCTGTGCGCGGTAATCACCGACAGCGGCAGCCTTGATAATGATATCGCAGTCTGCATATTCCTGCTGTACCGCTTCAAACATATCCTGTGCACTGACAACCTGCACGACGCGAACTCCATGCGGGACGTTCAGCTGGACAGGACCGCTGATCAATGTTACATACGCCCCCATGTCACGGGCTGCTCTGGCAATCTCATAGCCCATCTTCCCGGAGGAATGGTTGGAAATAAAGCGTACCGGATCCAGGGCCTCACGGGTTGGTCCCGCTGTGACCAGTACACGCTTTCCCCTGAGAAGTCCGGTGGTTTCCAAAATACGGCAAATGCATTCCTCGATATGTGTGATATCCGCAAGCTTTCCTTTTCCGGTATCTCCGCAGGCAAGATATCCAACCTCCGGTTCCACCAGCTCATAGCCGAGTGCTTTTGCGGCTTCCAGATTTTTTTGTGTGACTGGATTTTCATACATGCCGGTATTCATTGCAGGGCAGATCACCTTAGGGCAGTCAGCTGCCAGAAAGGTCGTTGTGAGCATGTCGTCCGCAAGGCCGTGAACAATTTTGGCAATAACATTTGCGGTTGCCGGTACAAGGACAAAGATATCCGCACGATGTGCAATGGAAATATGTTTAACACTGCGATCCGCCACCTTTTCAAAGGTGGAAACCATCACATTGTGCTTTGTTAGTGATTCAAAGGTCAAGGGGGTGATGAATTCCGTGGCATTCTGTGTCATAATGACTTCCACATCATACCCTTTCTTGATCAGATTGCTGGTCAGCTGTGCCGCCTTGAAGGCCGCAATACCTCCGCTGACTCCCAATACAACTGTTTTTTTCATAGTATCCCTCACAGGTTCTTTATAAGTCGTTTACTATTATAACGCAACATTCTCCGCATCACAACTGTTTCAAAGCGAAAAAAGATAAAAAATTCACAAATGAAACATTCCTTTATATTTACACTTCCTTTTATAATTTCCATGCAATTTTTTTTGATTGCTATTATAATATAGGTAACGAAAGCGTGAGGAGGGAGCTTATGGAAATCGTAAATACAGAGGATATGCGGAAAATGGATGCGGAGGCGATTCATGAATACGGCATTCCCGGTATCATATTGATGGAGCATGCAGCGATGGCGGTTATGGACTATATCCGCGAGCATGTCGCAAAGGACAGCCGAATCATGATCCTGTGCGGTCCGGGAAATAATGGCGGGGATGGCTTTGCCCTTGCACGTCTCATGGTGGAGGAGGGCTATTCACATGTCCGTATCCACTGCAGTGTTCCTTATGACCGTATGAGTCATGATGAGGCTGTGTATGCCAGAATTGCGGAAAGCTATGGTATAGAAATCATGAGGACGCAGGACATGGAGATGATCAAGCCGGCACTGGATGAGGCACAGGTAGTTGTCGATGCGTTGTTTGGAACGGGACTGTCACGCAATATTGAAGGCTTCTATGATGTTTTGATTCTGTATCTGAATCTGTTGAATAAGCATGTCATCAGTATCGATATTGCCAGTGGAGTTAACGGGGATACCGGCAGCATTATGAACTGTGCCGTACAAAGTGATGTAACCATCACCTTTGAATGTCTGAAAAGGGGACAGCTGCTGTATCCGGGCAGCAGCTATTGCAAGGATATCATCGTTAAAAATATAACGCTTCCCAAAGCTGTGAAAGCCAATATCGAACACAGCATTCATTTGCTGGATGAGGATACTGTGCGGGCATTTCTTCCAAAGCGGGATGCACATTCCCACAAGGGAAGCTTTGGCAGGGTGATGATGGTTGGAGGCAGCTCCTATATGCACGGGGCAATAACGCTTGCGGCGAAGGCTGCGCTGCAGAGTGGGACAGGGACGCTGACGCTGTTTCTGCCGGATTGCATCTCTGAGATTATTTCCATGAAGCTGGAGGAGAGCATGCTGCTGCCGGCTCCGTCAATGAATGGAAGCTTTTCTATGATTTCCGTTGATTTGTTGAAGCGCAATCTGGATGCATATGATATGATCACCATTGGAAACGGTATGGGACGGGGTGAGGTGACACAGGCGATGGTTCGTGCTGTGCTGGAAAGTGATCGTCCCTGTCTGCTGGATGGGGATGCCCTGTATGAGGCAGGGAAGCTGATCGAGCTGCTGCATCGTCCAGCGGTTACGATCCTGACACCGCACCCGAAGGAAATGAGCTATCTGTGTGGCTGCAGTGTGAAGGAAGTGCTGAAGGACCCTCTGAAGTGTGCCATGGAATTTGTGAAGCGGTATGAGAATACCGTGCTCGTATTAAAGGATCAGCATACGATCATCTGCAGGAAAGACGATATGTATATGAATACGGCCGGCAATCATGCACTTGCCAAGGGGGGCAGCGGGGATGTGCTGTGCGGTATTCTGACAGGACTGTATGCACAGGGAAAAGAGGCGCTGCAGGCAGCTGCAGCCGCTGTATATGTCCATGCCTGCGCGGCAGATGAGCTCATACAGAGAATGGATGCCTACAGCATACAGCCGGGTGATCTGATTGCGGTGCTTTCCGATACCTACGGGAAGCTGAAAAGGTGATACTGCTTTTCTTTGAAAGACGATTTACATTACAGTGACTGTTTTTTTCCTATCCAACAGACAGCATATGTCAGCCGCAGGGATAATGTTGATGTGTCAAAGGATACCACGAATAAGGATGGGATTATGTATAACCTAATCTATTTGGAAGGTCAGAAAGAGCTACCCGATCATTGCATCGATGCGGGTGTCTCTTTTTTATATTCGCTCTGATCCGGCTCCTGTTTATGAAAGAATGAATTTCTTGTGAAAATATACACAAAGTGGTTGTTTTTCGATAGGTTTAGGCGTAGAATGTAACTATAGAAAGGGTTTTGTAAGCCCTATAAGGAGGAAAACAGACATGCAGAGATTTACATTGCCAAGAGATATGTATCATGGAAAAGGTGCTTTGGAGGCTTTGAAGACACTGGAAGGTAAGAAGGCAATCGTTTGTGTCGGCGGAGGTTCCATGCGCCGCGGAGGTTTTCTTGATCGTGCCGTTGCGTATTTGAAGGAAGCCGGTATGGAGGTTCGCTTATTTGAAGGCATCGAATCCGATCCGTCAGTGGAAACCGTTATGCGCGGAGCGGATGAAATGCTTGCATTTGAACCGGACTGGATCGTTGCGATGGGTGGAGGATCACCGATCGATGCGGCAAAAGCGATGTGGATCAAATACGAGTATCCGGAAATTACATTTGAGGATATGTGCAAGGTGTTCGGTATACCGAAGCTTCGCAGAAAAGCACAGTTCTGTGCAATTTCATCTACATCCGGTACGGCAACAGAGGTTACCGCATTCTCCATCATCACAGATTATCAAAAGGGTATTAAATATCCGATTGCGGATTTTGAGATTACACCGGATGTAGCAATCGTCGATCCGGATCTGGTAACGACGATGCCGATCAAGCTGGTCGCACATACGGGTATGGATGCCATGACACATGCCGTGGAGGCCTATGTTTCCACAGCCAACAGCAACTTTACCGATCCGCTGGCAATTCATGCGATTGAAATGATCAAGGAGCATCTGGTAAAATCCTATAACGGGGATATGGATTCCCGTGCGGCGATGCATGATGCACAGTGTCTGGCTGGACAGGCTTTCTCCAACGCACTTCTGGGAATCGTTCATTCCATGGCACATAAAACAGGGGCAGTGTTCGCAGATCAGGGCGCACACATCATTCACGGTGCGGCAAATGCAATGTATCTGCCAAAGGTCATCAAATTCAATGCAAAGGATGAAACAGCCAGAAAGCGCTATGGTGTGATTGCGGACTATATGCATCTGGGCGGCTCCAGTGATGAGGAAAAGGTGGATCTGTTGATTGCCTACCTGCGTGAAATGAGTGATGCGCTGCATATCCCGCACTGTATCGCACATTATGGAAAAGATGGATTACCTGCTGAAGAGGGCTTTGTCAGTGAAGACGTATTCCTGGCACGCGTTGAGGATATTGCGGCAAATGCCATTCTGGATGCCTGCACGGGCAGCAACCCGCGGCAGCCAAGTCAGGAGGAAATGGTCAAGCTTCTGAAGTGCTGCTATTATGATACAGAGGTGGACTTCTAGTACAGGAATTGAAAAGAGATAATGAATTTATAGCATATAAAAAGAGCGGATAGCCGGTGTAAACCGATTATCCGCTTTTGTCCTGGATCAGCTGTCAGCCTTCATACTGTAAGATTGCGCATCAGAAAGGCTGCGTGTTTTTTTGATTCTCCAGTTTTCTCATCCTGTAAACCGATGGGCATAAAAGCAATTCATGCTGGATACAGCGTTGTCATCCTTCTTCTTTCAGGCAGATGACATAGTTGCGGTATTTTTGATACAGCGTATCCGATAGCACTGCATCCAGATGAATACCATCTTCCTCATCTCTGCGGCTGATGACATGTGCATGCTTCATCAGCAGGGAATAGATACCGGTCTGCTGGTAGGGAATATGCAGCTCCACATGCTTTTCATCCGGATACAGGTGACTGTGGATCAAGTCCAGTAATTCCTGCAGACCGGCTTTTTCTTTGGCACTCATATACAGATCATGCGCATGCACCTGCGGATATTGATATCCGCTTTGATCGCACTTATTATAGACGGTAATCATCGGGATGTCAGCAGCCTTGATCTGCTGCAGCGTTTCCTGTGTGATCTCCATCTGTCTTGCATATTCCTCACTGGATACATCTACGACCTGAACCAGAAGGGAAGCATACTGCACCTCCTCCAGTGTGGAATGGAAGGCTTCCACCAGATCATGAGGGAGATCGGAAACAAAGCCGACGGTGTCGGATAACAGAAAGGATTTTCCATCCGGCAGATCGATATGGCGGATACTGGTGTCCAGAGTGGCAAACAGCATATCCTTTTCCAGCACCTTTTTATCCTCCTCATAGGGACTGCTGTGCTCCAGCAGCATATTCATGATGGTACTTTTTCCGGCATTTGTATAGCCGACCAGCGATACGAGCGGCAGCATGGATTTCTGTCTTGCCCGCCGCTGATTGAAGCGCTGTGCCTCTATTTTCTTCAGCTCTCTTTGCAGCTCCTGAATCCGTGCATTGATTCTTCTTCGATCCAGCTCCAGCTGCTTTTCTCCGGCACCCTTGTTTTTTCCGCTGCCGCTTTGTCTTCCCAGCTGTGTATTGGCACCGATCAGACGGGGAAGCAGCTTCTTCAGCTGTGCGCACTCAATTTGCAGTCTTGCGGTACGTGTGACTGCCCGGCTTTCAAAAATGGCGAGAATGAGCTCTGTACGGTCCATGACCGGCGTCTGTAGGATTTCCTCCAGATTGCGGATTTGCAAGGGACTCAGATCGTGGTTAAACACAACGCGTTGTATTTCCTGCTCCTGCAGGTATGCATGAATTTCCTCACATTTACCGGTACCGATATAGGTTCTCAGCGTAATGCTTTTCAGATTCTGTGTAAAGGTTTCCTTTATTTCCATATCGGCTGCCTGTACCAGCTCAATAAATTCCTCGTTTTTCTCTGCTTGTTCTGTGGTATCCGCCAGAACGATGATAACCTGCTGCATGACATCACTCCTCTAGTATCTTATTGTAGCATGTTTTCCTGCAGTTTATGAAAAGAATTCGGATTTGCGAATCAATCCTGTAAAAGTATGCGGATTTCGTTTATACGCAGGCGTTATCAGGAAAGGAAAAAAATGCTATGATGTGCTGTCTGCACGCTGACTGCAGGAAGGTGTATACGGTAAAAAACGGATGCCTGCAGGCATCCGCTCTTTTACAATCTGCTTATATAAGCGATTGTATTCCGGAATAAGAAAGCCTAAAGCGGCTGTGCCGCAGGTTTTCCTGTGGCTTCTATCTCCCGAAGCCAGTAATTCAGTATTTCCTGCAGCTTGCGTCCGCGCCGTACAATCTCATAATAATCCAGATTATGGCGAATGACAGGCTTTGGTGTTAACAGCATGTCCTCGTTTGTCCCATCCTGAAACTGCAGACGAAGATAGATGTTTAAGGGCTCATAGCCGTTTCCGCTGAACAGCGTGCCGTTTAGTATGGTATTGAGATTATTGTGACTGAGTGGTCTGAGCAGCAGCTCTGTTCTGATCAGTGTAGATAGGGGATACGTATGAGCGTTGGATGTGATATGCAGAATTCCGTTTTCCATTGTGAAGAAATCAGATCGTTTCATGAAATGCTCCTCCTTCCTGCCTTTTCTATCTTTAGTATATCATATGTTGTATAAAAAGTATATGGATTATAAGAAAAATAAGAAAAGTGTGCAGAATGAAGAAATCCGGGCAGTAATACCCGGATGTATCGCTATACAGGGAACATGCTTCAGGTAGGGAATATCATGGAAGGCTCAAAATTATTTCACAGGCTTGACGTGAATTCTTCCCCGATATTCTGTTTCTGCGAAATAGAGATTTTCCGCAATTCTTGCCTCGGGATTCAGCTTGACTTCCTTCAGCATCAGCTCCTTGAACGTTTCATAGCCCGCCATGTCAATCAGATGACCGCCATGCAGATAGCGCGGCTGTCCCTTCAGCACCTCGGCGGAGAAATCCTGCCAGTTGCGCAGGATTGCCAGAACGGCATCCTCACTCAGGAAATCCGCAAAGGTCTTTCCCATTCGCGGGTACTGCTTTCCGGTACGGCCGCCAATCAGAATTCGATAAAACGGCTTCGGGCTTCGCTGCATGGCATTGGTCGGACATACCAGCGTACATTCTCCGCAGCCGACACAGCAGCAGGTATCCTTTTCAATTTTACCGTTTTTCAGACTGAGCACTCTTGTCGCATGGAATTCGCAGGCCTTTACGCAGGAGCCGCAGCCGATACACAGATCGCTGTGATATGTCGGCTTTGTCAGACCGATGATTCCAAAATCATTGAAGTGTCCCTTGGCGCAGTCATTCGGACAGCCGGCAACCGCAGCCTTGATATGATAATGACTCGGGAATACCTCCTGTTCAATCTTTTTTGCCATATCCTGTGTATTGATATTCGCCTTGATACAGTGGATACCGCCGATACAGGCCATGACATTGCGGGCACCGATGGTCGGAAAGCCGGCATCGGTTTCCATTTTCACACCGCACTGGGCGATTTCAACATCCTCCAGATAGTCCTTCAGCTCTTTATTGACAGCATCGATATTCTCATATTTGATGCCGGGGATGGCAAAACACTGGCGGGAACCAAAATGAAAGGTGCCGTCTCCGTATGCTTCTGCCAGATGCTCGACGAAGCTCAGATACTTTGCCTGTATCAGACCGCCGGGAACACGCATCTGCAGCATGTATTCACCCTTGACCTTGGACTGACGGAAGCAGTTGGTACGAAGGGCGTTGATATTCATATCCTGTGACATATCGTTCACCTCCTAATCCACAAGCCCTTTGGCTTTGGTATACGGAAAGACAGGGCCTTCCAGACAAACATACGTTTCATTGATTTTACAGTGTCCGCATTTTCCAAGGGCGCAGGACATCTTCCGCTCAAAGGAAACATAGATATGGTCCTCTGTCACGCCGTATTTCATACATTCCTGTGCGGTGAATTTCATCATGACGGGAGGGCCGACAATGATAACGGCATATTCCTCCCCAAAATCCTGAAACGGGATATCCTTAACATAATTCATCGCAAAGCCTTCCTGAAAGCCTTCGCGTTCTCCGTGATCGAGTGTCAGCGTTGTATGGAAATGCTTCGCCTGCCGCCATTGGCGCAGGTCGTTTTCAAACAGAACGTGCTGTGCATCCCGAAAGCCTGCGATGACATAAACATCTCTGCAGTCCTGCGGATTGTTCAGATAATGATGCAGGGTACTGCGCACCGGGGACACGCCGGTACCTCCGGCGATAACAGCAATGTGTTTTCCCTTGAATTCCTCCAGCGGGAAGCCGTTGCCATAGGGACCGCGGATATAGATATCATCCTCTGCGTGAAGATCAAACAGGACATTGGTCAGTGTGCCGACTCTGCGAATCGTAAATTCCACGGTGGAATCGGTAAAGCTGGATACGGAAATCGGAGCTTCTCCGATCTTCGGCAGAGAAAGCTGGAAAAACTGTCCATGCCGAATCTGCGGATCCCTGAATTCGACAACAAAGGTGGATTCCAGATCGGTTTCCTCTATGATATTCAGGATGCGGTGCTTCTGCGGCAGCCATGGGTTGTTCATATCATTTCTCCTCCTTCATGTGTTCTACCTCGTCATGAAGACGCTGGATGATGTGCGTAAAGGATATATAGGACGGACAGATATCATCGCAGCGGCCGCAGCCTACACACATCTGATAGTCCGTGGCAAAGCGTTTTTTGAAATCATATACCTTGTGCATGGTTTTAAAGCGCATACGGTCCTTATACTCATCCCGGAAGGCATGACCGCCGTTTACCGTCGTGAAATCATCGTTCATACAGCCGGTCCATGTCCGGCGGCGTTCTCCGCTCTTTCCGTTTTCCGTATAGGGCGTATCCACCGTGTTGAAGCAGGAACAGGTGATGCAGACAGAATTGCAGGCACCGCAGCCGATACAGCGGCTCTGATAGTCCTTCCACATATCCAGTGTACGGATGGAGTCTACCATATCCTCACGGATATCCGGCACCTGTATGGTCGTTTTGTTTTCCCTGACAAATTTCGGCTGAAATTCTGCATGTTCAAATGCTGAAAACAGACGCGCAAGCTGTTCGCTGCGACATTCCACCAGTACGCGTCCCTCATCCTTCAGCGGACGCATGGCAAGGTCATATTCGTCTGTGACATTTGTTCCCATGGAACAGCAGGCACAGGATTCCCAGCCGTTTTCCGGACATTCCATCAGGATGAAATGCACCTTGTCCCGCATTCGTTTATAATAGGAATCCGGCTGCGGCCCGTTTTCCAGAAATATCTTATCCAGCCGCTTGATGCCGTGAATATCACAGCTTCGTGCAAATATCAGCAGGTCCTTTTCATCTGCCTGACTTTCCAGAAAATAATGCTCTGTGAAATGAAAGAGCGTCTGGTTGATCGGGTAGAAAACCTCCTTCGGGGAATAGTCACTGCGCTGTTCCCATTCGATTTCCTCCATACTGCGGATTTCCTGATAGCGGATGAGATCGGTATTGCAGTAGCGCCCCGCATTTTTCAGTCGCTTGGGAGCATAAATCCGATAGCTTTGCCGAAGTGTGTCGAATACCTGATTCACTTCCTCGAGTGTTAGTTGAAATGACATATGTCGTCCTCCTCACGTGCTTCCTCTATGTTTACAACCACCATATGCATGGACAGAGCATGTCATGCATACCGGTACTAAAGATATTGTAATCCCTTTCCCTGGCGAAGTGAATATGTTCACAAATGTATAAGCAATCCTAATATCTCTATAAATACAGGTAATGTCGGACGGATGGTGCTGCTTTCTCCGTGTATGTGCAGGAGAAGTGCATGAAAATGCAGCGCAGGGCAGATACCGTCTTCTTAATTATGGGGAAATATGTGAAAATACACATTTGAAGTTCAAACTATTTACTTTTGACAATCAAAGTACTATAATTCCATTTGAATTTCAAAGCATATTGCGTATTTGGGATTCATATCGTCAAAATTATCGAATTATATCGTCCTAGTAATCAATACTAGGGTTATTATTTACTTTTAAATCTAGTATCTAAAACTAAAATAGTTGACATTCTTTACCAGTAGTGTTATTCTGGTAGCAGTCAAAGTGAATTTGCACAGGAGGAACAAGTATGTTTGAAAAAGTAAAAGAAGTACTGATGGAGGCCATCAACGTCGACGAAGATATGATTAAACTGGAAGCAAACCTGAAGGATGATCTGGGAATTGATTCCCTGGCAGCCGTGGAGCTTTCTCTGGAGCTGGAAACAGAATTTGATGTACGCATTGAGGATGAAGAGCTGGCAAAGCTGGTTACCGTAGCAGATATCGTAAGCCTGCTGGAAAGCAAAGCGTAAACAAGAGAAAAGCCAAGATACCTTGGCTTTTTTAAAATCCGTAGGAGGTAAGTACATGAATACAGATAAGATCCAAGACATCATCCGCGTTTTCGAGGAAAGCGGACTTCACAAAATGGAGCTGGAAGTGGATGACATGAAAATAAAAATGGAGAAGGGGGCAGCTGCGGACAGCAGGGCTGTGCATATGGAACCGGTGATAACGGAACCGCTTCCCCCTGTGACAGCAGCACCACAGACTGCACCGCTTCCTGCAGTGGAAGTGAAGAAGGCAGCGGGGACCTGGGTGAAGGCGCCGCTTGTCGGCACCTATTACAATGCCCGCTCCCAGGGAGGAACGCCGTTTGTGGAAATCGGCCAGCAGGTGAAAAAGGGGGATGTCCTGTGTATTATCGAAGCCATGAAGGTCATGAATGAAATTCCTTCCCCGGTGGACGGTATCGTACAGGAGATTCTGATAACCAATGAAGCGATGGTGGAATTTGATCAGGAGCTGATCCGCATCGGTGAGGCCGCATGATCCGCCGACTTCTCATTGCGAACCGTGGAGAAATCGCGGTTAGAATCATCCGTACCTGCAAGGAAATGAATATTGAAACAGTTGCGGTGTATTCCACTGCCGATAAAGAGGCGCTGCATGTTCAGCTTGCGGATTATGCCGTATGCATCGGCGGTCCAAGAGCCAATGACAGCTATCTGAATATGAAGAATATCCTAAGCGCAGCCTGTATGACAGCCTGTGATGCGATTCATCCGGGCTTTGGCTTTCTGAGTGAGAATGCGAAGTTCGCCCGACTGGTGCTGCAGTGTGGTCTGATTTTCGTCGGTCCCAATCCGGATGTGATTGAGCAGATGGGAGATAAGAACAATGCCCGCCGCTGCATGATGGAGGCCGGGGTACCGGTCATTCCCGGCAGTAAGGATCTGTTGGAAACCGTACAGGATGCCGCAGCCATGGCAGAGAAAATCGGATATCCGGTGCTGATCAAGGCAAGCAGCGGAGGAGGCGGACGCGGAATGCGCCGTGCGGATTGTGCCGAGGAGCTTGCGGATGCCTTTGATACGGCGAAAGCGGAGGCCCGTGCAAATTTTGGGGATGACGCCGTCTATATGGAAAAATTCATCGTTGAGCCGAAGCATGTCGAGGTGCAGCTGATGGCGGATAAGCACGGGAATGTCGTGCATCTGTATGAGCGTGACTGCTCCTGTCAGCGACGCAATCAGAAGCTGCTGGAGGAGGCGCCCTGCCATATATTAGAGGAAGATGTACGTGAACATCTGCTTCGTGATGCCGTGCGTGCCGCAGAAAGTGTCGGCTATGACAGTGTGGGAACGATTGAGTTTCTGCTGGATGCCCGTGGAGAATACTATTTCATGGAAATGAATACACGGATCCAGGTGGAGCATACCATTTCCGAGGAAATATGCGGCATCGACCTGATCAAGCAGCAGATTCGCATTGCGGATGGTCATAAGCTTGCCTGTAGGCAGGAGGATATCGTCTGCCGTGGTCATGCCATCGAATGCCGTATCAATGCGGAGAATATCAAATATAATTTTGCGCCCAGTCCGGGACAGGTGAGCTTTATCAACTTTCCGCTGGGACGCCGTGTGCGCATTGAGAGTGCGGTATACAACGATTATAAAATACCGCCATATTATGATTCCATGATTGCCAAAATCATCACCTATGCGGATACCCGTCTGGAATGCATCAAGCGGATGCGCTCCGCACTGGAGGAGCTGTTGATCGAGGGTGTGGAAACCAATATCGAATTTCAGTATCTGTTACTGCATCATCCGACATTTGTCGGCGGCCGCTACGATACCGGCTTTATGGAATCATTTATAAAGGAGCTGAAAGAGGATGGAACAATTATTTAAGGTACGAAAGAACCGTCTGGACCTGTTTAAAAAACGCCGTACTCTGCCGGTAAGAGAACCGCTGGAGGCTCCGGATAATCTGTATAAAAGCTGTCCGCAGTGCAAGGAGAGTATCCTGTTTGAGGATCTTATGCACAATCTGTATGTATGTCCCCATTGCGGACATCACATGAAGCTGACCGCACGGGAACGCCTGCGCCAGATCGTGGATGAAAACAGCTTTACCGAGCTGGATCGAAGGCTCTTTCTGAAAAAGGAGCAGCTTGCTTTTCCGGGCTATGAGGAGAAGCTTTCCCGCCTGCAGAGGAAAACAGGTCTGCAGGAAGCGGTTGTCTGCGGTGTAGCGAGCATTGGCGGCTTTCCGTGTGCGATCGCCGTGATGGACAGCAATTTCTTTATGGGCAGTATGGGACAGATCGTCGGAGAGAAGATTACCCGCTGCATCGAATATGCGACGAAGAAAAAGCTGCCGCTGCTGATTTTTACGACAAGCGGCGGAGCGCGTATGCAGGAGGGAATCCTCTCTCTTGTCCAGATGGCAAAAACAAGTGCGGCACTTGCGAAGCACAGTGATGCAGGGCTGCTGTATATATCCTATCTGACACACCCGACAACCGGCGGGGTAAGCGCAAGCTTCGCCATGCTGGGGGATATCATTCTAAGTGAACCGGACTGCCTGATCGGCTTTGCGGGAAAACGTGTTATCGCCTCCACGGTCAAGGAGGAGCTGCCGGCCAACTTTCAGAAGGCGGAGTTTCTGCTGGAAAAAGGCTTTGTGGATGCGATTGTGGAGCGAAAGGACAGCAGGGATACCTTGCGGCGTATCCTGAAGCTGCACGAAAGGAGAGCATCATGAGCATAAAGGAAGCAGAAAGCAGCATTGCAGTTCTGGAAGCCGAGCTGGCAAAGCTGGATGCCATGGATCCTCACGCCGATGAGCTGCGTTTACAGATCGATCATTTACGAGAGGAAGCAATGATGCAGCTGGATGCCTGGGATACTGTTTATCTGGCACGCCATCCCAAGCGTCCAAAGGCTGCAGACTATATCCGGGCACTGTTTCCGGATTTCATGGAGCTGCATGGTGATCGCTGCTATGGAGATGATGCGGCCTGTCAGGGCGGCATTGCGACCTTTCATGGAAGAAGTGTAACCGTTCTTGCCCAGAGCAAGGGAAAGACGCTGGAGGAAAACATGAAGCGCAACTTCGGAATGCTGCATCCGGAGGGCTATCGCAAGGCAATACGACTGGCAAAGCAGGCGGAGAAGTTTCACCGTCCCATCATTACGCTGGTCGATACTGCGGGTGCGTACCCGGGAAAGGGTGCCGAGGAGCGCGGACAGGCGGAAGCCATTGCGCAGTGTCTGGCAGTGTTCTCAGAAATCCGTACCCCGGTGCTTGCCATCGTATTAAGTGAAGGCGGCAGCGGTGGTGCACTTGCCTTTTCGGTTGCGGATCACATCATGATGCTGGAGCATGCCATCTATTCCATTCTCTCCCCGGAGGGCTTTGCGAGCATTCTGTGGAAGGATGAATCCAGAGCGGCAGAGGCGGCCGGTGTGATGGAGCTTACGGCAGCGGATTTAAAGCGCAAGGGTATCATTGATACGATTATCGCGGAACCAAAGGGCGGCGCGCATATCTGCTTTGACTATGTAGTCGAGCATCTGCGGGAGCAGCTGGAAAATGTTCTGGATGATTTGTGCAAGAAAAAGGAAAAGGTACTGCTGGCAAAGCGGTATGAAAAATATCGAGTGATGGGGGCAAATTATGAAGAGCTGTAGCATCAAGGGACTGGGCTATGCGCTGGCAAAACGCCGCGTTACCAATGAGGATCTGAGCACCTTTGTCGATACGAATGACGAATGGATATCCAGCAGAACGGGAATCCGTGCCAGATATATTTCGGAAGAAGAGAATACGAGTGATCTTGGTGCACGTGCGGCCCGTATGGCAATCGACAAATCCGGCATTGATCCTAAAGAGATTGACCTGATCATCACAGCAACCTTCACACCGGATCAGACAACCCCTTCCACGGCGTGTCTGATTCAGGAAAAGCTGGGTCTGAACAAACAGCATATGATGGCGTTTGATCTGAATGCGGCATGCAGCGGCTTTCTGTACGCATTGCAGAGTGCCCATGCCATGCTTGCGGCAGGACAGGTGACGTGTGCCCTTATCATCGGTGCCGAGGTCATTTCCAAGCAGCTGGACTGGAACGATCGCTCCACCTGTATCATTTTTGCGGATGGAGCCGGAGCTGCCATCGTGAAGCAGGAGGATACGAATAAGCGTATGCTGCATTTTGCAGGGAGTATGGGAGATGCCGCCGGTGTGATTCACAGTGATGCCCCCAAACCAAGACCCTTGTTCTCAGAACAGCCCTATCAGCCCTCCGTGGTCTGCATGGAAGGAAATGCGACCTTTCGCTTTGCGGTGAAAGCCATGCAGGAGGCCATTGAGGATGTACTGAAACAGGCAGGGGAACGCATTGAGGATATCGACTGGATCGTACCGCATCAGGCAAATGTGAGAATCATCAACAACGTATGCAAACGCATGCACATCGACAAAGAGCATGTGTATATCAATATAGAGGAATATGGAAACACCTCGGCCGCAAGCATTCCGCTCGC
Organism: Erysipelatoclostridium sp. DFI.2.3; assembly: GCF_019132535.1. Taxonomy (NCBI): domain Bacteria; kingdom Bacillati; phylum Bacillota; class Erysipelotrichia; order Erysipelotrichales; family Coprobacillaceae; genus Thomasclavelia; species Erysipelatoclostridium sp. DFI.2.3. The sequence goes on along the minus strand of NZ_JAHOOJ010000012.1, from coordinate 16,641 downwards.
TCTGGGAGAAATGAGTGAGAAGGGCTTGCTGCAGCCGGGTATGAAAATCGTTCTGAGCGGATTTGGTGCAGGCTTTACCTGGGCCGGCTGCTATATCGAACTGTAAGGAGAGCTGTATGTTAATAAATGAATTGTTAGGAATCAAATATCCGATTTTCCAGGGAGCGATGGCAAATATCGCGACGCCGGAATTTGCGGCAGCCGTATCCAACTGCGGCGCACTTGGCATTATCGCAACTGGCGCCATGGATGAGCACCAGACACGGGAGGCAATCCGTACCTGTAAGCAGTTAACGGATAAGCCGTTCGGCGTCAATGTCATGCTGATGAATCCGCATACGCAGGCCATCATGCAGGTGATCTGCGAGGAGCAGGTTGCGGTGGTTACCACAGGTGCCGGCAATCCGGGACCGTATATTCCGGCTTTAAAGGAAAGCGGCTGTAAGGTGATTCCGGTTGTGGCAAGTGTGGCACTGGCACGCCGCCTGGAAAAGTCCGGAGTGGATGCCGTCATTGCCGAGGGTGGAGAATCCGGCGGTCATGTGGGAGAAACAACGACCATGTCACTGGTACCGCAGGTTGTGGATGCTGTGTCCATTCCGGTTCTGGCAGCCGGAGGAATCGCAAGCGGCCGGCAGCTGAATGCAGCACTGTGTCTGGGCGCTGTAGGTGTGCAGGTCGGTACCTGTCTGCTGCTTGCAGAGGAATGTCCGATCCATGAAAATTATAAAAGGGCTGTTATGAAGGCGAAGGATATGGATTCTGTTGTCACCGGCAGAAGTACGGGAACACCGGTTCGTATTCTGAAAAATCAGATGGCACTGCAATATCTGAAGCTGGAACAAAGCGGAGCTGATAAGGAAGAAATGGAAAAGCTGACACTGGGCGGTCTGCGAAGAGCCGTTCATGAAGGTGATATGAGTCATGGCTCTGTTATGATGGGGCAGGTTGCCGGTATGTGTAAGGATATCCGTCCGTTACAGGAAATTCTCGACTCTTTGATTCACGAAAGTGAAGAAGAGGCGGTAACGCTGCAGCAGGCGGTAAAGGAACTGTGCTATGAGTAAACGCATTCCCATTGGTTCAAAGTATCTGGAAAAGCCGATTATTCAGGGCGGCATGGGAGTTGGTGTTTCGCTGGGAAATCTTGCCGGTGCTGTCATGAAGGAAGGCGGCATGGGTGTGATTTCTGCGGCACATCCGGGATATCGCAAAGAAAATTTCTGGAAGGACCCCCTTGCCTGCAACATTGAAGCAGTATATGAGGAAGCAGCCAAAGCCAGAGCAATCAGCGGGGGCAGAGGTCTTTTGGGTGTCAATGTGATGGTCGCATCCCATCATTATGAGGACTATGTGAAGGCTGCCATTGGGGCAGGCGTGGATGTTATCATTTCCGGTGCAGGTATGCCGATGAATTTGCCGTCTGTGGAAGGCAGCGATCAGGTGGCTCTGGCACCGATTGTATCCAGTGGTCGTGCCGCGCGTCTGATTTTGAAAAGCTGGGATCGTCATTATCATCGCTGTCCGGATTTCATCGTTGTGGAGGGAAGTCTGGCGGGCGGACATCTGGGCTTTAAGAAGGAAGAGCTGCTGTCCGGCAAAGTGAAGGAGCTTTCCGAGCTGGTCTGTGAGGTACTGCAGGAAATACAGGCATATGAGGAACTATACCAGACAAGCATTCCGGTATTTGCGGCGGGTGGTGTGTATACCCGTGAGGATATTGCGGCATTGCTGAATATCGGTGCAAGCGGTGTCCAGATGGCAACCCGTTTTATCGCAACGACGGAATGCGATGCGGATCTGGCATTCAAGCAGAAAATCGTAAACGCCAGGAAAGAGGATATTACGCTGGTGGCGAGTCCGGCAGGACTTCCGGGCCGTGCTGTGATGACAGCGTTCATGCGCAATGCGTTAAAGGGCAGAATTGCCCCAAAGCACTGCATCGGCTGCATGAAGCCGTGTGTTCCTGCCTCCACACCGTATTGTATCAGTGATGCACTCGTGCATTCGGTAGAGGGCGATGTGGAAAACGGTCTGGTATTCGCAGGAGCCAATGCATGGCGTGTTACGGACATCGTGAGTGTGCATGATCTCATGGCGGAGCTGTGTGCATAATGTATCAGCTTACGTAAATGCAGGAGCTTAAAAACGTAAAGTATCAGTTACAATAAGTAGGAACTGCGCAGGATGCGCGGGGAAATGGAGTCAGGCATGAAAACAGCATTTCTGTTTTCCGGTCAGGGAGCACAGTATCCCGGCATGGGAAAGGATTTATATGAAAACTACGACAGTGCAAAGGCGGTCTTCGACAGCATAGCAACGGATTTTGATGTGAAAACGCTTTGCTTTGAAGGACCAAAGGAGCAGCTGGATGATACACAATATGCACAGGTGGCAATTTTTGCCCACGCAATGGCGGCAGCGGCTGTATTACAAGAAAACGGCATACATGCAGATGTGACTGCCGGACTGAGTCTAGGAGAATACAGTGCTCTGTGCTATGCGGACTGCTTTTCAGTACAGGCAGGCGCAGAAATTTTGCGGGAACGCGGAAAGCTGATGGCCAATGCACTTCCATCAGGAACGAGTGCGATGGCTGCGGTATTGATGCTGGATAAAGAAGCGATTTTGAACGCCTGTGAAGCGGTACAGGAAATCGGTGTATGTGAAATCGCCAATTACAACTGTCCGGGACAGATCGTCATCACAGGTGAAAAAGCAGCGGTTGAGGCATGTGGAAAAAAATGTCTGGAGGCAGGCGCACGAAGAGTGATCCCCTTACAGGTTTCCGGTGCCTTTCATTCCTCCTTATTGCAGGAGGCCGGAAAACAGCTGCATCAGGTGCTGTCCGCTTATGAGCTGAAGACACCGCGCATCCCGGTATTGCATAATCTTACCGCGCGTATTGCGGACCGTCCACTCATCGATTTGTTAAGTGAACAGATTTCACACAGCGTACTGCTGGAGGATACCATAAGGAATATGCTGGCAGACGGTGTCGATACCTTTATCGAGGTAGGTCCCGGCAAGGCGGTCAGCGGCTTTGTAAAGAAATGTGCAAAGGGCATGGATGTGAACATACTGCATGTGGAAGATGCGGCAAGTCTTGCGGAAACGCTGGATTATATGAAAGGATAAGGCTATGGAAAGAAAAACTGCATTTATCAGCGGGGCATCCCGCGGAATCGGGGAAGCCATTGCGATTACCCTGTCAAAGGAATACAACGTGATCATCAATTATGCACACAGTGAAGAGGGAGCCCGTGCGGTTCTGGCACAGTGTGATCCTGAAGGTCATCACAAAATGATACAGTGCGATATCTCCAATGGAGAGCAGGTAAAGGCCATGCTGGAGGAAATCGTAAAGGAATATGGGCATCTGGATGTCGTGGTAAACAATGCCGGTATTACAAAGGATAATCTGCTGCTGCGTATGAGCGATGCGGATTTTGATGATGTTATCCGCGTCAATCTGAAGGGAACCTACAACTGTATCCGTCATGTCGCAAGGATCATGATGAAACAGAAATCCGGAGCAATTGTCAATATGGCAAGTGTTGTCGGATTATGCGGAAACATGGGGCAGGCCAATTATGCAGCGAGTAAGGGCGGCGTGATTGCATTGACGAAAAGCTGTGCTAAGGAGCTTGCGTCAAGAGGTATCCGTGTGAATGCCGTTGCACCGGGCTTTATCGCTACTGCGATGACGGACAAGCTGGCAGACAGTGTTAAGGAAAGTGCGCTTGCCTCCATACCGATGAAAAAATTCGGAGCAGTTCAGGATGTTGCCAACGTGGTGAAGTTTCTGTGCAGTGAGGACAGTACCTATATCACAGGGCAGGTTATTGCCGTAGACGGCGGGATGGTGATGTAAATGAAGAGAAGAGTTGTCATAACAGGGATGGGCGTTGTATCCCCGATTGGAAATGATGTGGAGCAGGTCTGGGACAGTGTTCAGCACTCCCGCTGCGGTATTGATAGGATTACGCATTTTGATGCGGGTGACTTCCGTGCCAAGCTGGCCGGTGAAGTCAGAAATCTGGATATGGAGCAGTATTTCACAAAGCGTGATCTGAAATTCAATGACCGCTTTACACAATTTACACGAATAGCCGCAAAGCAGGCATATGAAAACAGCGGTCTGCAGGATACGGAATTCAACCGCGATCGCTTCGGAGTGATCATCGGTTCGGGAATCGGTGGTATTTCCACAATTGAGGGCGCGTCCCAGACGATTGAAAGCCGTGGACCAAGCCGTATCTCTCCGTATTTCATTCCCATGTCCCTGATCAATCTGGCAGCGGGAAGTGCTGCCATTGATATGGATGCACACGGCAATGTATCCAGTGTGGTGACTGCCTGTGCGGCGGCAACCAACGCCATTGGAGAAGCCTTCCACCGCATTCGTGACGGCTATGAGGATGTGATGGCTGCGGGGGGAAGTGAAGCGGCAGTAACACCGGTGGCAATGGCAGGATTTGCGAGTATGCGGGCACTGCATGAGGGAGAGGATCCCAATCGTGCTTCTATTCCCTTCGACGCGGAACGCAAGGGCTTCGTTATGGGAGAGGGAGCCGGTGTGTTGATTCTGGAGGAGCTGAAGCATGCGCTTGCCAGAAATGCGGAAATCTATGGGGAGGTCATCGGGTATGGCAGCACCTGTGATGCCAATCATATTACGGCACCGCTTGCGGATGGAGCACAGGCGGCCCGTGCCATGACCATGGCAATCGAGGATGGAGCTATTACAGCTGCGGATGTTGATTATATCAATGCGCATGGAACCAGCACGCCGCTCAATGATGCCAGTGAAACGCTGGCTGTGAAAAAGGCGTTTGGCGCTGCAGCGATGAAGCCGTATGTATCCAGTACGAAATCCATGTCCGGACACCTGCTTGGTGCCAGCGGGGCACTGGAAGCGATCATTTCGACACTGGCAGTGAAGAACGGCTTTGTGCCGGCAACGATCAACTATCGTCATGCGGATCCTGCCTGTGATCTGAACCTTGTGGTCAATGAGGGGAAGCAGGCGGATATCCGTATCGCCATGTCCAATTCTCTGGGCTTCGGCGGACATAATGCGAGCATCCTTATTCGCAGATGGGAGAAGTAAGCATGATCTATAACAGTGATGATATTCAGAAAATCATACCGCACCGCTATCCGTTTCTGCTGGTGGACCGCATTGAGAGCATCGAGGGAAACAAGGTTGTGGGAATCAAATGCATCAGTGCCAATGAGATGCAGTTTCTCGGACATTTTCCGCAGAAGGCAATTATGCCGGGTGTCCTGCAGCTGGAGGCGCTGGCGCAGACCGTGGCAGTTATGCTGCTGAGCAAGGAAGAAAACAAAGGGAAAATCGGATTGTTTGCCGGTATCAACAAGGCGCGCTTCAAGCGTCAGGTGATTCCCGGGGATGTGTTGAAGCTGGAGGCAGAGGTTACCAGAGAACGTATGGGTATCGCCTTCGTGAATGCCGTTGCCAGCGTGGATGGTGAGGTTGCACTGACTGCGGAAATGATGTTTGCGGTGGAAGATCCGAAAAAATAAAGAACCGTGTGCGCAGCACGCCTTTCCAGCTCAACAACTGCTGCGCACAACGGGTGGAAATATATCGCTTTCCGCCCGTATATAATAAGGAAAAGAGGTAGGGCTATGCTGCTTGGAGTAGGCTGTGATATTGTGGAAATCGCAAGAATAAAACGTGCTATGGAAAAGGAATCGTTTCTGCGTGTGCTGAGTGAACAGGAGCGAAAGCTGTTTGACCGCATTCCAAAAGAACGCCGTGCGGAATGGCTGGCAGGACGCTTTGCGGCTAAGGAGGCGGTTATCAAAGCGGTGCATAAGGAGAAATCCTATGTCCTTTCCGCTGTTGAAATTCTTGCGGATGCCGCTGGTGCTCCCACATGCTATATCGCAGGTCTTCAGGTAGAGGTATCCATATCTCATGAAAAAGAATATGCCATTGCCTATGCAGCGGCGATGAAGGAGTAGGTGTTTATGTATATATTGCGAAGTCTGTATCTTCTCTGGCTCATTCCAAGAAGCTGGATCGATGCTGTCCTTGTACGGAAAAAACCGTTTGCACAGCGGTATGCATGTATGAAGAAATGGTCGGAAAGGCTGTTGTCGCATTATCGTGTGACACTGGATGTACAATTTCAGGAACAGCTGCCCAAGGATCAACCGATTTTGTTTGTATGCAATCACCAGAGCGAATTCGATATGCTGCTACAGATGGCTGTCCTTGATCTGCCGTTTACCTTTATCTCCAAAAAGGAAAATGAAAAGGTGCCGTATGTGGCTGCGTGGTCAAAGACACTGGAGGTCATACTATTTGACAGAGAGGATCGCGGCAGTGCCATTCATATGCTGCGGGAGGCCGCAAGACGGCTCAAGGCGAAGGATAATCTGCTGATTTTCCCGGAGGGAACCAGAAGCAAGGGCGGTGTAATGCATCCCATGCAGGCTGGCTCCATGCAGCCGGCGTTTATGGCAAAGGCTTGCATTGTTCCTATTGTATTAAAAAATTCCTACGACTATATGGATGTGATGAAGCACAAGGGAACGTTTCATATTCATATCCTAAAGCCGCTGTATTATGAAGATTACAAGCCTTTAAAGGCGGAGGGTGTAACTGTACAACTGCAGGAGGAAATGCAGCGGGTACTGGATGAAGCATAAAGAGAGATAACGGCTGATTCATGCGGCCGTTATTTTTCTTCTATAATCCTATTGGAAGTGACATTTTAAATCCACAAAATAAAGCGTGACAAGCATTGTTTAGATATGCATCAATATCCGAGATAGATCATTCTATTTTTTAGAAAAATGTGTTTTTATTGATATGTTTTTATGAGAAAAATGTGCAATGCTGAAATATATGTTATGATAAATACAAAGGTATGCATGCAGAATTACCATACGATATGCGGTTTATAACCACCGGATTCTCAGGAGGAGCACACATGATAAAAAACAGATATATCAGTAATGTTAAAATGGCAACACCGCCTGCTGCGGACTCCTATCTTGCAAGTTTGCCGGCCGTTCGCTGTCTGAGCAGTATGGGTCAGCTGTCCTTTGATGCACCGGTCACCTTCTTTGTCGGAGAAAACGGTACTGGAAAATCCACTCTTTTGGAAGCAATCGCTGTCTCCTACGGCTTTAACCCGGAAGGAGGCACCAGAAATTTCAACTTTTCAACACAGGATTCCCACTCTTCTTTATATGAACATATTCAGCTGGGGAGAGGCGACTATCCAAAAGACGGTTATTTCTTACGCGCAGAGAGCTTTTACAATCTCGCCTCCAATATCGACGAGCTTGATCAATATCCGGATCGTTCCCGCCATATCATCGACAGCTATGGCGGAGTATCCCTGCACCGGCAGTCTCACGGGGAAAGCTTCCTCTCTCTGATTCACAATCGTTTTGGCGGCAATGGGCTGTATCTGCTCGATGAGCCGGAGGCGGCGCTGTCTCCCTCCCGCATTCTCACGCTGATTGCAGAGGTGCATGAACTGGTTCAACAGAACTCTCAGTTTCTCATAGCCACCCATTCTCCCATGCTTATGGCCTATCCCTATGCAAAGCTTCTGGAATTCTCAGAAGCAGGCATTCAGGAGGTTTCTTATAAGGATACCGAGCACTACCAGCTGACAAGAAGATTTCTTGAACAGCCCGAACGCTATCTTAGCTATCTGCTGGAGGAATGAAGTGAAAAGCGGCAGGAGCTGCCTCCCATAAGCAGGGCCTGCTTCCTCTGTTTCTACCAATTGACATTTTGATCGATATGCCACGGTCAAAATGTCTTTTTTTACACCTTTTTCATCATTTCCATACACAATGTTTACAACCGCTTAACAAACCTCTCTTGGCTACAAGGTAAGCTATACTCGTAACAAGGAGGAGCTTATGAAACGTAAAGAAAGAACCCGGATTCTGGTACACTGTTCAAATGAATTCCTCACACAGTGGGCGCAATATTTTGAACAGCAGACGCAGTTTCATGTCATTGAGGAACCGAAAAATGCTTTGACAATGCTTCGTATGAGAGAAAGCGCACAGCATTCCCTCTTTTATCTGGGAGAGGTGCTGGTCAGCGAAACCAGAGTAAAGTGCAGGGATACAATCGGCATTGGACTGATACAGGGAAATGAGCTGGAGAAATCCTATGCTCTGGCAGTGATCGACGCTGCCTGCAATGCAGCGCTTGACGGTGTGGATCAGCTGGAAAAGGCTCTGACTCAGGAGAAACAGAAGCAGGATGCTGCACATGCACGACATGTGGCAGGTATATTGAAAACACGCGTGAACTTTGAAACGATGGATGTGTAAGGAGAACAACATGAACTTTGATATGGTATTTGATATACAGCATGCCTACCGTCAGGTAGTTCATGCCTTCGCCTATCCCGGTGAAATAGTAAGTCTGAAGCAGGAGGCGGACAGGTTGGAGGCTGAGCTGCCATGCCGGGCTGCTACCGGTGTACTGCTGTATATGCTGCTGGATGCGGATACCAGCTTTCATGCTGTGGAGGAGGAACAGCTGACAGACAGCATCGCCAGACTGACCTACTGTCAAAGCTGTTCGCTGGAAACCGCAGCACATGTCATTGTGACAGGGAAGCATAGGGACAGACTGTGTGAAATCATGCAGAAGGTTCAGACAGGCACGCTGGAGGATCCGCATCTGGGAGCGACGCTACTTGTGGAATGTGATTCTCTGCAGGAGGGAGACGAGCTGATATTACGAGGTCCCGGCATACCGCACGCACATACGATTGCTTCCCCGCTAAACAGTGACTGGGTGGAGGTCCGCGCTCTTGTGAATGAGGAATTTCCTCTGGGCTTCGATATGCTTTTGATCGATGCGGATGCGAACTGTATGGCGCTGCCGAGAACAACACAGGTGGAAAGGGGATAGGACAATGGCATATGTAGCGGTAAAGGGCGGCGAACAGGCAATTGAGGAAAGCCTGCGCCGATTAAAATATGAACGTGTCAAAAAGGGCGCCGGTGCCGGCGTTGACCAGATTGAACAGGGCATGCGGCTTTTGGTGGATCAGGTGATGAGTGAAGGCAGTCTGTACGCCCCCTCCCTCGCCGCACTGGCAATCAAGCAGGGAGAGGGCAGTATGGAGGAGGCGGTATTTCTGCTGCGAAGCTATCGCTCCACACTGCCGCGCAGGTACTACTCCCATATTATTGACAGTCGGGAAATGGAGGTCGAACGCAGAATATCCGCAGCCTTTAAGGATATCCCGCAGGGACAGCTTCTGGGTACGAGCTATGATTACGTACACCGCCTGCTTGACTTTGATCTGTTGCAGGAGCGTGAGGAGGAGCTGAAGCAGTATGTGGAGGCGTTTCTGAGTGAGGAATGCACCAAAGAGAAAACAGATCTGCGCCTTCCAAGGGTCAGCGACTATCTGCGCAGGGAAGGGCTGCTGCCACCGGTGGAAAATGATAACCGTGCTCCGAAGGATGCCACAAAGCAGATGCTCAGCTTTCCCACGCAGCGCAGTGAGCGTCTGCAGATTCTAAGCAGAGGGATGACGCAGGCGGTAACCGCACTGGGCTATGCTTCCCTGCGCGGCTATGGTGTTGTGCATCCGACAGTGGGGGAGCTGCGTGTGGGGCAGCTGCCAATCAGTGTTCCGGATCCCCTGCAGCCAGAGCGTGAGGAGGATTCCTATTATATCGGAGAAATCAAGGTGACAGAGGTAGAGAGTCTGATCCCGGTTACCATAACCGATCCAAATGGGGAAAAGGAGCTGGAATTTAAGGTTGGCTATGGCATCACCATGGGGCAGAACGAAACCAAGGCAATCGCCATGAGTATTCTGGATACATGTCTGGAAAGCGAGGATAAAGGCTTTGCGGTCAATGACGAGGAATTTGTGCTCTACCATATTGATGCGGTGGAGGCAACCGGCTTTATATCGCACTTAAAGCTTCCCCACTATGTCACATTTCAATCGAAATTAAACAGCATGAGAAAAACAAAGAAGGAACAGGCCGATGATGAAAAAGAAATATAATTTTGCCTTCTTCGATGAAGGCAGCAAGCGGGAAATCCGCAGAGCCTCACTGAAGGCCATCTGTATACCCGGATATCAGGTGCCCTTTGCGTCCCGGGAGCTGCCGATCGCCAGAGGCTGGGGAACCGGCGGGCTTCAGCTGAGTCTTTCGCTGGTCGGTCCAAGGGATATTGTTAAGGTGATTGATCAGGGCAGTGATGAAAGCGTCAATGCCATCAGTATCAAAAATCTGATCAGGGCCACCACGGGAGTAGAGCTGACCACGCATACGGCTCTTGCCACCCTCATACAGTCGCGTCACCGTATACCGGAGGTACCTCTAAAAAAAGACCAGATTCTGATTTTACAGGTACCGACACCGGAACCGCTGCGGGAATACGAGCCAAGCGAGCGTGCAACCAGACGACTGCATGCCGAAAAGGAATATACCGGGGCCTGGCTGCTGCTTTTTGAACAGATTATGAAATATGGAAGAGTAACCATGGGGGCCGATCATCCGGTACTCGTAAACGACCGCTATGTGACAGCTCCCTCTCCCATCCCCCGCTTTGACAATCCGAAAATGATGAGAAGCGAGGCGCTGATTCTTCTGGGAGCCGGACGGGAAAAGAAAATCTATGCGATTCCACCCTATACGAAGGTCGTATCGCTGGACTTTGATGATCATCCCTTCGAGACCGAGGATTTTCAGGGGAAATGCTGCCGGCTGTGCGGGGCATCTCATGTCTATCTGGATGAAATCATCGATGAAACAAATGGCAGGGTCAGCTATCAGTGCAATGATACCAGCCAGTGTCTGGAACGCCTGAATGCGAAAGGAAGGGAAGCATAATGGACTACAACGATGTACCGCTGATGCGTGTATCACATCTCAACAAACGCTTTGGTGAGGGCTGTCCCCATTGCCGCAGCCATTCGGTAAAGCTGCAGGGAAACTATTGCCCGAAATGCGGAACCGTATATGCCTGCCGGGATATCAGCTTTGATGTATATGACGGGGAGATTCTTGGCGTGGTGGGAGAAAGCGGCAGCGGCAAGTCCACCATGATGCAGTGCCTGTACTTTGATCAGGAGGTGACAGGGGGCAGCTGTACAATCCGTACCTATAAAAACGGAGCTGCCAACATCTTTGAGCTGACTGCCCAGCAGCAGCGCTATATCCGCAATCACGTACTCGGCATGGTATATCAAAATCCCTATCTCGGATTGAAAATGAATTTTTCCAGCATGGGAAACATCGCTGAAAAGCTGATCGCGGCAGGAAAGCGCAATGTAAAGGCTATGAGTGAACGCGGTGAGGAGCTGCTAAACGCTGTGAAAATTCCGGTGCACCGCATGAAGGAGGAGCCGAGGAAATTTTCCGGCGGCATGCAGCAGCGTGTTCAGATTGCCAAGGCTCTCAGCAACAATCCGCCGATTCTTCTGCTGGACGAGGTCACAACCGGACTGGATCTATCAGTGCAGGCAAATGTATTAGACCTGATTAAGAAAATACAGCGGGAGCTGGGGGTATCCATGCTTGTGGTATCGCATGATCTGGGGGTGATTCGCATGCTGGCGGATCGAACGATTGTTATGCTGGATGGGGAAATCATTGAACAGGGACTGACCGATCAGGTCATGGAGGATCCGCAGCACCCTTATACCCAGCAGCTTGTATATTCATTATTATAAGGAGAACATCATGATTGCAATCATAAATGGAAACATCGTACAGGAGCATGGTATATTAAAGGATCACGCTCTGCTGATTGAACAGGAGCGTATCTATGATATCGTTCCACAAGCAAAGCTTGCCTCTATGCGCATTGATGAGGTGTACAACGCCTATGGGGGATACATCACACCGGGCTTCATCGATATGCATTCGGATCATATCGAGGCCATGGCGGCACCGCGCCCCAGCAGCATCATGGATATGGAGCTGGCTGTATATGAATTCGAAAAGGAATGCTGTACCCATGGCATCACCACCATGTTTCACTCCGTCAGTATCTGGGAGGGAGTTGGAGCTTCCCCCATGCGACGTCCCGAGCTCGTCAGGCAGCTGGCGGATATCATAGAAAAAAGCCACACGCAGCTGCATCTGATTCATCACCGCTTTCACATGCGCTTTGAAATCGACAATCAGAAGCAGTTTCCACTGATGCTGGACTATCTGCGTCAAAAGCGTGTTCACCTCATTTCCTTCATGGATCATACACCGGGACAGGGGCAGTACCGCAACATTGAGGTATACAAAAGCTATGTCCGCAATGCCCGAAGCATGAGTGAGGAGGAGGTTGCGGAAGAGGTGGCGCGCCGCATGAACAGCGACAAGCTGACACTGGAGAATATGCAAACGGCTGCCAGACTGGCAAAGGCGCAGGACATCTCGATCGCCTCGCATGATGATGATACGATTGAAAAGCTGGATGTGGTGCAGAAGTTCGGGGCAACCATATCGGAATTTCCAATCACGCTGGAGGTAGCCAGGGAAGCAAAGAAACGCGGTATGTACACGGTTGTCGGCGCACCGAATATTCTGCTGGGCGGCAGTCATTCCGGCAATATGAATGCGGCAGACGCTATCGCACAGGATGCAGCGGATATCTTATGCAGTGATTATTATCCGGCAAGCCTTCTGCATGCGGTATTTCAGATGACTAAGAAGGGCCAGCGTCTGGAGGAGATGGTGAATAAGGTGACCATACACCCTGCACGGGCTACCGGCATTGATCGGGACTACGGTTCCATTGAAAAAGGTAAAAAGGCCGACCTGCTGATTATCCGTATCCTGCCCAACGAGCTGCCGGCAATCACCGAGGTATTTGTGGACGGTATGTGCATCGCACAGAACCATTACCGGGTATAGCCATGCTGAGCAGAGAAGTGACCATCGAACAGGATGTAGAGCTTAACCAGGTAAGCTTTTCTATATATAATAAGGTAGGCGCACACAGTGTCATTGAAAACAGCTCCTTTGGCAGGTATTCCTATTGCGAGCCGTATGCGATGATACAAAACACGATCATTCACAGCTTTGTGGATATCGCAAGAAATGTCCGCATCGGAGCAACCCAGCATCCCCTGCAACGCCCTACGACTCATCATATCACCTACCGGCGCAGAATGTACGGTGTCCGGGATACGGATGATGAAGCCTTTTTCGAGCAGCGCAGAAGCAAGCTGACAGAAATCGGACATGATGTATGGATCGGGCATGGCGCCTTGATCGAGGCAGGCGTGAAGGTCGGTGATGGAGCTGTAATTGGCAGTGGTGCCATTGTGACACACGATGTTCCACCCTATGCAATCGTTGCAGGGGTCCCCGCAAAAATTCTTCGTTTTCGCTTTGACTGCGAGCAGATTGCCGCCCTTTTGGATATCGCCTGGTGGAACTGGGAGGATGCAGTATTCCGCAGCCGAATTGATGATTTTTCATTGGACATTGACATATTTATCCGTAAATACAGGAAAGGGTGAACCATATGCAGCAACAGGATTTACTGGTTATCGAGAATCTGGAAAAAAGCTTTACCATGCATGTCAGCAGGCGTGAAATCCATGCCTGCAGGGGAATCAGTCTGCATCTTGCGAAGGGGGAATTTATCGGAATCACAGGGAAGAGCGGCAGTGGGAAATCGACGATCTTAAAGGGGATTTACCGAACCAATCTGCCGCAGAAGGGAAGGATATTGTATGACAGTGAAAAATTCGGGATGCTAGATCTCTGTCAGGCAAGTGAGCGGCAGATGATTTATCTACGCAAACAGGAAATCGGCTATGTTTCCCAGTTTCTGCGCATTATGCCGCGAACGACTGCACGGCAGATTATTGAACAGGCGGTTTTGGAAATGGGGGCGGATGAAGATACCGCCCGTCGCAGGGCACAGCATATGCTGGAGCATTTCGAGCTGGAGCCGGCCCTTTGGGATATGTATCCCAATACCTTTTCCGGAGGAGAAAAGCTGCGGTTGAACATTGCGGCTGCCATGGTAAAGAAGCCGCGTTTACTGCTGCTGGATGAGCCGACCGCCAGTCTGGATCATACCAGCAAGCAGAAGGTCCGTGATCTGATTGAGCAGCTGAAGCTGGAGGGAACGACCATGCTCGGTATCTTTCATGATCTGGAATTCATGGAGGGGCTGTGTGATCGGGAGTACAATATGCAAAAGGGAATGATGGCATGAACCGTATCGATCTTCACATACACAGCGTTTGCAGTGACTCTTCACTGACGGTGGCACAGATTCTCAGCCTTGCTAAAGAAAGCCGGATGCAGATGATATCCATAACGGATCATGATACCTTTGCGGCATACCGGCACATCCCGTACGATATGCTGCCCTGTACGCTCATCAAGGGGATCGAGATCAGTGCCTTTGATGAGGTTGCACAACGGCAGGTGCATATTCTCGGCTATGGCTTCGGAGAAGACACCCCGCATGTGGATGCCCTGTGTGAAGCGATCCTGCGTCAGAGAAGAGCGATTTCCCTATGGCAGGTGCAGCAGCTGATTGATCACGGCTATCAGATTAGCCTGAAGGAAGTGGAATGCATGGCACAGCAATCCACAGCTATCTACAAGCAGCACATCATGGACGTTATGATACGACACGGCTACAGTGATACCATATATTCCGATGTCTATCGAAAGCTGTTCAAAAACAACGGAATCTGTGTATGTCCTGCCTCCTTTGTTTCAGTAGAAGCGGCGATACGGGCCATTCATAAGGATCAGGGAATCGCCGTGCTTGCACATCCCTATACCTCACGCGTCACAGGATCGATCCCCGAATATGTCCGGATCGGACTGGATGGTATTGAAACCTGGCACAGCTCACACGGACAAAAGCAGGTGGATGACTTGCATGCCATCGCAAAAAGGTATAAGCTGATAGAAACAGGGGGCAGCGATACCCATGGACGCTATGGCGAGGAACCGGTGCTTGGGCAGGTGAACCCCTTTATGAAGGATGAGGATGTGAGTGTATGCAGCAGGATGTAATAGAATTTGCGATAGAGCTGGTAAGAGATTGCGGGGCACAGCTGCGCCGCGTATCCGAAGTGACACCGGAATATAAAACGGATTTTCAGGATCTGGTAACGGAATACGACCGCAGCATAGAGGAACAGATTCGCTATGCACTTAAAGTAAAATTTCCAACACACAGCTTTCTGGGAGAGGAAAGTGTCAGGGAACGCGGAGATCATCTATGGATTTTGGATCCGATCGACGGAACAACGAATTTTGTAAGCCGGCACCGGGATTTCGCAATATCGCTGGCCTATTATCATAAGCAGCAGCCCGTCTTCGGCATCGTATATGATGTCATGCGGGATGAGCTGTTCCTGGGAGTTCATGGCAAAGGCGCATGGAAAAACGGGGAGAGGATGGCACAGCTGCGCAAAAAAGAAGCGAGGGAGTGTATTCTGGATGCCGGCCTGCACGTTCTGGGTTATATAAAAAGAACCTATGGTAGTGATCCGTTAACCATGCAGGATGAATTCCGTGCCCATCGCTATCTGGGCTGTGCATCCCTGAGTATCGTACAGATTGCACAAGGATTGAGTGATCTGTATCTGTCTGCCCATGTGAAATGCTGGGACTATGCGGCTGCGGCAATCATACTGGAGGAGGTGCAGGGAGCCTACAGCATTCAGAATACCTTCTTTACAACCACAGGCACATTTGCAATGTTCGCAAACCGAAGATCACTGATCACCATGGTGGAAAAGGAATATTTGTAATATGTATTAGAAAAAGGCCGGTGATATTGATTCAGCATAGAATAAGAAAAGAAAAAATCTGTATCAGACAATTGATCAGAATCGAGTTTTGCGGATTTTCTTTTTTATAAATGCTATTCTTCATGTAACATTCAAGTTTATAGTAAGCAGGCTGTTTTTCTTCCTGCTTTTTTTTACGGAAGCACACAATAGAGAAAAAGCGTGATTTATGATATAGCCCAGGGAATCTGTTATGCAGGCATACCTTGAATCAGCCGGTGAACTATACGATAAGCGTTTGGTTTGATCGCCAGCCTTTAAACCTTTCTCAACAAAGCCGGAAATAGCAGATTGCTTCAGCGTATATAAAAAACAAGAAGTGAACGATACTTCCTGTTTTCTTATGATTGTGTCAGATATAGCGTTGAATATACCATAGATGATTTCAATATCAAATGGATACATAGAACGTATTATCTTAAATTACATTGTTTTATAGAAAAATGGTATATAAAAATGCGTATTTCTGCCGGGAATATAGCAAAAGATGTGTAAATAGTAAAAAGCGGGTAAGAATGTAGATACGAAACATACTTACAGGAGGAAAAATACTATGAACACATCTTTTATTTCGACAAAGCAGATCAAGGACCTTGTGAATGAACAAAAGTTTACATCAACACAGGACATTATGGAGTGCATGAAAGGCATGTTTGCAGATGTTTTAGAACAGACCTTACAGGCTGAAATGGATCAGCATTTAGGCTATGATCGCGCTGAAAGAACATCTTGTGAAGGGAAGAAAAACTATCGCAATGGCACTGTGAAACGCACAATGAAAACACAATTAGGTGAAGTAGATGTAAACGTACCACGTGATCGT
>NZ_JAHOOJ010000011.1:0-175181 GCF_019132535.1 Erysipelatoclostridium sp. DFI.2.3 | reverse complement strand
CGTCCCCAATCAGCATGTATTTGAAGAAAACATCATTGTGAAAGGGGATCGGGTAATCCTTTGCATATTCTTTTTCCATAGGTAGTATCCTCCTTTTTTTCCTATATACTCTTATATACGTATGAAACATACAAAACTCCTAAATTTTTTATTTTTTTACAAATTTCCATGTTATCCTCTACATGGGGAATCTGTGCATAGTGGCCTTACAGTCCCATCCATCTGTAGTGAAAGCAAATCGCATGGTCCAATCACTGGATGACAGCTTACACAAAGTTTCATTTCTTTCAGAAAATACCTTCAAACTGTTTCTTTTTTTGTATAAGTATGGGATAATAAAGAGCATAAAAGCGTCATAGTGTCTTTTCCTTTTGAAAAGGAATATACTATAGCAGATAAGGAGGTTTGTCGCATGAAAGCATATGCAGCAGGAAAATTGTTCTGGAATACGTTCAAATGCGAAAGCGTCCTGCTCCGTGAACGATGTTGTAATCGTCAAGTTCATAGAGAATATCAACTGTAAAAGGAGGACATGAAAGATGAAGGAAACAGTAAAGCTGATTGGAAACACCCCTTTGTACCATATAGAGGATACCAATATTTATGTAAAGCTGGAAAAATATAACATCGGTGGCAGCATCAAGGACCGCGCAGTGCTGGGGATGCTGGACGCTGCCATGAATAAGGGAGAAATCAGACAGGATACTGTACTGGTTGAAGCCACCAGTGGTAACACCGGTGTCGCACTTGCTATGCTTGGTGCCGTTTACCATATTCCGGTCATTATCATTATGCCGGAAACAATGAGTATGGAACGCCGTCAGCTGGTAAAGGCCTACGGTGCAACACTTGTGCTGACACCGGGGGAAAAGGGAATGCAGGGAGCCATGGATGAAATGGAAAGGCTGATGAAGGAGAACACAAACTATCGTTCACTTTCCCAGTTCGACAATCCCGATAATCCAAATGCGCATTATGAGACAACCGGAAAAGAGATTCTGGATCAGCTGCAGGATGTGGATATCTTTGTTGCCTGCATCGGAACCGGTGGTACCTTCAGCGGGGTGGCAAAGCGGCTGAAGGAATACAATCCCGCGATTTTATGCATGGCTGGAGAGCCGGAAAAGAGTGCGGTTTTAAGTGGACGACAGGCTGGTTCGCACAAAATACAGGGTATTGGGGCAAATTTTGTTCCTGCTAATTTTGATCGGGAGCTGGCGGATGATATTCTGCTGATATCCGATCGTGAGGCTGTTTTTGAGACAGTGCGCTTCGCTAAGGAAACCGGAATTCTGGTCGGTATCAGCTCCGGTGCCAACATTGCTTTAGCAAAACGTTTATCTTTACGCTATCCCGGAAAAAAGATCGTTACGGTAGCACCGGACGGTGGAGAAAAATACCTCTCCGTACTGGATTTTGACTGATATGTTTCGGGTGTTGAAGGATATCAATCACAACCTCAACCGCTCCCTGCAAAACGATCCGGCAGCGCATTCCAAGCTGGAAATTCTGTTGCTGTATCCGCATATCCGTGCACTGGCCTTTCATCGGGTTTCTCATTTCCTGTACAAGCATCATCTGTTTTTTCTGGCAAGGCTGAATTCCAACATCGCCAGGCATTGGACAGGGATAGAAATTCATCCGGGGGCAACGATTGGCAGAGGTCTGCTGATTGATCATGGAATGGGTGTTGTCATCGGAGAGACTGCCGTCATCGGAGATGACTGTCAGCTGTATCACGGTGTAACGCTGGGGGGGACGGGTAAACAGCATGCCAAACGGCACCCTACGCTGGGAGATCGGGTGATGATTGGAGCGGGGGCAAAATGTCTTGGCAACATCACGATTCATGATGATGCCAAGGTCGGAGCCAACGCGGTTGTGATCAGTGATGTGCCGGCAGGCTCCACCTTCATCGGGCTGGCTGCCAAAGATAAACGGGAAAAGCACTGTATTTTTTATTAAACGTAAGAAGGCTGCGGAAGCTGCAGGACGATTCCGCGTCTTTTTTTTACAGCCTGTCCATACCGGTATCCTTCTCAATCATTTATGCTGTCAGTATGAAAGGGTAAGTATTATCATTCACTAATCTTATGGTAGAAATTGGTTTAATTAAGGGTAAAAACAGTAACATATGGCAGGAACCTCATGAAGAACGTAATACCTTTTTGGTATTCCTGAGGATTCATTATGCCTCGGTGAATCGCAACGGGCGGATGGTAAGAATTTCATTATTTTACATGGGACTCTTGCGCAATGGGGGAGTATGCTATAAAATATCTCTGTGCACTGTACATAAACGTATACGTTTGTGTACAGCTCTTTTTTTTGTGCAATCAAGCGTAAAATACCTGTTTTTTACATGCTTTTTCAGGAATATAGCGGTATTTCAAATCGTATACCATATGAAATATCCGTGCAGGAAAGAAGGGATGAGGAAATGAAGCTGGTTTTCGCAGTGCTGCTTTGTCTTGTCGCGGTCTTTCTGCAGCCGCTGAAAGGCATGTAGGATAAAGAAAGCATGCGCCATCTGTATGCTTTCTTCAGCTCCTTCAGTTTGAAAATCAAAATATGTTGACGCCTATCTTTAGGTATGGTATATTATATCTGTAATAGATATATCTAAAATGGATATATCTATTATGGAGGTTGAGAATATGTCAAAAAGCAATACGATGGAGAGTGCGCAGCTGACAGATGCCATGTATTACATTTTGCTGTCGCTGATGATCGAGCGCCATGGCTATGCGATTATGAAATATATCGAAGAGCTCAGCAATCAAAGCATCACCATGGGTCCGGGAACACTGTATACTCTGCTGAAGAAGCTGTGCAGGGCGGAATGGATTCTGCAGACCTCTGTTACTGCGGATCGGACGAAGAAATATCAGATTACCGATACCGGCAGACAGGTGCTGCTCCATGAGGTTGCCCGACGAAAACGCATGGTGGAGGACGGATTGCGAATATTGGAGGAAAACGGATATGAAGGATAGAAAACGCGTGATGTGCGGTGGTCTTGCCTTTTCCGATTGTGAGGATATGGAAATGCTGCATCAGTATGCAAAGGAAGGCTGGGTGTTTGAGAAATTTCGCGGTATGTGCTACATCCTGCAAAAGCAGGAGCCGGTCAACCGCATCTTCAGCTACGATATGCAGAAGCTGAAGGAGGATGAAAAAGAAGCCTACTTTCAGCTGTTTGAAAACAGCGGCTGGCATATCATAAATCCCGAGGGAAAAGATGTTTACTTTTTCTGGGCTGAGGAGGGATGTGTTCCTCTGCACAGTGAGGTGGAAACCAGAATGGAGGGATATCGTTCGACTCTGCATATATTCGCCGGTGCCCTGGTAATCGGCTGTCTCTGTCTGCTGTCCCTGCTGTGGATCGAAAGCTCTGTGGTGTCGATGATCCTTTTGATGACAGGCTCGATTCTGGGGGCTGTCGGCCTGTTGATGGTGGTCGGTATTATGCTGCGTATGAAGAGAAGACGTCTTCGTATCGTGAATCTTACCTTTCGCAAAGGGGCAGTGCTGTTTGTGTCCGGAGCCGGTATGCTGTTTGCAAGTGGCTTTGACTGGGCTGCGGACATTCATAGTCTGTTGCTGATACTCGGGACAGTCTGTACGATAGAAGGCTTTCTGTGGATGTGCTTTCAATATCGTCAGTTTCGGGATAAAAAAGAAATTCAAATAAAAAAGAAAGACGAGGGTGTATTATGATCGAAGTAAAGAATCTGACAAAGCTGTATGGGAAATTCAAGGCTGTGGATGATGTTTCCCTATGTGCAGCGGATGGCGAGGTGACCATTCTGCTGGGACCAAACGGGGCCGGCAAATCGACAACTATCAAGAGCATAACCAATCTGCTGCAGTATAAGGGAGATATTAAAATCAACGGTGTTGCCAACAGCTCACTGGATGCGAAAAAGGGCTTTGGCTATATTCCCGAGGCACCGGTGCTCTATGATCTTCTGACCATAGATGAGCATGTGGAATTTATCGGAAAGGCATACCGCTGTGAGAATTACCGTGCGCTTGCAGATGAATATATCGCCCTGTTCAAGCTGGAGGACAAACGCAAAAAAGCGGTTCGTGAGCTGTCCAAAGGGATGAAGCAGAAGGTCAGCATGCTGCTGGCACTGATCATTTCCCCAAAGACGCTGCTGGTGGATGAGCCGATGGTGGGATTGGATCCGTCAAGTATTGAAGAAACGCTGCAGCTGTTTGTACGTCTGAAGCAGCAGGGGGTTGCCATTCTGATTTCCACGCATATCATTGATGTGATCGAAGCGATATGGGACAGCGCCTATATTATGGATCACGGAAGAATTGTTGCGCATGTGCGAAAGGAAGATCTGAAGGATAAAAGTATCAAGGAAATCTTCTTTGCATCTGTGGAAGGTGATGAACATGAGCATACTGTATAAGCTGTATCTGACACGCATGAAGGCGAATATCCGCCATGTATTTTCCCGTAAGGGAAGCGCGATTTTTGCCATACTCATGATGTTACTGTACGGCGGACTGATTGTCATGAGTCTTTCCAAGCCGGAAATTGCATTGTCAATGCAGAATATCACGGATGCCAATATGGCGATCATGATCGGTGTCGGATTTACGGCGCTGATGGTCGGCGTCATGCTGCTGCAGAAAAGAAAGGCGCTGTTTATGGAGGCGGATGCCTTCTATCTGTTCAGCGGACCCTTTACCCGTGTACAGACCATGCGCTTTCTCATGCTGCAGAATATCGCTTCCGCCTTTCTGTGCGGGGCAGTTTCCCTGCTTATGGTCATTCTGCTGGGAAGCACGATTGAATTGTCATTTCCGTTTTTGCTGATTGCATTCCTCTGCTTTTCTTTTGTGTATTTTGTCTTTCTGGTTGTGTATTATTATGTGTATCTGCTCTCGATTCAAAAGGACAGCTACCGCCATATCCCTGCGATTGCCGCTTTGCTGTATGTCCTGATGGTTGCGGCGGTGTATGGCATGGTCGTCCTGCAGAACGATTTTGCGCTGACAGGAAGTGGAACACTTTTTCTGAATACGGAGCTGTTTTACTGGGTGCCGCTGTTTGGATGGATCAAAATGATACTGGTTTCCTATATCGCTTCCTCGTGGGGACTTATGCTGCTTGGAATCGGCTTACTTCTGATTTCCTGTATGGCAGCCTATCTTCTGCTATGTGGCTATAAGGGGGACTTTGTGGAGCGTGCCATGCAGGATGCACAGGAGTTTACTGCGCTGTATAAGGATGTGCGTGCCGGCAAACGCGATGGAATGAGTGATCGTAAGATTCATGAGGTTAAGGCGAGCTTTCGCAGCGGCGCGATGGCTATCTTTTCCAAGAATGTTCTGCTGCTGCGCAAATCCAATGATTATATCCGCTGGACGGATGTTATGACAATTGGTATTTATCTGGTTATCACGCTCATCATGGATATGGGCTTTGGCTTTTTCATGTATATGATGATGTTCTGGCTCTTCACCATTGTTCAGAATTCCGATTTCATGAAGGATATGAACAACTATCAGATTTATCTGATTCCCGATCACCCGCTGAAAAAGCTGCTCTGCGTGCTGCTGCCGACCTTTTTGAAGATGCTGCTGCCGATGAGTGCTGCAATTCTTGTGGCGGCTTTGCTGTATCAGATAGATATTGCCAGTGTCCTGCAGTATTTCATCATGCTGCTGGGCTATGCAACCCTTTTTCTGTCAGCGAGCGTGCTGTCTGTACGTATTTTAAAGAGTCGCAACAACGCAATTATGGAGAATATGCTGCGTATGCTGATCATGGTTGCAGCAGCTGCTCCCGGTATCGGGCTGACCATTTTCTTCCTGAGCAGGGGGGAGTTTACACTGGAGCTTCTGCAGCAGCTGACGATGATTTCGCTGGCGATGAATTTTGTTATATCGGTTATCATTGTGCTGGTCTGTGCACCGATGATGAACGGCAGAGAAATCAAAAGCGAGTAAATTTATACAAAACTTATGGAAAGGAAAGGGAAATTTCTTTTCCTTTTCATTTGTTTATGATATAGTATGTTACAGTATTTAAAAGAGGTAATTGTATGTGGAAATATCAATGTAAGAAACATCTTGTGGTTTTACTGGTCAGCTTTGCGGCCGGTGCAGTCCTGTTTGGATTTATGGGCTATCAAAGAGAGTATATCGTTTCTTTGATGCAGCAAAGCATCCCTGCGGAAATGGCAGGGGAGCTTGTAAAAGCGGATTATATGTATTATCTGATCGGCGGTCTGACCATATCCGGTCTTGCCAACGGCGTCATGCTGCTGAGCTATGCCATGCAGCGCTTTAATGTTCCCTTTATCCTCATCATGGTGCTGTTTTTTATGGGCGGCTTCACCATCGTTGAGCTGATTGGTACCGTAACTGTGCTTCCGGCACTTGTTGTCTGCCTGTATGGCATGCTGAGCATTCCCAACAGAGGCAGGCGCAGGGAATTCGCAAAGGAAAATGTGACCAGTGTTGCGGAGGTGGAACGTGTTTACCGCCTGCATCATGCATATCTGAGTGAGTATGAAGCACTTGGCAAAAAGGCTTGGAGCTTTAATCTGAAAATGAACCTTCTGTATTTTACAGGGTTGATTGCGGTTCTGCTTGTGATTCTGTATGTTGAGAATTTCATAGCGGTCTTTGCGGCAATGATGATGTATTCCATTCTGTTTTTCCAGCTCACCAAACAGAAGAACATGTCCATGCAGCCGATTATTTCCCTGCTGTATGATCAATGCAATCCCGAGGCCTGTGCAACGGCGATTTTTGCCTATGCCAAAAAAGGAAAGCGGAAAAAGAACTTTCCGATGCCCCAGCATCTTGCACAGTGCATGGTATATCTGAATGATCCGCATCTGGCAATCGATGTGCTGGCAACCAGTGCGCAGGGTAGAGGAAACTTCATCTTCGCCTATCACTCGCTGATGGCATATGCGTATTACCAGCTGGGTGATCGCAGTATGGTGAAATATCATTACGATGAGTGTGAGAAGGCCGGTGCCAGAGTAAACAACGGGCCGATGCAAATGATTAAAACACAGTGTCTGGAGGGAATCCAGAACAAGCTGGATCTGATGGATCAAAACTTCTCCAGCTCCCGCAGCTTTTTTGAAAAAGCGATGCCGACAGCAGGATTTGAATTTCAGCGTGTGGATTTCAAATACTACCTGGGACTGATTGCTTTTGTTGAGAAGGACTTGGAGGAAGCGAAAAGCTGCTTCCGCTATGTATGTGCACACGGTAATAAAATTTATTACGTGGAAAAGGCACAGAGCTTTCTGAAAACGATTGAACAGGCAGAGGCTGCCGTACAGGAATAATATGCAGATGAAAGAGGACGCTTTAGAATCCTCTTTTTTTATTTTCAGGTGAAAGCGGAAACATTGTGAACTTTGTGTGAAGTAAAGTATCTTTGTTGACATCACTGTATTTTTGAATATAATAGTTAAGGTAGTTAATTATTAAGTTACTTAACTAATTGGAGAGGTGATACAATGGATGAGATGGATATTGTCCGGAAGGTTACACATTTATTTTACATGTTTCGCAGAGACAACCTGCTGAAAAAAGATGATCATCCGAAAATGAAGCATCGCGATATCATGGTCCTGGATGCCATTATGAAGCTCAATGACGGCAATCTGGTAAAGATGAGCGAGCTGAGTGATTATTTTCAGGTCACGCCCGCTGCGATTTCCCAGATTATAAAGCAGTTTGAGAAAAAGGGGTGGGTGGACCGGATTCTTTTGGATACAGATCGCAGAAGCGTCTATATTCAGGTAAGCGAGGATGCCCGTCGGATGATGAAAAACTGTGAAGCCTTTATGACAGAGCGTCTTGTTGAATTCATTGAGGAACTCGGTGAGGAGGATGCCAATGCGTTTGTCCGCATACTGGAAAAGGCACTGGCATATTCTCAGAAACGCAAAGAAAAGCTTGAGGAAGGAGAACAGAAATGACGAAATTAGGTAAATATCTGAAGCCGTTTGCCCTATCGATTCTGGCGATTGTGGCATTGCTGTTCACGCAGGCAATGTGTGAGCTGGCGATGCCGGATTATATGTCCAGTATAGTCGATGTCGGTATCGTATCCGGTGGTGTGGAAGACGGTGTTCCGAGTGTAATTCGTGAAAGTGAAGTAAAAAAGCTTGTTCTGTTCATGGATAAAAAGGAACAGAAGGTCTTTACAGACAATTACACAAGGCTCATAAGTGAAGAAGCAACTGACGATCAGCTGGATGCCTATCCGATACTGAAAAAGGAAAATGTATATGAGCTGAAGGATGTGGACAGTGCGACAAGAGATACCATAAAGGAATCTCTGCGCAAGGCGGAAACGACTGTCATGGGGCTGGAGCAGAGTGCTGCCGAGGCCAAAAGCGGAAAATCCTCATCCAGCAGGGAATTGTCGGATGAACAGAAAAAGATGATGAAGCTGCTATCCAGTCTGCCGAAGGGAATGGACATCTTCACCGTTTTGGAAACCATGCCATCAAAGCAGCTGATGGATATGAAACAGGAAATGAATAAGGTGACCGATGCCATGGGGGCGGAAACCGCAGATACTGCCAATGCAGCCTATGTGCGAAATGAATACAAGGCCATCGGTGTTGATGTGGATGCCATACAGTATACCTATCTGTTCCAGCACGGGTTTATGATGCTGGCAGTAGCGCTTGGCTCTGCGGCTGCGGCAGTTGCTGTCGGCTTTCTGGCAGCGCGTATCGCGGCAGGTGTATCCAGAAACCTGCGCAAGGATGTTTTCAATAAGGTTGAACACTTCTCCAGTGCTGAATTTAATAAATTCTCCACGAATACGCTGATTACACGTACCACCAATGATATCCAGCAGATTCAGATGGCGCTGGTAATGATTCTGCGTATTGTCATCTATGCTCCGATCATAGGTATCGGTGCTGTGATCAAGGTTGTAAATACCAATGTATCCATGACATGGATCATCGCACTTGTCGTTGTGCTCATTCTGAGTATCATGATGGTGGCATTCGCCTTTGTTATGCCGAAGTTCAAGATGCTGCAGAAGCTGATGGACAAGCTGAATTCCGTCGTTCGTGAAATTCTGGATGGAATGCCGGTCATCCGTGCCTTCAATAATCAGAAATGTGAGAGTGAGAAATTTGCGAAAGCAAACGGTGATATTCTGAAAACCAATTTGTTCACCACACGTGCCATGGCATGTCTGATGCCGCTGGTCATGCTGATTATGAACTGCGCCTCGATACTGATCGTATGGATCGGCTCCCATCAGATTGATTCCGGAGCATTGCAGGTTGGTGATATGATGGCGTTTATCCAGTATGCAATTCAGATTATCATGGCATTCATGATGATTACGATGATATCCATTATGCTGCCAAGAGCGAGTGCGGCTGCACAGCGTGCCATGGAGGTACTGCATACCGAGCCGAGCATCTGCGATCCGTTAACAGCAGAGCACTTTGATGAAGCAAAACGCGGCTGTATTGAATTCCATCATGTCAGCTTCCGCTATCCGGGCGCCGAGGAGGATGTTCTTCACGATATCAGCTTTACGGCACAGCCGGGTGAGACAACCGCCTTTATCGGAAGTACCGGTAGCGGTAAATCAACCATCATCAATCTGGTTCCGCGCTTCTTTGATGTAACAGAGGGAAGTATTCTGGTGGACGGTGTGGATGTCCGCAGGGTATCTCAGCATGATCTGCGTGAAAAAATCGGATATGTACCGCAGAAGGGTTCTCTGTTTACCGGTACGATTGCCAGCAATCTGCAATATGCGAAAGAGGATGCGACGACGGCCGATATGGAAGAGGCCGCATCCATTGCACAGGCCCTGGACTTCATTGATGAGAAACAGGAGCGCTTTGATGCACCGATTGCACAGGGTGGTACGAATGTTTCCGGCGGACAGCGTCAGCGCTTGTCCATCGCAAGGGCGCTTGTCAAAAAACCGGAAATTTATATATTTGATGATACCTTCTCCGCACTGGATTTCAAAACAGATGCCCGCCTGCGAAAGGCACTGAACGAATTGTGTCAGGAAACCAGAAGTACGGTTCTGCTGGTGGCACAGCGTATTTCCAGTATCATGCATGCTCAGCGCATCGTTGTGCTGGATAAGGGACAGGTAGCCGGCATCGGCACCCATGAGGAGCTGATGAAGTCATGCGATGTCTATAAAGAGATTGCATATAGTCAATTATCAAAGGAGGAACTGGAAAATGAGTAAAGAAAACCGTTCTTCACATGCAGCGAAGCGAGGACCGATGGGGCACAGAGGCCCGGGCGCTCCTACAGAAAAAGCTAAAAATTTCAAGGGCACCATGAAGCAGCTGATTGCCTACATGCGCCCCTATTATCTGAATATTATCGTATCCATGCTCTTTGCCGTACTGTCTGTGGTCTTTATGGTCGTTGGACCAAAGATTCTGGGAAGGGCGACAACCGAGCTGGTCAGCGGATTTACCGCTAAAATATATGGGACAGGATCCATCAATTTCGACCGTATCGCAGAAATTCTGTTATTTCTGATTGCTATCTATCTGATTTCCACCCTATGCAATTTCATTCAGAACTGGATGATGGCAGGTGTGGCACAGAAGGTATCCTTCAATCTGCGCAAGACGATGGCGGCGAAAATCGACATTCTGCCATTCTCCTATTTTGATAAGCAGTCTCATGGTGAGGTGCTGTCACGCTTTTCCAATGATATTGATACGGTACAGCAGACCCTGAGCCAGTCTCTGGCACAGATGATAACCTCTATTGTGCAGATTATCGGATTCCTTGTCATGATGCTGTCCATCAGCTGGCAGATGACTCTGATGGCACTGGTTGTCATTCCGCTGTCCCTGTTCCTGGTTACGACCGTTGTCAAGCATTCCCAGAAATTCTTTGCAAAGCAGCAGCGTTCCTTGGGAAATGTGAATGGACACATTGAGGAGATGTACAGCGGTCATATTGTTATGAAGGCCTTCAACGGTGAGGAAAAGAGTATTGCTCAGTTTGCCGAATACAATGATGAGCTTTATGATTCCGCATGGAAATCACAATTTCTTAGTGGATTGATGCAGCCGATTGCCATGTTTGTCGGAAATATCGGCTATGTCGGAGTATGTATTCTGGGAGGCTGGCTGGCGATGAACGGGGTCATTGAGATTGGTGATATCCAGTCCTTCATCATCTATGTCCGAAACTTCAACAACCCGATATCTCAGGTTGCGCAGACGATGAATGTCCTGCAGTCCACAGCCGCAGCTGCAGAACGTGTGTTTGAATTTCTGTCAGAAGAGGAAGAGGTCAAAGAAACGACACAGCCGGTCGAGGTCTTTGATGCAAACGGAAAAACGAGCATCAAGGGACAGGTTACCTTTGAAAACGTACACTTCGGCTATACACCGGACAAAATCGTCATCAATGATTTCTCCATGTATATCAAGCCCGGAAAGAAAATCGCCATCGTCGGACCAACCGGTGCCGGAAAGACGACGATTGTTAAGCTGCTCATGAGATTTTATGAGCTGAACAGCGGCAGCATCTATATTGACGGTATTAAGACGACGGATATGCGCAGAAGCGATTTACGCTCACTGTTCGGTATGGTGCTGCAGGATGCGTGGCTGTTCAACGGAACTGTCATGGAGAATCTGCGCTATGGCCGCCTGAATGCTACCGATGAGGAAGTCATGGCTGCGGCAGATGCTGCCTATGTCGATCATTTCATTCGTACGCTGGATCATGGCTATGATACGATGATTAATGAGGAATCCAATAATATCTCGCAGGGACAGAAACAGCTGCTGACCATTGCGCGTGCCTTCCTTGCAGATCCCAAGGTGCTCATTCTGGATGAGGCAACCTCCTCTGTCGATACCCGTACGGAGGTACTGATTCAAAAGGGCATGGAGAAGCTGATGGAGAACCGTACAAGCTTTGTAATTGCACACCGTTTGTCTACGATTCGGGATGCGGATCTGATTCTTGTTATGAAGGATGGCGATATTGTGGAAGCCGGAAATCATGAGGATCTGATGAAAGCGGATGGCTTCTATACCAAGCTGTACAACTCCCAGTTTGAGGAAGTATAAACAGACGTTTCGATCTGTGAGCAGAAAATATAAAGAAGACGATTTGTCACGAGATTCTGACAAATCGTCTTTTGCAGTTGCATGCTTGATACCATAAGGAATAGTGTTTGCTTTGTGTGAATTTCACATGGCTCCATGTACATGAGGAAGGATCTCGCGGTTCAGGCTTTTTTTGCACAATGGTGCTTGTACAGCAGGTATAAAGTGCTCCAGACGGTGATTTGTATTATTTTGATAAGAATTTCGCGGATATATATGCCGGTTATCAATTATCGCGATTTGAAGAGTAGGGAAGGATACATCGGTATATTAGGGTATACAATCGGCCTGGATACGGCCTGGATGATTTTGCTGTTGTACATCGAATTTGCATGGATTTATAAGAGGTAGCCGGTATTCGAGCGTATAGCTGCTAGACATGTATACCAATACAATTTTTGATTAGCAGAAATAGAACCGCAATTTGCGGATTCCTGGCTGTATGCAGATATCCTTTCATGCAGAGGATAAAAAATGGTCAATTTCATCCATTGACCATTTTTATATCCGGATTTCTGTAGCTCATCCGTTTCCATGCAGACTTCCGTTTGCGGACGGCTTTATTCTGCCGGCTCAAGCAGCTTTTTTGCGGAGGACAGGGCTTCATAGGCCCCGTTGAGTTCTTCCATGGAGCATTCTCTGTTCATGCATTCATACGCCTGATAAAAGGCCTGCTCATAGGACTTCCAGGAAGCGGGGGTATAGGCTTCGATCACCAGCTCGCTGCTTTGGACAAGCAGGGTGCGAATGGCATCCATGGTTTGAAAATAGGTATGCTCCCGTTCGATCTCTGAAAGCAGATCATGGAAAGTCCAGCCTTTGTTATGCTTTGTCAGCATTGCTTTTCGCTGCATGGCAGTTCCCTTTGCCTGCAGACATTCATTCACCTTTTGAATCTCCTCATCCGAAGCATCTTCAAACAGCATGAGGTCAATGCTGTGGTGAGCAGGCTTCGCATCCGGTATCTCATCAAATCCGGGAAGGCCCATCAAATTGGCAACACACTGATTGAGATCAGCATCCTGCAGGATACGGTAATCCGCATGCATGTCCTTCAGTACCTGTTCCACAATGGGCTGCTTCTGCTGCTCGTCACCAAAATATATTAGTATTCTCTTCATTTCATTTCACTCCTATAGTTGATGGAAGCGCTTCTGTGCAAAGCTATCCAGTCGCATATAGAATACCACATCAACAGCAATACATACAATCACCATGCCTGCCGTACCGAAAAGAAGGTAGTCATCCGGCAGGATGAAGAGCAGCACACAGGTCACAACCGTCATAGCCATACCTGCCAGCATGGACACGATTCCCGACATATTCTGCTTAACAGCAGCTGCCTCCTGTTCCCAAACCAGCTTGGGGTGCAGGATATCCAGCGCAAGACTGGCATAATTGCCAAGTACGATGGTGATAAGGGAAGCAGCTGCGGCAGCGAAATACCAGGTTAGCGGGAAAATCGGCAGCAGGAAGTATACACAGACCATCGTCAGCAGCATGCTGATGACAGACATCAGAATACCGCTGAGTACCTTAGCCTGCAGCTGCTGCTTCAATGACATGGGAATGTATTTCATGAAGGAGATATTTGTTCCCTCACGCGATATGGCGGTTGAAGAAATCATGTTCAGATTACTGAACAGAAAGCCTGAGGCCATGCCGGCAAGTACAGCATAGGGGAGCATGCCGTCCAGATACGGTGTGATATCCGGAAGCTGCTGCAGCAGGACATCCGCATCCGCTGTTATAAAGATGACCAGCAGCATGATCGGCATCAGTACACACATGCCGATACAGTTGATTGCATACACCGGTGTACGGATAAGCAGACGCAGCTCCTTAATTAAATAGGTGCGTACCTTGCTGTGGCGGCTGACACGCGCAAAATCCTTTGCGGACAGCTCCTTGCGGGAGCTTTTTGTTTCGCTGAAGCCGATGGCTCCCTTAAAGTACAGCCATTTTCCCAGAATGACCAGGACCGCCAGAGCAGCACAGGTGATGAGTATATAGTAAACCAGCTGCAGTGCATCGCTGCTGATAAGTGCTTCTGCGGCAAAGGGGATGGCCGGAAATATTTTGGAGAACAGGGAAATCATGGAATTATTCCCCTGTGTCAGCATCGAAATGAGCGCATTGGGATCCTCTGCAATCGTACCGGAGTTCATTGCAAAGCTGAAGCCGAAGGCCAGAATAATGGAAAGGATACCGGCAATCATATTGAAGCGGTCGCGGTTTTTGAAAAACGGCACAAAACGCATCAGCAGCATCGTGATGATGCTGGACAGGACGAGGGGATAGATTGGAAGGGTAATGAAAATTGCCAGCGCAAGTAGAATATAGGGAATACCAATTGCAGCATTGTTTGCATAGGCGATGTACAGCGGTACGCAGACGATCAGTGTAAAGGCATATTCATACACAAGACACACACTGAATTTGGCACTCAGAATGGTCTGCGGCGGCAGCGGAAGCGCCAGCAGGGTTTCGGAATCCTTGCTGAAATAAAAGATGGAGGGAATCAGAAAAATGGAAAACAGAAAGGTTACCAGTGAGGAAATGTGAAAGCCCAGTGCCAGAACAGCTCCCTCCTGCTGCAGGGGCTGCAGCTGTGCCATGGCAGTGTTGAACATCATGTACAGCGTGAAGCCTAACGGAATCATACAGACTGCAAGCACGCCATATATGAACACGTTGAGTGCCTTCTTGGATTTGCCGTCGCTCATCATCCCCATGGAATTCTTTAACAGAACCCGTGTCAGAGACAGATATTTACGCATGGGCAATGACCTCCATGAACAGGGCTTCCAGAGAATCACATTGCGGATGCAGCTGCTTCAGCTCCTCCAGTGTACCGAAGAACACGATGCGTCCCCTGTTGATGATGGCAACCTTATCGCATAAACGCTCCGCCACCTCCAGCACATGGGTGGAGAAGAAAACAGTGTTTCCCTTGCGGGCATGCTCCTTCATCATTTCCTTCAGAGAATAGGAGGACTGCGGATCCAGACCGGTCATCGGCTCGTCCAGAATCCATACGTTTGGATCGGAAAGCAGCACACCCATGATGACGATTTTCTGCCGCATACCGTGGGAATAGGAAAGAATGCGGTCATTGAGTGCGTCCTTCATCTCGAAGGTTTCCGCAAGGGAGGTGATGCGCTGCTTGCGCTGCTCGCTGTCAACCTCATAGATATCTCCCATAAAATTCAGGTATTCCAGCCCCTTTAACCGCAGGAAAATATCAGCGTTGTCCGGAACGATTCCGAATTCCTTTTTTGCCTCCAGCGGCTCCTTAACGATGTTTTTCCCGTTGATCAGGATTTCTCCCTCATCCGGATTGAGCACACCCGTGATCATTTTGATCGTTGTGGTTTTGCCGGCACCGTTTGGGCCGATAAAGCCGATGATTTCTCCCGTAGGTATTGTCAAAGAGATATCATCCACAGCCTTGTGGGTACCTCCGTATATTTTTGTTACATGCTTGATTTCAATCATTTGTTTTCTCCTTTCATCCGCTTTGAGCGAAACAGTGAATATGAATAGATATAGGGCACCAGAGCCATAGCCGATGCAAGTCCAAGGATAGACCCCGTCAGAATTTCCTTTGGCAGCACACTGAGGAGCATCATGAGCAGTCCGGCCGCAAACCATAAACGCCCAGCCATGCGGTGAGTTCTGCGCCAGTTATCCTCATCCTCCAGTGCCCATGGAGTTTTGATGCCGATAAAATAATTCTGGCGGATTTTCGGCATTAGATTGCCCATGACGGCAAACAGGAAACCAAGCCCCAGCGTGATCGCCATTGGAACATCCAAAGCATCCGGCTTCCATGCGGAAATAGCAGTTATCAGACACATGCCGAAAATAAGCAGACACAGTACCATTAGAAATACGTTACAGGTAGATACAAAGCGCTCCACGTTTTTCCTGCGTGGATCCGTGCTTCTGACAAACTGGAAACCGACGGTGATTACGAGCTGCAGCACAGGAAACAGGAACAGAAAAAGCTTGTCGCACCAATTGTCGATAACACCCTCCGCATTCCAGTGAATCGGAATCTGCGCAGGCAGGAAGGGGAGAATTACAAGACAGAATAGAAACGTTATCAGAATCAAAAACGCAATACTCAGGGTTTGCTTTTTCATTGCTCTTCTCCTTTCAGGGATGTGATCCAGCCGATGATTTCATCAATCACGCTGGTATTCAGCTCATAATAAATGTATTTCCCTTGTTTTTCATCCGTAATCAGACCAGCCTTTCTAAGAATGGAAAGATGATGGGATATCGTGGCATTTGTGCTTGAAAAATGTGAAACGATATCTCCGGCACTGCGCTTGCCGTCCTTTAGCAGATTTACAATTTCTCTGCGGGTCGGATCGGACAGCGCCTTGAAGGTTTCCTGAAATCCCATAGCATCACCTCTTTCATTTCGATAACTGTCTAAATGAAGTATAGAACAGAACGATTGGATTGTCAAACAAATTCCGTATGGATAGTAATTTTGTATAAACTATGGTAAAATGAAAACCAGCAACGGAGGTATCCGCATGAAGAAACCCATGTCAAAAACGAAAAAAATTATATATGATATACTGTTCGTCATCGCTCTGGCCGTTTTTCTGTTTTCCGCCTATAAGCTGATCAGCATCTACTATCTGAATTATCAGGAGGGGAAGGAAAAGGATGCGGTACAGGAGGTTGCCAAGGTTCCCAAAAATCCGGAAAAGGAGGATTTCACGATTGACTGGAAGGCATTGAAGGAGAAAAATCCGGAGGTTGTCGGCTGGATTCTGATCCCTGATACAGATATATCCTATCCCATCGTGCAGGGAAGTGATAATTCCTATTATCTGAATCACACCTTTGAAAAAAAGGAAAATTATGCCGGTGCTATTTTTATGGATGCCGGCGCAGATGCTTCCTTTCAGGATCGCAATACCATCATCTACGGACACAATGTCAAGCACGGTACCATGTTTGCCGAGCTGGAGAAGTTTAAGGAGCAGGCATTTTTTGAACAGCATCCGTATCTGTATATCTTCACTGAGCAGCAGAATTACCGCTGCGAAATATTCAGTATGTATTCAACGAGTGCAACGAGTGCCTCCTACCGGCTTCAGTATGCGGATGATGCGGACTTCAAGAGCTATGTGGATATGGTGAGGGAGCTTTCGGATTTTAACCGAAAGGTATCGGTCAAAGGACAGGATCGCATCGTTTCGTTAAGCACCTGTTCCTATGAACGTGACGGACAGCCCAGCGAGCTGCGCTACCTGCTGCACGCCAGACTTGTGAAGTGGGACGGGGCATTGAAGAAATAAAGCCAGCTGCATTTTAAAGAGAAAACAGCAAATCCTGCGTTTGGAAAGCGGAATGCTCAGGATGGAAAGGAGAACATGCGATGCATATGAAATCAAGAATTATCGGACTGCTGTTTCTGGCAGTTGGAATCGGATATTTGGGAGGCGCCATGGACTGGTGGGATTTCTCCATCTTTTTCCCGGGCTGGTGGACACTGTTTCTGATCATCCCGGCAGTATTCAGCTTTTTTGAGGACGGCTTCCATTTCGGAAACGGCTGTGTTTTTATTCTGGGGGTATATCTGCTGTGCAGTGCAAATGACTGGATCAGTATTCGCCTGACATGGGGAATGCTGGTGGCAATCGGCTTGATTCTGCTCGGCTGCCGTATGATCATCGGGGACAGCTTTCTGCGGTTTAAACATAGTGACAGTGTCCTGCAGGAGGAGGATGGCCGCCGTGATTTGCGCAGTGCCACCTATTTCGGCAACAAACGGCTGAATGCTCATGGTATTGTGTATTCACTGAAGGCGGAAAGTGTTTTCGGAACGCAGATGATTGATCTTGTGGATGCGGACTTAACGGAATGCGGCTATGTGAAGCTGGAAGCGGTGTTTGGCAGCATCGACCTGCTGGTCAGTGACAGGATACATTATCGCGTGAAAAGTGAAAATGTGTTCGGAAACACCCGTGTGGAGCATCATCCGGAGGGCTCACAGGATCTTGCGGTAGATGTATCCTGCGTCTTTGGAACGATCAATCTGCGCAAGGTGCATGTCGAGGATGATATCCTGAATGGGAAATACAGAGAAAAGTAGTCGGGTACTACTTTTTTTCTTGCTGGCATACACTGTGTCAGAGGTGGTAGTTATGTTTTCCAGAAAGTGCAGGACGCTCACCGTACTGATTCTGCTGCTGGTGGTCATCGGCGTGATCATGGTGGGCAGCTCTTCCCGTGTATGGGCATCCGCGAAATTCAATGATGCATCCTATTTTATGAGCAGACAGGCCGTGTTTGCACTCATTGGGGTCTTTGTCATGTATGTGGCCAGCCGTATTTCCCTGACGAAGCTTCGCAGGTACGGGAAAAAGCTGTTTATCCTGTGTGTGATCGCCCTGATTCTGGTATTGATTCCGGGGCTAGGCATCCAGCGAAACGGTAGCCGCAGCTGGTTTGGTGTCGGCTCCTTTCTGATTCAGCCATCTGAATTTTTCAAAATTGCCATCATCATTTACGTTGCGGATTTTCTGGCAAAGCGCTACCGCATCAAAACCTTTAAGCGCGATCTGCTGTTTCCGGCCTTTCTGGTCATGCTTGGCTTTGGTCTGATTCTGCTGCAGCCGGATTTTGGAAGCGGCATGGTTATGGTCTGTTCCATTGTCGTCATGGTGCTGGCGGCGGATTCACCGCTTTCTTATTTTGTGCGAGTCGGTATGCTGGGGGCTGCCGGTCTGGGTGGACTGATCATATCCGCGCCCTACCGCCTTGCCCGTATCACCTCCTTTATCGATCCGTGGAAGGACCCGCTGGGGGCAGGCTTTCAGATCATACAGTCATTGTTTGCTATCTCACCGGGAGGGATTTTGGGTGTCGGCTTTGATAACAGCATGCAGAAGCATTTCTATCTGCCGGAGCCGCAGACGGATTTCATCTTTGCCATCTTCGCCGAGGAATTCGGCTTTATCGGCTGCTGTATCCTTATCACCTTATTTCTGATGGTGATTTATCAGGGCGTGAAAATTGCCAAAAACAGCAGTGATCCTTATCTGTGCTATGTCGCTATCGGCTTGATCTCGCTGTTTGCCATTCAGGTGATGATCAATCTGGGCGTTGTTGTCGGTCTGTTTCCGGTTACAGGCATCACCCTCCCCTTTATATCCTACGGAGGCAGCTCGCTTGTGGTCATGATGGGCAGCATGGGGCTCTTGATGAGCATTGCAAATGAAAGCTGAAAAACATAAAATTTACTGCGCAGTAACACGTCTTCCTATGGTATAATAAAAAACAAGGAGTGATTACATGAGAATGCTGATTGCCACTGGAGGGACCGGAGGTCATATCTATCCTGCCATGGCGCTGGCGGATGCCGCAAAAGAGCGCTATGGGGATATTGAGATATTGTTTGTGGGAAATGATGATCGAATGGAGGCCAGTGAAGTACCGTCCCATGGTTACGCCTTTCAGGGACTGCATGCCAGCGGACTGACAGGAAATGTCTTCAACAAGTGCAGGGCACTGCTGCTGATGATGAACTGTTACCGAAAAGCCTGCAGGATTATTGATGAATTTAAACCGGATATTGCGATTGGCTTTGGAGGCTATGTGAGTGCACCTGTCATGCTGGCGGCACATCATAAGCATGTAGCTACCATGATCCATGAACAAAACTCCATTGTCGGAGTTTCTAATAAAATGGTTGCTAAGTATATGGATGCGATCGTCATCTGTTATGAAAAATGCTTTGAGGAGTTCGGCAGAGAAAAAACCAGACTGCTGGGAAATCCCCGTGCAACCAATGCGGTCCATGCCAAATTTGACAGGGACTACTTTTTATCACTCGGTCTGAGCCTGCACAAGCCGCTGATCCTGGTTGTTATGGGGTCATTGGGTTCCACATCAGTCAATGCCATCATGAAGGATGCACTGCCTGCTGTGAGTGAACGGTATCAGATCCTGTTTGTGACAGGGAAAAACAATTACGAAGAGATGCGTAAGCAGATTCATGCCCCGCATGTAAAAGTCGTCGATTATGTAAAACAGCTGGATATTATGGCGCATGTCGATCTGATCGTCTGTCGTGCCGGCGCAACAACCGCAGCGGAAATCACTGCACTCGGTACACCGAGTATACTGGTTCCGAGTCCCTATGTTGCCCATAACCATCAGTTTTATAATGCCAGCGTACTGGTTGATCACAAGGCGGCTGTCATGCTGGAGGAAAAGGATTTGAATGCGGAGGCACTATCCAACGCAATCGATCGCATCATGTCGGATGATTTGCTGCGTGCTTCCATGCACAGCGCTTCGTTAGCGCTTGGAAAACCGAATGCGAGTGAGGATATACTGAACTGGTGCGATGAAATGAAAAGGTGAACATAGATGAATATAGAAATGAAACTACAGTCCTATGGCGATGTGGAATGCCGGGTGCCGCTGTCCAAGCGGACGACATTTCGTATCGGCGGGACTTGCAAATATTTTATTTATCCGAAGAATGAGCTGTGTCTGCTTCGGATACTGGACATTCTGGAGGAGGAAGGAATTCCGCACCGGATATTCGGCAAGGGAAGCAATATCCTTTGCAGCGACGATGATTATGAAGGGGCGATCCTTTGTCTGGACCGCTATTTTACTGATTTTTTCTTCGAGGAGGAAGGCTCCTGTCTGGTACAGGCGGGTGCCAGCATCATCATGCTTGCACATGAAGCGATGAAAAAATCCTTCAGCGGGCTGGAGTTTGCCAGTGGCATACCCGGTACGCTTGGGGGCGCTGTTTTCATGAATGCCGGTGCTTATAAAAGTGACATATCACAGATTCTGAAAGAGGTTTACATTTTAAAGGACCGCTCGATAGTTGTTATGCGCGTCGAGGAGCTGGAATACGCATACCGCCACTCGATATTCCAGAGTCACCGCGACTGGATCATCCTGGGGGCAAGACTGCAGCTGCAACTGGGGGATCAGAAGGAAATTCGTGATTTAATGGATTCCCGAAGAAAGCGCCGCATGGATTCTCAGCCGCTGGACAAGCCGTGTGCCGGCAGTATGTTTCGCAATCCTAAGGATCATCAGGCATGGCAGCTGATTGAAGAAATCGGTATGCGTGGAACACGGATCGGCGGAGCGATGGTTTCAGAAAAGCATGCGAATTTTATCGTCAATGAAGATCATGCAAGGGCAGAGGATGTAGTACAGCTGGTAGAAGTCATTCAGAAGGAAGTACAGGACCGTTTTGGTGTTGAGCTGATTACGGAAGTGGAGAAATTCAATTGGAAGATATAAACGATCTTCTCTATGATGACGTCGAAGCGAAATACCTGGCCCTTCAGAATAAGAAAAAGAACCGCAGGAAGAAAAAACGAAAGAAACGACTGCTGATTCTTCTGGTTGCTCTCGCGCTTGCCGCGCTGTACTTTATCAGTGATTTTTCAAAGGTGAAATCACTGGATGTAAGAGGAAATTCCTTCTATACGAAACAAATGGTTCTTCAAAAGGCAGGACTGACCTATGACAGCCGCTATATCGTCATCCCCCGCTTCTATCTGGAATGGAAGCTGGAGAAGGATGATCTGATTGAAGCTGCCACTGTACATAAGGAACTTGATGGTGCCATTACCATTGAAGTGAAAGAAAAGAGCATTGTCGGATATTATATCGATAATGGGAAAAACTATGCATTGGTGAATGACGGAAGCAGTCTGGTAATCGACAGCGCCATGCTGGATACGATTGTGAATTATCCGCTCGTGGACGGCTTTACGGCTGCGGAGCGGAAAAAGCTTGCCAAAAGCTTTGGCGGAAAACAGAAGGTGGAGGATTCCATTGTGCAGATGATATCGGAAATGGTTCCGTATGAAACATCATATGACAAGCATATGGTGAAAATCATCATGCAGGACGGCAACACCATTTTTACCTCCTATGAGTCCATGCCGCTGCTCAACGATTATCTGGGGACGCTGAAGCGTCTGAAAAAAAGCAATGTCTGTTTATGGCCGGATGCCGCTACGCATTCCATACATAACGAAAATTGCAGTAAAAAAGAATAAACAGATAAGAAAAGAAGGAACATTCTTGGAAATCTATACGGTTTTTGGTATAATAAATAAGATGTAAGGAGGAATATTATGTCAATCTCTAAAAGTACACAGTATGGAAATATCGAAATTTCCATTGATGCCATTGCTTCATTGGCAGGCGGTGTTGTGACAGAATGCTATGGAGTAGTCGGAATGGCTTCTCAAAAATTTCTGAAGGACGGTATCGCAGAACTGTTAAAGAAAGAAAATTACGCAAAAGGTGTTGTGGTTCGACAGAAGGAAGATCATCTGGAGCTGGACCTGTACATCGTAGTGTCTCATGGAGTAAAAATCAGTGAGATTGTTTACGAAGTGCAGCAACGTGTGAAATATATGCTTGAAAAATCCCTGGAACTGGAATTCAAAAAAGTGAATGTCTATGTGCAGGATGTAAAGGTTATGAAATAGGGTACTGCATATGGAGACAATTAACGGAAGTTTATTTAAGGATATGCTGGCCAGCGGTGCGAATCTGCTGTCCAACAAATTCAGTGAAATCGATGCATTAAACGTATTCCCGGTACCGGATGGTGATACGGGAACAAATATGTCTTTGACATTCAATGCCGGCGTACAGGATGCGCTGGCTTGTCCGAGTGATGATGTCTGTGAAATCGCCAAGGTATTGTCCAAGGGACTGCTGATGGGGGCACGCGGTAACTCCGGTGTTATCACCTCTCAGATTTTCCGTGGTCTGTATCAGGGTGTGGAAGGCATGAAGGAAATCAACGGATTCCAGCTGGCCAATGCACTGGTACAGGGATCACGTGTTGCGTATAAGGCGGTTATGCGTCCTGTTGAGGGAACGATTCTGACCGTTGTGCGTGAGGCGGCTGATTATACGTATGCCTATGCAACCTCTACACAGGATGTAACGGTAACGCAGGTAATGGAGAAGATGGTGGAGGAATCCAAGGAATCTCTGATTCGTACACCTGAGCTGTTGCCTGTCCTGAAGGAAGTCGGTGTCGTGGACAGCGGCGGTGCCGGTCTTGTGACGATTTTTGAAGGCTTCCTTTCTGCAATGAAGGGAACTGTAATTCAGAAAGAGGAAGCTGGCGAAGCAAGCGAGGGTGTTCAGGCATCCATGGAAAGTGAGGAATTCGGTTATTGTACAGAATTCATCATTCGCCTGTCTGAGCGCGGTATGAAAAATTTCAGAGAGGATTCTCTGCGTGATTCTCTGGCAAGCATTGGTAATTCCATCGTCTGTGTGCAGGATGATGATATCGTAAAGGTGCATGTGCATACACTGACACCGGGAGATGCCCTGAACATGGGGCAGCGCTATGGCGAATTTGTCAAGCTGAAGGTTGAAAATATGCAGGAACAGCATGAGAACATCATGATGAATGCTGCAGTTGAAAAAGAAGAGGCGCCACAGCAGCCGAAAAGCAAATATGCGATTATCACGGTTGCGGCCGGTGATGGTTTAAAGGATATGTTTACAGAGCTTCGTGCTGATTATGTTATCAGTGGCGGGCAGACGATGAATCCTTCCACAGAGGATTTTGTACAGGCAATCGACAAGGTGAATGCCGAGCATATCTTCATTCTTCCGAACAATTCCAATATTGTACTTGCGGCACAGCAGGCTGCTTCGGTTTGTGAGGATCAGCATGTGGAGGTTATTCCGACAAAGACGATTCCGCAGGGGCTGAGCGCATGCATCATGTTCAATCCGGAAGTGGATTTTGATATGAACCTTTCAGAAATGAGCGATGCGATTGCACTTGTGAAAACCGGACAGGTAACCTATGCGATTAAGGATACCACCTTTGAGGGTATGGAAATCTGTGAAGGTGATTATATGGGTATTCTGGAAAAGGATATCATTGTATCGAATCCGGATAAGCTGGATACGACACGTCATCTGATCGATGCCATGGTGGATGAGGAAAGTGAAATCGTCACACTGATTTATGGTGAGGATATCACAGAAGAAGAAGCACAGGGAATTGCTTCCTACATTGAAGATAAATACGATGTTGAAGTGGAAGTGAACAGCGGTAATCAGCCGGTGTACAGCTTCATTCTCGGAGTCGAATAGTACTCAAAAATACAATAGGATATGAAAAGCTCGATAGATTCGGGCTTTTTTGTATCCTGTAGCATAATAAAGTAGCATTGCTTATGCTTTAAATTTATTTGTTGTGGTGCTTATTTATAGGTTCATTTTTAAGACTATTAACATAAGGATGAATGGATATGTCTTATATCATGAATAGTAAATTTATCATTTTAAGATTAACAAATAAATGTGATAAAGGAGTAATTAAAAATTTGTTGCCTGACTCTTTAAAAAGCACTTTTGAACATTTACCACTTTTAGACATTGGTGAGGTTTTAGTGGTTGGTGATGCTATAGTACTGCCAAGTAAAATAAAATTAGATAAACCTAAAGATTCGCACCAACCTTTAAGTGGCACAAAAGATATTGGGATGAAGGGATATGATAAAGCCTAATAATAATGCAATTAAAATTGCGATTGAAACATTAAGGAAACAAAACAGAAGTTAATATATTCATTTCTAAGAAATATAGATAATTACTTTTTTTGTTGATAAAAGTATTATAATTATTGACTTAAGTATCAATATTCATTAAAATATAGTTGAAGGATATAGATGAATATTTATTTATATCTGGACATACTATTAAATGAACAGTTATGTTCAAATATTATCCGCTAGCTGGCTTGCGGGATATAAAAGGCCAGCGTTCAAATATTAGCCGTTAATTCGTGTACGGGATATAAAAGGCGAATGTACAAATTGCCCCTAGTTGGGGCATTTTATTTAGGAGTTTAATTCTATGGTTCAATTAGGAAATCTATATTTTATAAAACAGTCGTTTTTTGATTTGGTTCAAGACAAAACATTACCCATCAATAAACCGGATGACGAAAATGGAAAACATGGACGTCCTGCTTTTTGTGCTATCAAGATTGATCAAGGTGACTATTATTGGGTAATACCATTTTCTCATCAAATAGAAAAGTACCAGAAAATATATGATAAGAACATTCAAAAATACGGTCGTTGCGATACTATTGAATTTG
The DNA here is from genome assembly GCF_019132535.1 of Erysipelatoclostridium sp. DFI.2.3. Lineage (NCBI taxonomy): Bacteria > Bacillati > Bacillota > Erysipelotrichia > Erysipelotrichales > Coprobacillaceae > Thomasclavelia > Erysipelatoclostridium sp. DFI.2.3. Next base: position 149,876 of record NZ_JAHOOJ010000011.1, on the reverse strand, counting down.
GATATGTCTTAGGAGAAAAAAAGGCTTTTTTGTTACAAAATATGTTTCCAGTTACTGAACAATATTTTAAAGAAATATATATAGATAAAAACACCAAAAAGCCTATTGAATTATCGAATAAGGTAAAACACAATTTGAAATCTAAAGCAAATAAACTAATATCTTTATATAGTAGAAAAGGGATAAAACTAATGTTCACTGATGTAGATAAGATACTGCAAACATTAAAGATTATTTAGATTATTTAATCTTGTAGATTATGGATTTTGGGGTTTATTTGGAGCTTAAAACTTCAAAAAGTACTCAAATACAGTAAACTACAAGGAACACTGACATTTAAAATAATACGTATTTGTCAACGAAAATTGAATTTACTCAATTCAAGGAACGGGTTATAAAATTGGAGTCGAATAAAAGAAACAGAGGAAGTGCCAATCAAACTGGCACTTTTTATTTGCGAAATTTGGATGCTTTTGTGATGAAATGATTGTATAAGTCAGCAATTCTTATTTTTTGATTCATGTCATTCTCATAAGCTGGCGAAAAACCTGTTTCGTTTTATGTCATTTCCGTGGCTGAGGAAAAACTTCTTTCTTTTAAAAATACAACACAGAATTTATATCATTCTATTAGCATGAGTATCTAAACAGTGAGATGGCACTGTTTATTTTTTCTATACCTTAAAAGTAATGGATATAATACTCATCTATACCTTTTAAGCATGGAAAACTATTTGATATAAGTATTTGTCATATATAAAAAGAGAAGGTATGATGATGATAGGAAATGAAAGGGAGACTGATCAGAAAATAAAGCATATCAATACATCATAAGCTGTATGTGAAATTTGGATTGGGGGTAGAGAAATCGGAGGGATGGATAAGGCAACACGCTTTCCTGAGCATCTGCCACATACATCCTAAGGCTACAGTACATCGGGAATCGTACCCATGAACAAACAGCAAGGTGACAAAAAATAACATAACGTGTTGAAAACACGAGAGGCTCTTATCAGGGCAATAAGGAGGACAGTATATGTTAGGAAATTTCAGTTATGTAAACCCGACAAAGCTCTATTTTGGTGAGGATGCACTTTCCCATCTGCATGAGGAATTATCAAACTATGGCAACCGTATCTTACTTGTATACGGAGGAGGTTCGATTAAGAAAAACGGAGTTTATGATGCAGTATGTGAAATACTGCAGGCAAATGGAAAAGAAATCTATGAGGATGGCGGAGTCATGCCAAATCCTACCGTGGAAAAGCTGCGGGAAGGCTGTGACATTGCACGAAAAAATCAGGTGGATTTCATATTGGCAGTTGGAGGCGGCTCCGTATGCGATTATGCCAAGGCTGTATCTGTTTCCATTCATTGCGAAGAAGATCCGTGGGAGAAATATTATTTGCGGATGGAGGATGTATCCTGTGAGATTGTTCCAGTAGGCTGCATTCTTACCATGGTGGGGACCGGTTCGGAGATGAACGGCGGTGCGGTGATCACCAATCATGAACAGAAGCTGAAAATCGGTCATGTGTTTGGTGAAAACGTATTTCCAAAATTCGCAATTCTGAATCCGACATATACGTATTCCCTTCCCAAATATCAGATGGTTTCCGGTATCTATGATATTTTCAATCATATATGTGAACAGTATTTTTCCGGAGAAGATGACAATACAAGCGATTATATCAGTGAAGGACTGCTGCGTTCGATTCTTCATTCCTCCTATGCAGCTATAAAAAATCCTCAGGATTATGAAGCCCGCAGCAACATCATGTGGACGGCAACCTGGGCATTGAACACACTGATCGCAAAAGGTAAGACGACGGACTGGATGGTACATATGTTGGGACAGGCGGTAGGAGCCTGTACGGATGCGACGCATGGCATGACGCTGGCAGCAGTGTCCATGGCATATTATCGTTTCCTTTGTCCGTATGGTCTGTCAAAATTCGTCCGCTTTGCACAGAATGTTTGGAATGTAAATCCGCATGGAAAAACGCCAGTGGAAATCGCGGCAGAAGGTCTTGATCGCATGGAACAGTGGATGAAGGATCTCGGTTTGATCATGCATCTTACAGAGCTTGGTGTGCGTGAGGATATGATGCAAGATCTTGTGGATGCCACACTGCTTATGGAAGGTGGTTATAAGATTCTTAACCGCGATGAAATCCTTCAGATCTTTAAAGAAAGTATGTGAGGTTTCTGTTGGAAATCAAGGTTTGGTATATGAAAAATCATTTTATAAAAATACTGGCTGTCATGGGATTGCTGCTGTGTGCTGGCTGTACTCGGCAAAGACAAACAGCGGGGAAAAACAATCCCACTGACAGAGGCACCGTGAAGGAAGAAAGTACTATGGAAATCATGATACAGGACGAACACGATACTACGGTACGCTTTGTGCTGTTCTCATCACCAGCTGCCAAGTCTTTTTACGAACAGCTGCCGCTGCGTGTGAACGTGGAAGACTACAGCGATAATGAAAAAATCTTTCATCCCTTGAAGGAGTTGGAAGCGCAGGATACACCACAGGCTGTAGCTTCTTCAGGCACGCTGGCATATTACAAGCCATGGAACAACATTGTCCTGTTTTATGAAAATGGTCAGCCCTCGGATACATTGTATGCACTGGGAGAAGCAGTTTCCGGAAAGGATAATATCAAAAGGTTGCAGGGAATGATAAATATCACAAAATATAAAAATAACACGGTATCCCAAAAACAGAAAGTAAAGGAAGAACAGCGGCGTGTGAAGGCTCTCATCGGTACAAAGACGTTCACGTTATCCTTGCATGATTCTGAATCTGCCCGTGCATTTTTAAAGCGTTTCCCCATGACGGTAACGATACAGGAGCTGAATGGAAATGAACTTTTCGCATATATGGACGAGAATCTGCCAACAGATGCACAGCGTGCAACGAAAATTCATACCGGTGATGTAAAGATGTTTGGCAGGGATTGCCCGATGCTGTTCTATAAAGACTTTGCCACTGCGTATTCCTACACATCCCTTGGAAAGGTGGATGACGCAGAGGCACTTGCACAGGCATGGAAGGAAGGAAACAAAGAGGTTATATTTACGTATTAGAGAAATTGACGTTATTTGAATCAGGATGGATACGGCATCCCGCTATGTGTCCTTCTCCATATTTGCTATTACGGTTTGCAGCTGCTTTAGAAATTTTTCAGAAGCTTTGGAGAAAATCTGATATTTTTTCCATATCAATGTCATACCGACACGCAGGGGTGGCTCTAAAGGCTTAAAGCAGATGGAGGATTCATCCGATATATGAATGATGTTGTCTAAAGCGAAGGAATAGCCGATACCGTTTTCCACCATGACAGAACCGTTGTATAGAAGGTTGAAGGTTGCGATGATGTTCAACTGAGTAGGATCTTTTTGCAGCCACTGGAAAATATTATCTTCATTATTTTTGGAATTACGACTGCAAATCAGAGGCTTATCCCATAAATCCTCTGGCACGATGACATCTTTTTCCGCAAGCTCACTATCCTTTCGCATTAAAATACCATACGTATCTTTGCAGGGCAGCTCAATATAATCGTATTTCGATTTGTCAAAAATACCAAACACAAGTCCAAAGTCGATCAGCCCCTTATCCAGATCATCCAGCACATCCTTTGTATCTCCACTGGAAATGTGCAGGCGGAGCTGAAACTGCTGCTTTTGCAGCTGCTGAACGGCATGGATCAAAACGGATACCGCATGTGTTTCACCTGCTCCGATATAAAGATCTCCCTCTGTCACATTATCTTGTAAGGTGATCTCATCCTCGGTCTTCTTTACCAGATCAAGGATTTCCTCTGCCCGTTTTCTTAAAATCCTGCCTTCCTGCGTTAAGGTGATTTTTCGATTGCTGCGGACAAACAGCTGTTTTCCCAGCTCATCCTCCATATCCTTCATCTGTCTGGATAACGTCGGCTGAGATATATGCAGAAATTCTGCTGCACCGGATATGCTTTGTTCACGTGCGATTGTAAGAAAATAATGAAGTACTCTTAATTCCATTATGATATCCTCCTGATCACTGTTATGAAAGAAAATACTTTCGTTTCCCATCATGGGGCAGAGCCGTTCGATTATGCTGCACAGTTCCCATAATAGCGCTATAACAACCTACCATAAAGAATGAAATGCTTCATTTTTATTCTTCGGGTGCTGTAATCTATACCACATTATACCACAGTGCGTGGCATGTGACATACAGGAAAAAAGAGCGGTCACGATTACGGATCGAAGAGTATCCATAATCATCGTTTTACACTACTGTAATTTAGAAAATTATTACAAACTATATAGAGGGTTGAAAAATGAAAAAGGGAATTGAAAACACACTATGGAACATGAAGGAATGCGGTTGTCAAGAGGATATCATTCGGGAATATGAAAAACTTATAGAATCGCCGCATAGAGAAGAAGCTGTTGCTATGCTTGAGATGTATTGCAAACAATTGCAGGAACAAATAGAAAAGGAATATAAAGCAGTTGACTGCATGGATTATCTGATCTATGAAATTGAGAACAGCGAAACATAAGGAAGATTTTTCCTGAAGGGAGGCGGAGATATGAACATGAAAGAATTTTGCAGGCAGTATGCTGTGACAAAGGATGTGATCAAAGCCTTCCTTCATGCAGGGTTATTGAAGGGCTTTGAAGATGATCTGGAAAGGGATTGTCTTTGCTGTTTCGCTGTACAGCGACTGGAAACCTGTTTGTGTTTACATGCACTGGGCTTTGATATTCAAACGATAAAAGCATACTGTTCCTTAGCAGAATCAGAAGACGATACCCGGGTGCTGAGAAAGGAAATGTTACAAGAGCGCCGCGATCTGCATCTGAAGAATGCACATCGGATAAAGAAAACGCTGGATTGTCTGGATGCTGTTTTACAGAAGCTGAAATCGGTCACAGGAGGTGGAACATGAGAAGGAAGGATATTGCCGCATTTTTTGGAATCCTCTGTTATACACTCGCTGTGTTTGCCGGTCTTTATGTATACTATACAAAAACTACAATGCTTTATGGAACGATATGTGAAACAGAAAGCAAAGGATACAGGAAGGAAGCAGAACGAAAAAAGCATAGTTTAGAGTTACGTATGCCATGTGATAAGTCTGTGTATAAGGAACAGGCTTCCGCATCAGCGGAGCCGATATAAAAACAGATAGGAACAGAATACAGGCTACCACACATAAGGAAAGGCATAAAGCTCATGCCGTAGAGTAGGAAGCTATATCGTCTATCCAAAATATTTGTAACATAAACAGTTTACCAAACGTGGTAGAAGGAGGCAGTTTTATGAAGAATATCATCGTTATCAGTACGAGCTTAAGAAAAAATGGAAATTCCGAACGTCTTGCGGATGCATTTGTAAAGGGTGCGAAGGAGGCAGGTCATATGGTAGAAAAATGTTCGCTGCAAGGTTGTGCTATGCATTTTTGCACAGGCTGCATGACATGCCAGCACAGCAGGCAGGGGCAGTGTGCAATGCCGGATGATGCGGATATCCTGATACAAAAGATGGCAGCAGCGGATGTTATCGCATTTGCGACACCGGTATATTTCTATGAAATGTGCGGACAGATGAAAACTTTGCTGGATCGGACAAATCCGTTGTTTCCGATTCCTTATAAGTTTAAAGATATCTATCTGTTAACGACCGCCGCTGATTCTGAGCAACATGCAATGGACGGGGTGATCAAGGGTCTGCAGGGCTGGATTGACTGCTTTGAAAAGAGTTCGTTAAAGGCCGTGGTGTATGGTACCTCGATCGATGGTATGGATGCAGTACTTGAACATCCCGAAATCTTAAACGAAGCCTATGAGCTGGGAAAAAAAGCGTGATGGAAATATCACAGGATGAAACAACTAGGAGGTAGTAAGCATGGATACGATAAAACAGGCATATGTAACAGGAGAGAGAGCGTTATTTCATGCATCGGATGTACAGGTGGAGGACAGCACCTTTGCCCAAGGGGAATCCCCGTTAAAAGAAAGCCGCAATATTCGTCTTCACAACAGCATCTTCAAGTGGAAATATCCGCTCTGGTATAGCACCAATATAGAATGCAGTCATACCACACTGATGGAAACTGCACGCTCGGGTATATGAAATTGACTTTATCGATCTAAAGCAGAAGCTGCAGGATCCGCTTACATCACTGATGGTCCTGTGCAATCCGCATAATCCGATTGGCAAATTATGGAGCAGGGAGGAGCTGACACAGATCAATGCACTCTGCAGGAAGCATCATGTGATCGTCATCAGTGATGAGATTCACTGTGAGCTTTGTGAGCCTGGAAAAAAGTATCTTCCCTTTGCCTCGGTAAATACATCATGTCTGCAAAACAGTATTACCTGTCTGTCCGCAAGCAAGGCTTTTAATCTTGCCGGATTACAGGCTGCCTGTGTTGTCATTGCGGATGAGGGGATACGCAATCGGATATGGCGCGGCTTCCATACGGATGAGGTCGCGGAACCAAATGTTTTTGCCTGTGAAGCATCCATTGCCGCATGGATTGAGGGAAAGGACTGGCTGAAGGATTTGAACCATTACATCAGTGCCAACAAAAAAACGGCACAGCACGATCTGAAAACACAGCTCCCTGAGCTGCATGCTGTCGAATCGCAGGCGACGTATCTGCTGTGGATTGACTGCCATGTACTGCATCCCTTTGTGGATCAGTTTTGTGATTATCTGCATAAGGAACACGGTCTTCTTGTTTCCAAAGGCTCTGCCTATGGAAAAAGCGGAGAGGATTTTATAAGAATCAACATAGCCTGTCCCAATGCACTTATGCGCACGGGGCTTAAGCGGCTGTCAAAAGGCTATTGCGCATTTACGAAGCAGTTTTTAGAGTGCCGTTGAGCGTATAGAAACATTTGAAGCAAGAAGTGCTGTATACTAAGGGAATCGGTTGTTTTCATCGGGATAACATCGATTCCCTTTTCTTATGATTCAGCACATAGCTCATGCTGCTGCAGGATCAGAAACTGTCTGATAAAATCATAACATCCTGTGATTTTTAATGATTCTTGAAAGCTTTTCCTGTATTTCATGCCACATTTGCGGTATAATTCACATAACAAACCTATTTTTGTGTAAAGCGGGGACTGTTAAAGAGAGGATGTTTTCTATGCTTCAGATAAAAAATATATACAAACAATATCAGACAGGCAGTTTGATCCAGAAGGCATTGGATGGCGTTAGCCTGAATCTGCGTGATAATGAGTTTGTCGCTATACTGGGACCGAGCGGCTCCGGTAAAACGACGCTTTTGAATATCATCGGAGGACTGGATCGTTATGATCAGGGAGATTTGATCATCAACGGAATTTCAACAAAGAAATACCGTGACAGAGATTGGGATTCGTATCGAAATCATACCATCGGTTTTGTGTTTCAAAGCTATAATCTGATACCGCACCAGACAGTGCTGGCCAATGTTGAGCTTGCATTGACGATTTCCGGTATATCCAAGGCCGAGCGAAGAGAAAAGGCCAGAAAGGCTCTGGAGGAGGTTGGACTTGGCAATCAGGGGCATAAAAAGCCGAATCAGATGTCAGGCGGACAGATGCAGCGTGTTGCCATAGCGCGTGCACTGGTGAATGATCCGGATATCCTGCTGGCGGATGAGCCGACCGGAGCTTTGGACAGTGAAACAAGTGTACAGGTAATGAATCTGCTGAAGGAGGTTGCCAAGGATCGCCTGGTCGTCATGGTAACCCACAATCCGGAGCTGGCACAGGATTATGCGACCCGTATCGTATCGCTGCGGGATGGCAGGATTCGCAGTGATTCCAATCCCTATGCAGTAAGCGAGGAAGGGCTGGAACCGCCCAAGCATGAAACTATGGGGAAGTCCTCCATGTCCTTTCTGACCTCACTGTCGCTGAGCTTTAATAATCTTCGTACCAAAAAGGCGAGAACCATTCTGACCTCCTTTGCCGGTTCGATCGGAATTATCGGAATCGCACTGATCCTTTCCCTTTCCAACGGTGTGAATCAGTATATTCAATCCATTGAGGAAGAAACCCTGTCTGAATATCCGCTGCAAATTCAGAGTACAGGCTTTGATATCACATCCATGATGACAGATGCCCATCCCGGCCAAAAGCAGGGGGATGATGAGGAAGATAAAATTCATGTTTCTCAAATGATTACGAACATGTTTTCAAAAATCGGCTCCAATGATCTGACATCACTGAAGCAGTATCTGGACAGCGGAAAAACCGATATCGAGGAAAATACCAATTCGATTGAATACACCTATACAGTGGCTCCGCAGATTTACAGCACGAAAACGGATACTGTGCGTCAGGTACATCCGGATACCTCCTTTTCCTCACTGGGCTTTGGCTCCTCCAGCAACACCAACAGCATGATGTCCTCCATGATGAGCACGGATGTGTTTTATCAGATGCCGCAGGATACCGGGCTGTATGAGGATCAATACGATATCAAGGCAGGGAGATGGCCGAAGCAGTATAATGAATGTGTACTCGTTCTGACAAAGAATGGCAATATCAATGATTTTATGCTGTACACACTGGGGCTTCGCGACTATAAGGAGCTTGACAAAATGGTGGAGCAGTTCTCCAGAGATGAGAAGGTAAACGTTCCGGATGAGAGCCGCTCCTACAGCTATGAGGAGCTTGTGGGAACCACCTATAAGCTAGTCGATGCCGCTGATTATTATGTATATGATAAAACCTATCATGTGTATAAGGATAAAACAGAAGATAAAAAATATATGAAGCAGTTGGTTCAAAACGGTGAAGATGTAAAAATCGTCGGTGTTGTTCAGCCAAGCAGCTCAGCGACCGCGACGATGCTGAAGGCAGGAATCGGCTATCCGGCCGAGCTGACGATGCATGTGATCGAACAGGCCAAGAACAGTGAAATCGTGAAGAAACAGCTGGCAAAGCCGAATACGGATGTATTTACCGGGAAGTCATTTACAGACAAAAGCAGCAAAGCATTCGATATGAATTCGTTATTCACGGTGGATACACAGATGCTGAAGCAGGCCTTTTCCTTTGATCAGAGTAAGCTGAATATGGATATGTCCAAGCTTGATCTCAGTGGCATCAAGATGGATATGTCCAAGCTGCCGCAGATTGATGTTCAAGATATCCTGTCCAGTCTGGATGTTCAGATTTCACAGGAGCAGCTGCAGTCGCTGGCAACGGCATTGCAGACGGATTTTCAGAAATATATGGTCGAGCATGCACTGCTTGATCCTACCAGGATGAATGAATATTTCCTTGCCTACCTGCAGAGTGATTCTGCACAGGCGCTGATTCAGAAGGAAATGAGCACGCTGCTGCAGCAAAGCGGATTGACCGGGCAGTTTGAAGCACAGCTGCAGAAGCAGATGCAGACGATCATGACACAGTATACATCCACACTCACAGCACAGCTGCAAAAGGAATTGAGCACACAGCTGCAGAGCCAGCTTGGACATCTTGCCAGCAGTATGCAGGATGCAATTCAGATCGACGCAAGCGTATTTTCCAAGGCAATCAAAATGAATATGAATGAAGAAGAGCTTTCCGAGCTGATGATGTCCCTGATGACCACAGAGGTCTCCTCCTATGACGGTAATTTGAAAAATCTTGGATATGCCGATCTTGATAAGCCGGGCGGCATCAGCATCTATCCGAAGAATTTTGAAAGCAAGCAGAAGGTGATCGATGTACTGGATGGCTATAATGCAAACATGGAGAAGGTGGATGAGGACAAGGTGATTTCCTATACCGATTATGTGGGTACACTGATGTCCTCGGTGACTGATATTATCAATGTTATCAGCTATGTACTGATCGCCTTTGTCGCCATCTCACTTGTGGTATCGTCCATCATGATTGGTGTTATCACCTATATCAGTGTACTGGAACGAAAGAAGGAAATCGGTATTCTGCGTGCAATCGGTGCCTCCAAGAAAAATATTTCGCAGGTATTCAATGCGGAGACATTCATCATTGGTCTGCTGGCAGGTCTGCTTGGAATCATAATCACCCTGCTGCTGCTCATACCTGGCAATATGCTCATTCACCATCTGGCAGGAAATGTGGAGGTCAGTGCTGCTTTACCGCTGGCAGGCGGTGTCATATTGATTGTCCTGAGTGTCATTCTGACACTGATTGGCGGTTTGATCCCATCGAAGAAGGCGGCTCAGGAGGATCCGGTTACCGCCCTGCGTACAGAATAAGCTGATTGTTATATAGAATTTCAGAATTTTCAATGAAACAGAAATACAGCTGTGTGTGAGTATACTCCCGCAGCTTTTTTTTATCAGGCTGACGATGTGCATTGTTTTTTAAAAGACTGAAATTCTCATACCATCATATATCTGCTCTCCTGATCACAGCAAATATACATAAAGCATAACCTTTGCGAAGCATTTGTTTTTTTATGTTGGTTTTATAGCTTAAATTATAACCTTTTTGATAAAAAAAGAGCTTTTTTATTGCCTTAAGAAAGCAAAAACGGTTATAATTTTACGGTAATGCTGTATATGATTATCTGTGCAGCTCTTACAGAGAAAGGGGTGGAGGAGGTTATGAAACGATGGTTTTCCCTGATCCTGGCTGGATGTATGCTGATGCAACTAACACTTGGTTCTTCTTCCGGCTATATGAAGGCTGAAACAGAGTCTGAAGGACCTGCAGAAGTGTCAGATGAAGTGCAGGTGCAGAATGTGGAACCGCAACCGGAAGCAGCTGAAGAACAGGAACAGCCGGTACAGAATGCTTCGGAGGAAGAAACGCAGACACAGGATCAAAAAGATGAAAAACCACGAACAACTCCCATAGAACAAAATAGCAATGAGGGCAAAGAGGAGCCTGTTCGAAAACAGATCAACGGCAGTATTACCGTTTCTTTTTTAACAGGAAAAGGATTGTCTGAGCGTCAGAGCTTTCAACTGACGCTGAAGCACGGCAGTGAGGAGGAAACAAGAACTGCTGTTCTGGAGGCTGCGCAGGGAGCTTCCGCTGTATCTGCTGTTTTCGAAAATCTTCCGAAAGGCACCTATACGCTGCAGGTGGCTGCGAAAGGGTATCGAACATATGAGCAGATATTTCAGATGGACGGGTATGATCAAAGCATTCAGCTGTATCTTGGTACAGCACCGCAGCTGTTTGAGGATGTACAGCCGGGATTGCTGGCATATGCGGCATCGAATGTACAAATTAAGGATTTCGTAGATGCGCTGGATCGGGGAAGTGCGGACAGCATTTATGATATCAATCAGGATGGAACGGTGGATCTTGCGGATTTACAGAGGCTCTATGATGAGCGCAGGGAATATAAGCCGCAAACCTCCGCTATAGAACGAAGAGTTCCAAAAAGCGCTGTAGGTGTTTCCATTGAAGCGGGAACGCAACTCGTTTCCGGAAAGCTGGAGGATGTATTGGCTGCGGAATCTGCTGTGACGTTGAAACATGCCGACGGACAGGCGATCAGTACAGACCATCCGTTGCAGCTGACCTTTGATTTTCAGCAGAATGAAAACCCGATCCGCATGGAAGGCTTTACCATTCAGGCACCGCTTGAGAGTGTAAACAATATTGCGGATGGAATGATTCTTGTTGAAATCGAGGGACAGGATGAGCCGTTGCAGGTGCCAATTGTAAATTACTACCGTTCCCGTCGTACTGCGTCCTCTCCTTATGTGGAAATGGATGCGAGGGGAAATCTGATTGTGCATCTCGGTGATCAGATTGCAGTGAAAAAGGTGACGATCAAGGTAACCAAAACGACACAGGCGCAGGGTAGTCTGGTCGAGATTTCCAAGGTTGAATTTCTAAATGACATGGAAACACGTATTCCGGAGCCGGAGATGAATATACCGAAAAATCTGCAGGGAACTTCCGGAGATAAAAAATTCACAGTTTCATGGACTCCGGAGAGAAACGTAACGGGCTATGAGGTGCGAATTGAGGCAGACGGATATCGTGAGGTTGTCAAAACAACGGTACCAAGTGTGACCGTCACACAATTTAAAAAGGACAAGCTGGAAAACAAAAAGGAGTATATGGTTTCTGTACAGTCTGTAAACGGTGATTGGAAAAGCGGGTATTCTGCACCGATAACATTGACGCCACAGACCAGCAGTAAGCCGGCGGCACCGGATGATGTAAAGGCGTCCGGCGGTTACCGCTCCATAAGCTTATCCTGGAAAAACATGAAGGATACAGATAGCTATCATGTATTCTACAAAGAAGAGACCGAAGATTCCTTTACAAAAATCAGCAATATCAAAAAAACAAGTTACACGCTGGAAGGTTTAAAGGATGAAACTACGTATATTCTGTACGTCACGGGTGTTAATGAACTGGGAGAGGGTCCAGGCTCCATGAAGGTTAAGGCATCCACGCTAAGTGTAAAGCGTGCGCAGATGCCTTCCTATAAGCTGATCAATGATTCCAACGGAGAAGGAAAGCTCACACAGCATATCGTCTCTGCAAAGCATGTTGTCGGAAGCATGGTAAACAGCAGTCTGGATACAGATGCCCAAAGTGCCAACGGTCTTGTGGATGACAGCTATGAGTCCTACTATCGTTTAGAGGACTGGGATGACGCGGTCAGCTATCACCAGTGGCAGTGGGGAACTACCGTACAGCTGGATCAGGAGTATACAATGGATCGCTTCACACTGGCTGCACCGATGGATACGGTCGGCTATGGAGCTGCGGCAATCTACTATTGGGACAGTGAACAGAATAAGGAAGTACAGGCATCGAATGTTCGCATACAACAGAAGGATGACGGACAGGGAAGAAAATATTATGTGATCAAGCTGGCAAAGCCGATTAAGACAAGCCGCGTGCGTTTTGGTCTGACTACATCCGGCGGTGTAAGAAATATCATGGTGGCAGAAATCCGTTTCTTCCAATACGATTCTCTGGAATCGGATATTCAGGCATTATTTGCTGATGATCTTCATCTGACACTGGCAAAGGATGTGGACACAGAGCTTCTGAATACACTGCAGCAGCGTCTTGACACCAAGAATCATGGAGAATATCATCCGGATCAAAAAGCACTGCAGGTGGAACTGGATACAGCGAAGCAGCTGTATGCGGAACAGGATACGCTGAACGATACGATTGCAGTACATGCCAATCTTCGCTCAAACAAAGATTCCGGTATCTCTGTAGGTGGTCTGAATGCATGGCAGCCGCTGGGTATCAGTGCTTATGCAGGACAGGAGCTGGTCATTTATGTAGGAAATCCGGGGATGAAAACCGGGCAGAACAGTTCCCTGAGTCTTGTTGCAACACAGCAGCATGCGGAGGCAAGCGGATTTGCCAAGACGGTCGGCAATTTGAAAATCGGCAGAAATGAAATAACGATTCCGCAGATTACTTCTACCGATGTTGAAAAGGGCGGCGCGCTCTATCTTCAATATAACGGAAACAAGGACACGGATCAGTATGCAGTAAGAGTCAGCTCAGGCACAAGGGTTCCAACGCTTGATCTGTATCAGGTAAAGGATAAAGAAGAACGAATGAAAAGAATCCGTACCTACATCGAAGAGCTGCAAGACTTTGTCCCGAATTTGCAGCAGCAGCATGAGAAAGATCATAAAACAGAGGGCAATGAGCAGGTATCCTACGCATACGACGAGAAAACGTGTGTTTTGAATATCACGGATATCATGCTGGATCAGATGATGTATTCCATACCGGCATCTCAGGTTTGGAATGCGGTGAATGACGGCTCTGTAGAGGCAGGCGCTGAAAAGCTGAATGCTTCCCTTAACGCAATGGATGACATGATGACGCTTTTCTATCAGCATAAGGGACTCACTGATAACTTTAAGGAAGGTACTGCACAAAATGTGAAGGACAAGAATCATTTACCTGCACAGCATTTGAATATTCGATACATGAAAATGTTTGACGGCGCCTTTATGTATGCATCCGGCAATCATATCGGTGTGGAATGGGGTTCCACACGCGGACTGGTGAACAGCAAGCCGGTAGAGGTTGATGAAAACGGAAAGAAAATCGGGGTTGGAACATACTTCGGCTGGGGCATTGCTCATGAAATCGGACATAACATCAATCAGGGAAGCTATGCAATTGCTGAAATCACAAACAATTATTTCTCCCTTCTGGCACAGGCAGATGAGACGAATAACGGTGTGCGGTTCAAATATGAGGATGTATACAAAAAAGTAACATCCAATGTAACGGGGCGGAGTGACAATGTATTCACACAGCTTGGAATGTACTGGCAGCTGCATCTGGCATATGATCGCGGATATAATTACAGGACCTATGCGGATTATGATGAAATATTCAAAAATCTGTTCTTTGCGCGCGTAGACAGCTATGCAAGAAATACAGCATTGGCACCTGCTCCCAATGGTATCAAGCTGACACTTGGCAAGGATGCCGAACAGAATATCATGCGTCTGGCGAGTGCTGCGGCAGAAAAGGATTTGAGTGACTTCTTCCAGCGCTGGGGTATGGTGATGGATGCGGATACCAAAGCATATATGCAGCAGTTTGAAAAGGAAGCACGCGCCATCTATTATGTAAATGATGAAGCACGTGCCTATGAAATCGAGCATGGCGCAAGTGAAGGTATCAGCGGCAGGGATGTTGCCACTGCATCTGTTTCAAAGAATGATCGCTCCAGCGTAACACTGACACTGGGCAATACTGCGGATCAGGCAGAAGCGATTCTTGGTTATGAAATTGTAAGAACGACCTATGATCAGGGAAAGCAAAAGGATGAGGTTGTCGGATTTACCATGGACAACAAATTCACAGATCAGCTGGGTCCAGTAAGCAACCGCTCTGTTTCCTATAAGGTGACTGCGATTGATAAATTCCTGAACCGCTCAGCGGCCGTACAGGTTTCTCCAGTCAAGGTAGAGGGTGACGGCAGTCAGGTTAAGGACAGCTGGACCATCACGACGAATATGCTGTCAAAAGATGATGAACAGAAGCCGGCAGAAGGAGAGGATCCATGTGCTCCGCAGCTGAAATCAGCGGCATACCGCATGATTGATGACGGCACGGCAGAAGAAAACACCTATACCGGTGCATCTACAAATGCAGATCCGCAGATTACGATCAATATGGGAAAAACCACGGAAGTGACAGCCCTGCGTTATCACCGCGGTACGGATGAACGTTACGATATGACAGATTACAGGATTGAAATCAGTCAGGATGGCGAAACATTTAAAAAGCTTAAAGAAGGAGCCTTCGACTTTAAGGATGATGTGGCAACTGTCTATTTCCAAAATGCGGACAACGATCCATGGATAGCAACCTATGATGCTGTTTATGTACGTATCACTGCTTTAAACAAGAAAAACAGCACACTGGTCATTCCGGAATTGGATATTCTGGGACCAACGGGTGATAATATCGAATTTTATAATGAGGAAGCGGCAGAGACAGCGTCGATCGGTATTCTGAAAGAAGATGTTATCCTTCAGGAGAAAGATGAAACGCATGAGGAACAGAAGATTGAAAAGGGATCTCTGATTTTTACAGGAACCTATAAGGGAAACCCGGCTTATAATGTCGTTATGCTGTATGATGAAGCAGGAACTATCATCGGCGGAACAGACGCAGAGGGTTCTCTGATTGCCAATCAGGTTATTTTTGCCCCAAATCCACAGAATGCATTGCTTGGTGAGGTTTCCGAGGGTACCTGGGTATACTGGATTGCAGAAAAAGACTTGAACGTTGAGCAGCTGCCTGAAAAAGTCCGTGCAGAGCTGTATCGTGTGGACAATGCCCTGACCAATGAGGGACAGCGGCTGGTCAGCGATACCCTGCTCGTCAAGATTCCGGAGATTTTGCCGGAAATCACATTGACAAAATAATACTGAAAAGCAAGGAAAAGAAAGGAGAAGGCTGATGAAAACATGGCTGCAGCGAGGAGTATCCCTGTTACTGATTTGCCTGCTGGCAGGTCCCATCGCTATTCAGGCGGATACGATTGAAAAAATTATCCTTACCGCGAAGGAGAATCAGGTAGAGACCGTACTCATACCATCCGATACCAAGGATACGATACGTTCCTTACAACTGAGCTTTCAGATCAAGGCGAAGCAGGGGAAGGTACTGAAAGAACATGTACAGTTCAGGTTTCACCGTGATATCAAAAGCGATGTACAGGAATGGCGCTATCAGGAGGATACCGGGAGGCTGACCATTTATCTTTCCGGTGATGAGCATCTGTATGCACAGGATGAATTGCGTCTTGGAATGGTGGAATTGAAGCTTGCCGCTGGAACTAAGGCGGAAGTAAGTGTAATCGAAGACAGTCTGAAAACCGTAAACGATGTATATGCGGTCAATGAGGTATCCGGTATGGATGCAATCGCACCGGTTACGATAGAAAAAGCAGATTCCGGTGATAACAATGTGCCTTCAGAAACTCCGGATACAAATAAACCGCAGGAGAATGACAAGGAAAGTACGCCGGAAGGAAAACCGGACATTCCGAATACGGGTAAACCTGATAATTCTCAGGAGAACACACCTCTTGATGCTTCAAAGGCAGATACATCTGAGAAAGCTCAGAATAAGGGAAGTGTGGACAAAGCGGAAAAGGGTGTCGATACAGGTGATAAAACACAGGCGCAGATATACGCATTAGGCATGCTCGGTGCTCTTGTGGCAGGCAGTATCCTATGGATATTGAGAAAGAAAAAAGAGCTGCAAATCAAGTAAAGAAGGAGAGGGTCAAGGGAATTCAATATGGTTTCCTTGACTCTTTTTTATAGTTTTGTAGCATGTGCTTTCCTTATGGTAAGCAGCAAAGAAGCGATTTGCAGGTTTCTCCATGTGATATGCTGTACAGTCGCTGTCGCAGTAATGATATTTTGTCATGCAGAGGCTATTTAGAAAGACAATACGCCTTTATGAAATAATTTTCAGTATTTATGACATTATTTTCATAAAACTGTGAAAATTTATTGACATCCATGCATTCACCCCGTATAATTTCAATAAGCCTACTAAAACACTAGGTATTTGAAAGAGAGGGAGCAATATGAAAGAGAAAGTATATAAATTTGAAACCCTGCAGCTGCATGCCGGACAGGAGGAGCCAGACAGCGCAACCGATGCAAGAGCAGTACCGATCTATGCGACAACATCCTATGTATTCAAGGATTCCGAGCAGGCAGCACAGCGTTTCGCCTTACGTGAGGGGGGCAATATCTACAGCCGTCTGATGAATCCGACATCGGATGTGTTTGAACAGCGGATGGCCGCGTTGGAGAATGGCGCTGCGGCTTTGGCTACGGCATCCGGGTCTGCGGCAATCGACTATGCGATCCGCAATATCGTGACCTGCGGCGATCATATCGTTTCCTCCTCTACGGTCTATGGAGGGACCTATAATCTGTTTGCCAACACACTGACAGACAGCGGCATCACGACCTCATTTGTGGACGGCAGTGATCCGAAAAACTTCGAAGAAGCCATTCAGGATAACACAAAGGCTGTGTATCTGGAATCCCTTGGAAATCCGAATGCGGATATCATCGATCTGGAGGCTGTATCCGAAATCGCCCATCGTCATGGTATTCCGGTGATTGTTGATAATACATTTGCCACACCGTTTTTATTCCGTCCGCTGGAGCACGGAGCGGATATCGTTGTCCATTCCGCAACCAAGTTCATCGGCGGACATGGAACGGTTATGGGCGGTGTCATTGTGGACGGAGGACGCTTTGACTGGGAACAGAACGATAAATTCCCGGGGCTGTCAAAACCTAATCCTTCCTATCACGGCGTTGTCTTTACGCAAGCCGTGGGGAATATCGCCTATATCATGAAGATCCGGACTACATTGATGCGTGATCAGGGAGCATGTCTGTCCCCGTTTAATTCATTTCTTCTGCTGCAGGGGCTGGAGACATTATCTCTGCGTGTGGAACGCCACGTAGAAAATGCAGGAAAGGTCGTTGACTTTCTGCAGAAGCAGCCGAAGGTCGCTGCGGTGCATCATCCCTCTCTTGCACAGGGGAGAGAGAAAGAACTGTATGAACGCTATTATCCAAAGGGAGGCGCATCCATCTTCACCTTTGAAATAAAGGGGAGTGAGGAACAGGCGAGAACCTTTACGGAATCCCTGTCCGTATTCTCGCTGCTTGCAAATGTGGCGGACGTGAAATCCCTTGTAATTCATCCGGCCTCCACAACCCATTCACAGATGAGTGCACAGGAGCTGGCAGCTGTTAAAATCACACCGCAGACTGTACGGCTTTCCATTGGCACTGAGCATATTGACGATATACTGGAAGACCTGCGGCAGGGATTCGCAGCTATATCAGCTGGCAAATAAAATGACAGATGTGCATTTCTTGTGTATAATAATTCACAGAGAAAGTGAGGACATACGATATGACATGGATGTGCAGTATTTGTGGATACACCTATGACGGTGAGGATTTCACAAAGGAAGCGGATGATTATCTGTGCCCGTTATGCGACAGCGGAAAAGAGAGCTTCCAGCAGCGTGATCTGGCAACGGAAATCACAGCAGCAACCAATCAGTATTTTGCGGTCAAGGAAGAAAAATAAAAATCTGATCTGCATACAAAAAAAGGTGTCATCACTTATGTGTTATCTAAGTGTTTGACACCTTTTTTCTGTTCCTATACAGTCTGCACTCCTAACCAGCTTTTCGATGCGGGAATGCGGAAAGGAACCCAGGCAGAGAAGGGAGCTTTCCAGACGGTCCTCCTCGGTGAAAGTGGGTATGCGGGAAAAATAGGAAATCAGCTCGCAATATGTGTGATAGGTTGTCTGCAGCTGTCCCTTTCCAGCCTGTGTAAGACAGATGCTCTGATAGCTTTTTTTCTCAATCAAACCTTCACTGATCAGCTTTTGTAGCATACGGCTGGCAGCCGGCAGTGAGATGGACAGCTTTCTTGCGATATCCATGCAGTGCAGGCATTCCTGCTCCTGAAACAACTCATACAGGGCGATGTAATAGTGAACGCGGCGATTATAGCTGATATCACTCATACGCTTCATACCCCAATGCTTGAATGGCCTGAAACAGCTCCTCTTTATTGAGCGGATGATTGCTGTATACATCGACAACTTCCTTTTGAAGATTTACAAGGGCAGCCGTATCCTGCATCTGATTAAGTCTGTGTTCAATGCTTGCCGCGCAGCTTTCACAATGCATACCGCGTATATGATACTGCTCATGTATTGCATATTGATCCGTCTGTACGCTGTCTCTGAATACAGGTCCGCCGCCACCGCAGCAGCCGTTTTTTATTCTTTTTCTTGACCGATGGAAGGCAAAGACAATATACAAAACGAGTAGTATGAGTATGATGATGGTTGCCATCATCTCACCCCCTTTTTCGGATAAAGTTTAACACAGCTAACAAAATGTGTCAATGCCATTTCCTGTATGCAATCGCTCTTGCCGTATGCAGAAGGGGATGCGAAAACCTGTTGTATCCATTTTCTGCTTGCCTGCTTGATGAACGCATTCCTTATGATAAGCATACTCTTTTTATAAGCTGCCTGCGCTCACATACTGCGACGATCTCTATCAGAATATGCTAAGAGCAACTTTACAAGGACTCATAAAAGCATTCAAAAACATAGGATAGAAAAAAAGGATGTAAAAAGAGCGATAAGTGGCTTTAGAGGACACATACGATAAGCGAATACAAAATAGAAAGAAGAATCATGCTTTCAGAAAAGAAACGTCGTAAGAAGAAATGCAAAAAAGCTTCAAAAGAGATTGACATACGGAGCCCTGATGAAGTATACTTATTCCATAAGTTAGATTAAGATAATTTAATAGGCAGAGGGATTCCTCTGTTTCTTATTAGAACTATAGTTAGACTAATCTAACATAAAGGAGGAAACATCGTGTCGTTTGTTGAACTGATTGCATACTATGCAGCACCAACATTGGAGGGTATGAAGCCTTCCTGTCTGTTCAGCTGCAGAGATAGTGAAGTTGGAAATGTAGAAGAACTTGTTCTGGCATATAACCGCTGTCTGAATCCAAAACGGATTTATCTTCAGATTATGAAGCATTCACCGGATTTCAAGCTGATCCTCGTATATCACAAGGATCTTCTGGATACGCATCTGTGTCAGGAGGATATACAGCAGTTTCTGTCTGCTTTCGGATACGGCTTTGTGACGACCAGACAGGCGCTTTATCATCTGCAGGAACATATGTGCAAGGAATGCTTTCCTCATGAAATCGGTGTCTTTCTCGGATATCCGCTGGATGATGTTGTGTCGTTTATACAGAACAACGGAAAAAATTATCAGGAAATCGGATACTGGAAGATTTATCACAATCTCTCCCGTGCGAGAAAAACAACGGCACGCTTTCTGCAGAGCATGGAATGTACTCTGGAAAAACTGCAGGAAGGCATTCCTCTGGAACAGCTGATAACAGCTTAGGAAAGGATGGAATCACATGAATATTCTTATCGCATACTGGTCAGGAACCGGAAATACAGAGGCTATGGCAAATGCTGTTGCACAGGGCGTTGAAAAGGCAGGAAAGCATGCTGATGTCGTTCATGTCGCAGATCAGCCGGATGTATCCGCATATGATTACATTATCTTCGGATGTCCTGCCATGGGCGCGGAGGTACTGGAGGAGTCAGAATTTGAACCCTTCTTCATGCAGGCAGAAGGAACTCTGATGAATAAAAAGGTTGCGCTGTTTGGCTCCTACGGATGGGGCAGCGGTGAATGGATGCAGAGCTGGGAGGAACGTGTGGAAGCAGCCGGAGCCAATCTGTTTGAAAACGGACTGATTATAAATTACACACCGGATGCTGACGGCCTGGATGCCTGTGAGTCCTTGGGAGAACGCTTCGCCAATGCATAAAAACGTGTGCAGATCATTCGGTCTGCATTTCGTTTAGAAAGCCTTTGATAAAATCGTTTCTTTACATTTGTCTTCGGGCATATTCCTTGACAGTCGAAGACTGAAAGGGCATACAAGGAAAAAACTGGTTGACAGGCATGTTAGCCTGTGCTAATATTTGGATGTGAAAGGTTAGTGTTTGCTAACAAAGGAGGTTGACATATGGTACTGACAGCTGCACCGATTGGAAAAAACTTTCAAATCGCAAAGGTGAATGGTAAGGATGAGGTTCGCAGTCATCTGGCGGCACTTGGTTTTGTAGAGGGTGCTGACGTAAGCGTGGTGAATGAGCTGAGCGGCAATGTCATCATCCATGTAAAGGATACACGGATTGCATTGGATAAGAGCCTGTCCAACCGCATCCATGTGAAATAGGAGGGAAATGAGCATGACATTAAAGGAAGTAAAACCTGGAAACAGTGTCACGATCCGCAGACTAAATTCTACCGGGTCGGTTAAGAAAAAGCTGATGGATATGGGACTTACCAAAAACACGGAAGTGTATATCCGCAAGGTTGCTCCGCTGGGAGATCCAATCGAGCTTACCGTGCGCGGTTATGAGCTGAGTATCCGTAAGGCGGATGCGGCACTGATCGAAGTGGAATAACATGTATTTTTTTGAAGATTGAGTTAGTCTAAGCTAACAGAGGAGGGAGATTATGTACAGAATCGCATTGGCTGGAAATCCAAACTGTGGAAAGACAACGATGTTCAATGCACTGACAGGCAGTAACCAATATGTAGGTAACTGGCCGGGTGTAACCGTAGAGAAAAAAGAAGGGAAGCTGAAGGGTCACAAAGATATCGTGATTACCGACCTTCCGGGTATCTATTCCCTGTCACCGTATTCTCTGGATGAAGTGGTGGCAAGAAACTATCTGGTGGAAGAACAGCCGGATTTGATTATCAATATTATCGACGCAACAAATCTGGAGAGAAATCTGTATCTGACAACACAGCTGCAGGAAACGGGTATTCCGGTTGTTGCGGCACTGAATATGATGGATTTGATGCAGCAGAATAAAACAGAAGTGAACACATGCAAGCTGTCTGATCTGTTAAATATTCCGGTTGTGGAGGTATCCGCATTGAAAAACCGCGGACTGGATGAACTGATTCAGAAAGCAGTCGGTATGCTCAGTAACAAACATACTGCCTTTACCAATATTTACGAAGGACTGCTGAAGGATTGTCTGCTGAAAATTGCTGATCTGAGCGCCGTGCAGGCAAAGGGAGCCAGCAGCTTCTGGTATGCGGTGAAATATCTGGAAAATGATGAGAAAATTATGACATCCGCACCGCTAAACAGTACAGACAGCAGCATCGTAAATGCTTTGCGTAAGGAGCTGGAGGATAGCTATGACGATGATGCCGAAAGCATTATCACCAATGAACGCTATGAATACATCGCTAAGCTGATGAAGCAGACCTATGTGAAAAAGCACAGCGGTATGAATGTATCTGACCGTATTGACCGTTTTGTTACCAACCGCTGGCTCGCATTGCCGATCTTCGCTGTGGTGATGTATCTGGTATACTATGTATCCGTAACGACGGTTGGTACGTATGTGACGGACTGGACAAATGATGTGCTGTTTGGAGATATCATTCCTCCTGCTGTGACTTCCTTTCTGGAAGGCATTGGAACTGCAGGCTGGCTGGTTTCTCTGCTTGTCGATGGTATCATTGCCGGTATCGGGGCAGTTCTCGGCTTTGTTCCGCAGATGCTGGTGCTCTTCCTGTTTCTGGCGATTCTGGAAGACTGCGGCTATATGGCACGTATCGCCTTTATCATGGACCGTATTTTCCGCAAATTCGGATTATCCGGTAAATCCTTTATTCCGATGCTGATCGGAACCGGCTGCGGTGTGCCGGGCATCATGGCAAGCCGTACGATTGAAAGTGAAAAGGATCGCCGTATGACGATCATGACAACGACCTTCATTCCATGCAGCGCCAAGCTTCCTATTATTGCACTGATTGCCGGAGCGCTGTTCCACGGAGCAAGCTGGGTGGCACCGAGCGCATATTTTGTCGGCATTGCTGCCATCATATTATCTGGTATCATGTTGAAGAAAACACGTATGTTTGCAGGTGATCCGTCACCGTTTGTCATGGAGCTTCCTGCCTACCACGTTCCAAAGACTTTGAATGTTCTTCGCAGTATGTGGGAGCGCGGATGGAGTTTTATCAAGAAAGCGGGAAGCATTATTCTGCTGTCTACGATCTTTATCTGGTTTACTTCCAACTTCGGCTTCGTAAACGGAGGCTTCACCATGCTGGAAGAATCGCAGCTAAACGAAAGCTTCCTGGCGAATCTGGGCTCTGCGATTGCACCGCTGTTTGCACCGCTGGGCTGGGGAGACTGGCAGGCATCCGTTGCCGCAATTACCGGTCTGGTCGCAAAGGAAAATGTCGTGGCTACCTTTGGTATCCTGTACGGCTTTGCCGAAGTGGCAGAGGATGGATTAGAAATCTGGGGAACGCTGGCAGCAAGCTTCACGGTTGCAGCAGCATACTCCTTCCTGGTATTCAATCTGCTGTGCGCACCATGCTTTGCCGCAATCGGTGCGATCAAGCGTGAAATGAACAATGCGAAATGGACGATCTTCGCTGTCGCTTATCAGTGTGTATTCGCCTATGTGATTGCCTTTATGATCTTCCAGTTCGCAACCTTCTTTACAACCGGCGTATTCGGGATCGGTCTGATCATCGCTCTGCTTTTCCTGCTGGTTATGCTGTATCTGCTGTTTCGTTCGGAATCTAAAAAACAGGTGCATCTTGAAAAAGTAAAGGTCAATGCCTGACACCAAGAAAGAGAGGATTGATGAAGGATGGCTACCATTATCATTTCATTACTTTTGCTGCTGCTGATCATCCTTGCACTGCGTTCGATTCGCAAAGAGGAATCCTGCAGTGGGGGATGTAGCGGCTGTTCAAAAGGCTGTAAAAGCGGACAAGCTCTGTATGAGGCCTATCAGCAGGGAGAAAAGCAGAAGGTATGATATAGAAATCTTATCGCTGCTGTCTTCGCATTCGCGGCTTTCAATCGTATTGAAAAGGGGAATCCGAGCTGCTGTTGCTGCATATCACAGCATTGGATTTCCCTGTTTTTATAGCATGTCACCGCATGAGAACCGTACCCTGTATGAGTATGCTATCCTTTCCTGCATGCACCGAAAGCCATGCGCCAAAAGGGTATGTGAAAGCAGTGGGACAGTGTGATGGATCCATTGCCCGGGTTGCTCATCATTGGAAAACGGCAATGGTGTACAAGAAGACAGGGCCATCGCATAGGCAGGTGTCAGGATATGCTTTTAGTGTGTGCAGCTTCTCTTGAAAGCTGGGTGCTAAAGCGCGCAGCTTTGATGGCTGTATACAAGAAATAATGAAAAAAAGAATTGACAGTAAGCGATACCAATGATATTATTTACCCGTAAAAAGTGAATACTTCGTGGTGTGTTACTGTTATCAAGAACAGGCATTAACTATTTGAGAAGATGGATTACCGAGTAAAGGCGGAGTCTATCCAATCGAAGAGTGATGCCTGTTTTTTTGCATTGCGAGGGATTCAAAAAAAGAAAGGTAGGAGAAAAAATGGTAGGAATTATTCTTGCAAGTCACGGTGATTTTGCGAAAGGCATTCTGCAATCCGGGGAAATGATTTTCGGAACGCAGCCCAATGTAAAAGCAGTAACACTGCAGCCAAGTGAAGGACCGGATGACATTCGCGCAAAAATGGAAGAAGCAATCACTACATTCGAAAATCCTGAGCAGGTCCTGTTCATGGTAGACCTCTGGGGCGGTAC
Source organism: Erysipelatoclostridium sp. DFI.2.3 (assembly GCF_019132535.1). Taxonomy (NCBI): domain Bacteria; kingdom Bacillati; phylum Bacillota; class Erysipelotrichia; order Erysipelotrichales; family Coprobacillaceae; genus Thomasclavelia; species Erysipelatoclostridium sp. DFI.2.3. Next base: position 125,126 of record NZ_JAHOOJ010000011.1, on the reverse strand, counting down.
ACCGTTCAATCAGACCAGTGGACTGATCAACGGTCATGAAGACACATGGGCTGTCGTTACAGGATTGAATCTGCCGATGCTGATTGAAGCATTTGCATCCAGAATGTCAATGGAATCCGCACAGGAGATTGCCGCACATGTATATGGGGTGGCAAAGGAAGGGGTTCGATTGCTTCCGGAGGCACTGGAGCCTGCACAGGAAAAACAGGCAGCTGAGCCGGTGACGCCGCAGGGAGCGATTCCTGAGGGAACCGTAATCGGAGACGGACATATCAAATATGTGCTGGCACGTATTGATTCCCGTCTGTTGCATGGACAGGTAGCCACAGCATGGACAAAAACCGTTAAGCCAACGCGTATCATCGTGGTTTCCGACGGTGTTGCAAAGGATGAGCTGCGAAAAAACCTGATTGAACAGGCGGCTCCTCCGGGTGTGAAGGCCAACGTTGTTCCGGTTGATAAAATGATTCAGGTCGCAAAGGACCCGCGTTTTGGAAATACAAAAGCGATGCTGCTGTTTGAAACACCGCAGGATGCGCTTCGTGCCATTGAAGGCGGCGTGGACGTGAAGGAGCTGAATATCGGCTCCATGGCACATTCCGTCGGAAAGATTGCAGTGAGCAAGGTGCTGTCTCTTGGTAAGGACGATGTCAAAACCTTTGAAAAGCTGAAAGCAAAGGGAATCCAGTTTGATGTGCGCAAGGTACCAAACGATTCCAAAGAAAACATGGACGATATTATAAAGAAAGCCAAAGCAGAGCTGGCTTAAGGAACAGGAGGAGATCATAATGTCAATTATTACAATTTTACTAATCGTTATCGTTGCTCTTCTGGCTGGTATGGAAGGGGTCCTGGATGAATTTCAGTTCCATCAGCCACTGGTAGCATGTACGCTGATCGGTATCGTGAGCGGTCATATGAAGGAAGGTATCATTTTAGGAGGCTCCCTGCAGATGATGGCACTGGGCTGGGCAAACGTAGGAGCAGCGATTGCTCCGGATGCCGCCCTGGCTTCTGTTGCATCGGCAATCATCATGGTATTGGGATTGCAGGGTGGAGCAACCGATGTAAATAACGCAATTTCCACATCCATTGCTGTTGCCGTACCGCTGTCCGTAGCAGGTCTGTTTTTAACAATGATCTGTCGTACCATTGCAATTCCAATGGTTCACTTTATGGATGCCGCTGCTGAAAAGGGAAATATCCGCATGATGGAGGTATGGCAGATGCTTGCTATCCTGCTGCAGGGTGTACGTATCGCGATTCCTGCTGCTGCCCTGTGCGTCGTATCTCCGGGTGTTGTTACCGATGTATTGAATCAGATGCCATCCTGGCTGTCCGGTGGTATGGCAGTCGGTGGAGGAATGGTTGCTGCAGTAGGGTATGCCATGGTTATCAACATGATGGCAACAAAGGAAACCTGGCCGTTCTTCGCTCTGGGCTTTGTGCTAGCTGCACTGAACCAGCTGACGCTGATCGCACTGGGCGTAATCGGTGTTGTCATTGCACTGATTTATCTGGGACTGAAGGAGCACGGTGGTTCCAATAACGGCGGAGGAAGCAGTAATACCGGTGATCCGCTTGGCGATATATTGAATGATTATTGATCTTGAAGGAGGAAGAAAACATGGAGAAAATTACATTATCGAAAAAAGATCGTTTGTCAGTTGCATGGCGTCATCAGTTCCTTCAGGGTTCCTGGAATTATGAACGTATGCAGAATGGCGGCTGGTGTTATTCCATCATCCCTGCCATTAAAAAGCTGTATCCGAATAAGGATGACCAGATTGCCGCATTGAAGCGTCATATGGAATTCTATAATACACATCCTTATGTGTCTGCACCGGTTATGGGTGTTACGCTGGCACTTGAAGAGGAGCGTGCCAACGGGGTGTCTGTGGATGATGCGGCAATACAGGGTGTCAAGGTCGGTATGATGGGACCGCTGGCAGGTGTCGGAGATCCGGTATTCTGGTTTACCCTGCGTCCGATTCTGGGAGCGCTTGGTGCATCCCTGGCATTGTCCGGAAACATCATCGGACCACTGCTGTTCTTTGTGGCATGGAATGTGATCCGCTGGGCCTTTATCTGGTATACACAGGAGTTCGGCTACAAGGTGGGAACCTCTATTGTAAAGGATCTTTCCGGTGGTCTGCTTGGTAAAATAACAAGCGGGGCATCCATTCTGGGTATGTTTATCATCGGATCTCTTGTACAGCGCTGGGTAAGCATTTCCTTTACACCTGTTGTATCTACGGTTACACAGTCAAAGGGAGCGTTCATTGACTGGGATAACCTGTCCAGCGGCATTGACGGTGTACGTGAGGCTATTACGCAGTACGATGCACTGGGAAGCACCGGCTTAAATGTGGAAAAGGTGACAACCCTGCAGCAGAATCTGGATCAGCTGATTCCGGGACTGGCAGCATTGCTGCTGACGCTGCTGTGCTGCTGGCTGTTAAAGAAAAAGGTATCACCGATCATCATTATCATAGCTTTATTCATCGTAGGTATTCTGGCACGTCTTGGCGGCGTGATGTAGGAGCCGTTTAAAAAGGTTGCATAGCTTCGCGGCAGAGGAGGAAATCAGATATGGTACAGTCAAGAAACACAACGGTGGATTATACAGTCAAGGGTATTTCCTATATGGGATTATCAGCGTATGGGAAGATCATGGTAGGGGATCGGGCCTTCGAGTTTTATAATGATCGCAATGTTAAGGATTATATTCAGATTCCCTGGGACGAGGTGGATACCATCGTTGCTTCTGTATTGTTCAAAGGCAGAAAGATTTCACGCTTTGCAGTCATGACAAAAAGCAGCGGTACATTCTCCTTCTCCTCCCGCGACAACAAAGCCCTGCTGCGTGCGGTCGCAAACTATGTAGACAAAGAGCGGATGGTGCGTTCCCTGAGCTTCCTTGATGTCATCAAACGAAGTATCAGACGCATCGTTCACAGAAAAAAAGAGGATCAGGCATCCTGCTGATACAGCGTGCTTACAAAAAGGGTTTCAACAGAAATGTTGACTCCCTTTTTCAGCATATGGGTGCATGTGAATAGTAAAGAAATACAGGCACAATATGGAAATCGAATGTTGTTTTTTCCTTTACAATATCTTCCAAAATTGGTACCATATTATATATGGTTTAGTTGTAAGGAGAAAGGAGTGTATGAATTCGCTGTACGGGCGACTCATACAGAACATATATGAAAGATCGCATGCTCAATGTTCTGCAGCGGGTGGGAAGAAGCTTTATGCTGCCGATTGCCATACTTCCGGTTGCGGGTCTGCTGCTGGGAATCGGGGAATCACTCAGCAATCCCAATATGATCGCTGCCTATGGATTGCAATGGCTTTTGGGTGAAGGAACATTCTTCTATATGATATTCAAGGTGATGAGCAATGCCGGCAATATCGTATTTACGAATCTGCCCCTGATATTTGCTATGGGGGTGGCACTGGGGATGGCGAAGAAGGAAAAGGAGGTCGCAGTTCTTGCATCCGCGATCAGCTTTTTCATCATGCATACCTCCATCGCTACGATGCTGGAGCTTACGGATATGGCGGGATCGCTTCCGGAAGGCTCTGTAACTTCAGTGACCGGCATCACCTCTTTACAGATGGGGATGTTTGGCGGAGTCCTTGTAGGGCTTGGTACGGCTGCACTACACAATCGTTTTTACAAAATTCAGCTTCCGCGCATTCTGAGTTTCTTTGGAGGAACACGCTTTGTGCCCATCATCTGTTCCATCGTCTATCTGCTGGTCGGCATTCTGATGTTCTATATCTGGCCGGTTTTACAGGAGGGGATTTATATGCTTGGGGATATCGTGCAACGCTCCGGGTATTACGGAACCTTTCTTTACGGGGTGATCGAGCGCGCACTGATTCCCTTCGGGCTTCATCATGTCTTTTATCTTCCGTTCTGGCAGACGGCAGTTGGCGGTACGATGGAAATTGCGGGAGTCAGTGTGCAGGGAGCACAGAATATCTTCTTTGCTCAGCTTGCGGATCCCAATACCGTACGCTTCAGCGTAGAGGCAACGCGCTTCATGTCCGGTAAATTTCCACTGATGATGTTCGGTCTTCCCGGAGCTGCCCTTGCCATGTATCACTGTGCTTTGCCCAAAAAACAGAAAATTGCCGGAGGACTGCTGATTTCCGCTGCGCTTACGAGTATGCTGACCGGTATCACCGAGCCACTGGAATATACCTTTCTGTTTGCGGCCCCGCTGCTTTATGTCATACACTGTGTACTGGCAGGCTGTGCATTTATGCTCATGCATATGCTGCAGGTCGGTGTTGGCTTAACCTTTTCCGGAGGATTGATCGATCTGTTTTTGTTTGGCATTCTTCAGGGAAATGCAAAAACCAACTGGATTATGATCGTCGTTGTCGGCGTTTTCTATTTTATCATCTACTATGTGCTGTTCACCTTTCTGATCAAAAGGTTCGATTTCAAGACACTGGGAAGAGAAAGCGAATCACAGGAAATAAAAGTCAGCGAGAGGCTTGCGGTGGTGGAGAAAACGGATGAAGGACAGCAAATAGAGAAAAAAGATAGCGATGCAGATGCCCTGTCCTCTTTGATCTGTGCAGGACTTGGAGGAAAGGACAATATCATAAGTCTGGACTGCTGTGCGACAAGACTTCATGTGGCGATGAAGGATCCAATGCAGATGGATGATATATTGCTGCAGGCAAGCGGAGCTGCCGGTATCTATAAGAAAAGTCGCGGTCTGCAGATTATTTACGGTCCCCGTGTGACGATTATAAAATCGGATTTGGAGGATTATCTGTTACGTCAGGCAGGTAAGGAATAGGTGTATAAGGAAACGGGTTTTAGGAAAGGGGGACATTTATGTATACCGTTGTAAAAACATTAAACAACAACAGTGTACTGGTACAGGATGCATCCGGTGTATCCATGATATTCCTGGGGAAGGGGATCGGCTTCGGAAAGAAAAACGGGGATTCCATCACCCTGGGTGCGGGCGTGGAGCTGTATCGGTTCACGGAAACAAATGATCATGGGGATGCCATGGAAATCATACAGGAGGTCAATCCAATCTTCATTGAGGTCGCAGGCAGAATTTTGCAGCTTGCGCAGGCCAGATTTCATGAGGTTGATAAAAACATATTGCTGCCGCTGGCGGATCATATCGCTTTTTCCATTGAGCGGATGAAGGCAAATATGGATATTTCCAATCCCTTCGCCAGTGAAATCGCTTTGCTTTACCGGGAGGAATATGAGGTCGCCTTGCAGGGAAAGGCAATTATCGAGGAAATGTGCGGCTATACGATCAATGAAGGAGAAATCGGCTATATCACGCTGCACGTGCATTCCGCAAGAGGGGAAGACAAGGTTTCAGAGGCGATGCAGACAGCGGTTATCATACGCGACAGTATCGAAGAGGTGGAGCGGGACTATGGGATTTCAATCGATACCAATTCCATGTCCTATACCCGTTTGATGAATCATATGAAGTTTCTGATGCTGCGGCTGCAATCGGATGAGGAGCTGCAGATGGATGTCGGCGATTATGTATCGAAGCAGTTTCCCTATGCCTACAAAACGGCGCAGAAAATCTGTGAGGAGCTGCGCAAGGTCTATCATAAGGATATTCCGGAAACAGAAATCGGATATCTTGCCCTGCATATCGAGCGGGTTCGTACCAGTGAAATGAAAAAGCTGAAGGAACGCATTGCTGGATAGCATACATATATGAGCGTATGTTTACATTTGCGGGTGATTGCTTCACGGATATGATATAATAATGGAAATAAAAAGGAGTAAAGGGTATGGATGAGATGATGAGTGAAACAGCTTTTGATACAAGACTGAATGTACTGTGGGAACGCTTCTTTGCACTGCAGAATCACGCCGGTGCGGATGTGCAGGAACCACTGCATGATTTAATGACGCATCCTAAGGAGGAGCTGGACGATGCTTCGTATATGAAGCTCATGTATATGAAGGGACTTTGCTATGAGGAGCAGGGAAATAAAAATGCGGCGCGCTATTGTGCCATGCGGATGTATGCAATACAGGAATGCATGCGCAATCCCAGAAAAAAACGCCCCCGTTTTCTGGACTTGCAGGGATATGCATGCAGTGATGCAATGAATGCTTTTATTGAGCGCTACACAGCGTTTCTGGAGGAAACCTACAGGGGCATCAACCGTCGCCTGCTTATGATCGTAGGCATATTGTTTCTGGCTGTCTTCCTTGTTTTAACACTGTTTCTCAAAATTTATTTCATCATCGCGGCGTTGGAGTCTATTATGCTCGGCATGCTGACCTATCTGCTGCAAAAGCGAAGGATGCCGGATATCTTTCAGAAAAACCAGCTGAATGCAATAGAAAAGTATGTTGAACAGGAGGTTCTGGAATTTGACCGCCCCATTCGTTTTTCCTAAACACAGGTGCAGCACAGATAGCTTCTGCTGTACTTTTTTTGTCGGTTAAGCAGATCACAATACTGGTGGATTATTGTTATATTCTATGTAGAAAACGGCAGGAAAGACAATCCTCCCGTTATCGTTTTGTGAATTTCATCCTACAGCTTATTACGCTCGTTAACGATGGCATCCCAGGTTGCCTTTCCAATGACACCGTCGATGTTTAAGTCATATAAATACTGGAACTGCTGTACCATGGTGGTAGTTCTTGGACCATACATGCCGTCTACCGGTATCGGACGCAAGCATTTGTTGACAGCAGCAATCTCATTCAGATATTCCTGCATTTTAAAGACGGAAATTCCCTGCGCACCAGAGCTGAGGTAGTAAGAGCTGCTTGCGACAGGAATATTGGTGACAATCTGTAGATCACGAAGCTTGTTTACAATGGAATCCCAGGTATCGTTGCCGATTTCACCATCAATCGGAAGGTTTGCATAACGCTGCCATTCCCGTACGGCCTGCTCCGTTCTGGTGCCATATACACCATCCTGCAGATTACGGGTATTGATGAACCCCTTTTCCTGCATCATATTCAAATATGCCTGCTGTTTGTTTACACCAATTCCGATGCTTCCCGGTTTTAATGCGGCTGTTGAAATCATCATGTAACATCTCCTTTCCCTACAGTATATGGGAAAGCAGGGAAACGCCCTATATACTAGCCCATCTTACAATCTTTTCATGATATAAATTTGATGAAAATGCCCTGAAACAAAAACATGAAATATTTTTCAAAAAATTTACAGAAAAGTGTTGCAATCTTTTTGCATCCGTGTATAATAGTGTTATATTAACAACTGAGAACAGAAGTAGTACATCTGAAATGCTGCAAAGAGAGCCTGCATACCGGTGAGAGCAGGAGAGTAAAACAGGATGGAACGTGTCTGGGAGTTGGATTGTCGAACGCTGCGGCATGAGGCAGTTCCGTGTTACCTGACGTTACAGGCATAAGCGTCGTCCGTTGTGCAAACGGGCGGAACTAAGGTGGTACCGCGAGCAATCGTCCTTTGATTTTTTGAAGGGCGATTTTATTTTTATAGAGAGGAAGGAGATTTTATGAATTTTGATATTACAGTAATAGAAAGGTTCTGGCAGCTGCTGTTAAGTGGCGTGCCGGTTATTCTTGGATTGTCCCTGGCTTCCGCATTCTTTGGAACGCTGATTGGTCTGGCGACGGTATTTCTAAGAAGGATGAACAAGGTATTCAATCTGATTGTTGCGGCGTATATTGATCTGTTTCGTGGAACACCGGTATATGTACAGATGTTTTTTATCTATTTCGGTATTCCCAGTCTGGTTCCGGGGCTTAATATCAACAACTGGGTTGCGGGAATTCTGGTATTCTCCCTGAACTCCGGTGCCTATATGTCAGAAATTATGCGTGCCGGTATTGATGGTATTGATAAGGGGCAGATTGAGGCAGCGAAGGCATTGGGAGTATCCGGTAAAGATATTGGAAAAGATATTATTATCCCTCAGGCATTTCGTAATGTACTGCCAGCGGTTATCAATGAATTTATCACACTGACCAAGGAAACCTCCATCGTATCTGTGATTGGTCTGCATGATATGATGTACTGGTTCTATGCGGTTAAGAATCAGACCTATGCGGATTTTGAACCGCTGCTGATTGTGTTCCTTGTATATTATATTATGAATAAGGTATTGTCCCTCATTGGAAAGGCGATTGAAAGGAAGCTGAAATATGATTAGAGTAGAGCATTTATATAAGAATTACGGTGATAGTGTAAAGGTTCTCTTCGATGTCAATTTTACCTTCGAGGATGGAAAAACCTATGCTATTATCGGCAGCAGCGGCGGAGGAAAGTCAACCTTCATTCGCTGTCTGAATATGCTGGAGGTACCGACCAGCGGGGATATATTTTACAATGAAACAAAAATCAATGATCCGAAAACAGATTTGGCACGTGTCCGTGAAAAAATCGGAATGGTTTTCCAGAATTTCAATTTGTTTGATCACATGAAAGCCATTGACAATGTTACGTATGCACTTCGCAAGGTGAAAAAGATGAACGCGGAGGAAGCCAGAGCGAAGGGACTCTCCCTTTTGGAAAAGGTCGGCTTACGGCATCGTGCAGACGCTTATCCGCATCAGCTGTCCGGTGGTGAAAAGCAGCGATGTGCGATAGCGAGAGCATTGGCGATGGAGCCGGATGTCCTGCTGTTTGATGAGCCGACGAGCGCCCTGGACCCGGAAATGACCGGTGAGGTACTGAAGGTTCTTCAGGATTTGAACCATACCGGTATTACGATGATTGTTGTGACTCATGAGATGAACTTTGCCAAAAAGGTTGCGGATTATGTCATCTACATGGATAAGGGAAATATTGAGGAATGCAGTAAGGCAGCAGAGTTCTTTGAAGAGCCGAAAACGGCAAGGGCAAAGGAATTTCTGTCAAAAATGATATAGAAAAGGAAAGAGAGGAAATAGAAGATGAAAAAGTTACTGACTGGATTGATGGCTGTTGTTATGATGGCTGGACTTGCGGGCTGCGGCAGCAAGGATGATGGAGCAGGAGAGGGAAGCGATACGGCGAAGAAGGAGCTGACCGTTTATACAAATTCCGGCTACAAGCCATATGAGATGGTGGATGAAAAGGGAAATCTGTACGGGTTTGATATCGACGTTATGAATGAGGCTGCCAAACTGGCAGGCTATACCGTGAAATGGGAGGATGTTGACTTTGACGGTATCGTGCCTTCAGTAAAGCAGGGAAAAGCAGATATCGGTATTGCAGGCATCACATATACCGAGGAGCGTGCAAAGCAGGTGGATTTCTCTGATGTATACTATGCAGGAGAGGATGCACAGAACTATGTGCTGACAATGAAGAGCAGCGGTATGAAAAAAACAGAGGATATCAAAGGAAAGAAAATCGGTACGCAGATGGGTACCATTCAGGAATCCATTCTGAACTCTCTTCAGGATGAATATAAGCTGAAGCTGGACAAGAGAAAGGCTTATTCCGATATGGTTCTGGAAATGAAAAAGGGAGTCATTGATGCCATGGTCGTTGAAAAAGCAGTAGCAGAGGAGCTTGCGGCAGATAACGAAGATTTGAGCTACTACAAGTTTGAAGCCGGTGCTGAGCTTGCGGGTAATGCAATGATTTTCCAGAAGGACAACAAATTGAAGGATGAATTCAACAAAGCCATCAAAACGATGAAGGAAAACGGAAAGATGGATGAGTTGGTAAAGAAGTATTTTAAATAGTAACATAACCGCAGATTGTTTGGGTCTGCGGTTTTCTTATACCGTGATGCTGGTTGGCTAAAAAAACAAGAAAAAAGCTTGCATTATCAAAGTATACGGGGTATGGTTAAGCTGTACAGGGGGAGACACCCATCATAAAAAGACGAAGGTACAAAGAGGATGAGAAAATGAAGCATATAGAGGTCATTGATGAGCAGGGTGTTCATCTGCAAAATACCTATGAGCGCCGTGCAAGAGGACTGGTGAAAAAAGGCAGGGCGTACTATGTGACAGCATCCTGCATCTGTCTGTTTACGCCGCCGGAAAACATGGAGGAAAAGACTTTGGAGACAAATAATAAGAAGGATATCTTAACAAGGATTGATACAATTTTACAGCAGAAGGAATATCTGCAGGAGGCATTTTCGGCAATTGAGAAAATACCGCATGATCTGAATGAAGAGCTGACTGCCATTCGAACGAAAACGATTTTGGAGATCGTAGAGGCCAGAGAAAAAACGAATAAGGAAGTCGTTGCGCTGCTTCATGCAATGCTGGATCAGGATGTAATACCGCAAGGTGAGTAAAAGCGAATAGCTGAGAAGACTGGGGAGAATATTCCGCAGTCTTTTTTTGTCGATGAAAATCAGGCTTAAAACATGAACACCTCACATAGGATAGATTGAGGTGATAGCGATGATCAAAGCATGTGTCCTGTGTGGAGTTTGTATATCTGTATTTCTAACCCCTGTGCAGGCTAAGGAAGAAGTGGTACAGGGGGTGGTTCAGGTACAGGATGATACCGGAAAACCCCTTGAGGGAGCCGCATTTCAGCTTATCAGCTATGGGGAGCCTCTGCAGGAGCTGACCAGTGATAAAACGGGCAGAATCGTTTTACATGATCTTGATTACGGAGAATATCAGCTCATCCAGACGCAGACAGATTATGGCTATCAGAAAACAAAACAGCGCATCAGCTTTGTATATGATGGAACACAGGAGAAGAAGCAAAGCTGGAAGGTTGTAAATGAACGTATGCTGGGGACGGTAAAGCTTCGTATCCGGCAGGAGAATGATGAAAAAATATCCCATGTTTCCATGGAGCTGCTGGATGAGCAGGGGAAGAAGCTTCGGAATATCACCAGTGACAGAGACAGTATTGAACTGCAGAAGCTGCCAATAGGCACATATCGTCTGCATCTGGATGAAAAGGAAAAGGATTACCGCTTGAAGGAGGATGTGACCTTTGCGATAACACCATACAACTATAATCGCAGCTATGTGCTGACGCTTCATCTGGAACCGGTTAAACAAACGCAGGAGGATTACACCTTTGCCTTCTGTTTTATCATGGCGGTGCTGGGTCTGTTCGCCTGGCTGATTTACTTTTTCAGAAAACAAAGTCTCACACAATTCCTTGATGATTTCATGGTATAATGCTCACACATGTGAAAGGAGGAAGGTCAGTGATTGAAGATCTTCTGAGCTACAATGAGGAATTTGTAAAGAACAAGGGCTATGAGCCTTATCAAACAAGCAAATATCCGGATCGGCGTCTGGCTATCGTTACCTGTATGGATACGCGGCTGATTGAGCTGCTGCCGGCAGCACTTGGTATAAAAAACGGCGATGCAAAAATTATAAAGAACGCAGGAGGAGTTATTACACATCCTTTTGGCAGTGTTGTACGAAGTCTTTTGATTGCCATTTATGAACTGGGTGTGGAGGAAATTCTGGTAATCGGTCACACGAATTGCGGTGTACAGCATATGGATGCCGAAAATTTGCTGGAGAATATGCGTAAGCGCGGTATTTCGAACAACGCCATTGAATCTCTGCGATACTGCGGAATTGATTTTGACCGCTGGCTGGAGGGCTTTGATGATGGCTGTGTGAGTGTGGCAAAGAGTGTGGAGCTGTTAAAAAAACATCCTCTCATACCAAAGGATGTGCGTATTTACGGATTTATGATGGATTCCACCAGTGGCAAGCTGAGCAGTGTTTCAGAATAGGGACAGGGCTGTCAGCTCATCTTCATGTATAAGGGCGCCCGGTATGGAAACGATATATCCGCAAATGCGATTGGCAATGCGAAGCGTATCCTGCCAGCTATAGCCCTGCTCGCGCAACGCGATGATGCTGCCGATATGGGCATCTCCGGCACCGATTGTATCCTGAATTTGAACCGCTTCTGTAGGAATGTGTGTACATTTTCCTTCCTGCTGCAGCAGACATCCCCGTGAGCCAAGGGTGATGATAACGATATTGTGTGTACGTTCATAGAGACTTTCTGCGGCCTGTTGAACAGTCGGACAGCCGGTAAAGCTGCAGGCTTCCTCTTCATTTAGATGCAGTATGCAGTGCAGGTTGAACAGCGTCTCGATACAGCCTTGCGAAAGTGCGGACAGTCGTGGACCGGGAGCGAAATAGATGGTAAGCTGCGGATGCTTTTGCAGATAATCGAGAATGTATATGCCAGTTTTCTCTTCCAGCTCCAGACCGCACACATAGACGGTATCAACACCATAGGAATCCAGCAGGGAGAACCATTCCTTCTGAAATCGGTATTCCGCACCATGGTGGCTGAGAAAGGTGCGCTCACCATCTGACTCCACCAGACAGAAACAGCAACCGTTTTCTTCCTTGCTTTCCAGCAGAATGTCAATCCTGTGTTCCTGTAGCTGGCGGCGGACAAAGTCACCGTAGATTCCGGTACCTACCGGAGAAAAGAATAGCGGGTCACCACCAAGCAAACGGCACATCCATGCGGCATTAAAGGCACAGCCGCCAAGGGAAAGCGTCTGTGATTCGATATTGATATCCTCCTGTCGTACAGGAAGATGAGGAATTCTAATGATGACATCGGCCACACTGGAGCCGATGAATGCAATATGCTGTTTCATATGTATCACCACAGGTATTATATCGCAAATCAGGCAAGGAGGAAATCATATGAAGAAAAAAACATATACGGTGGCCGGGGCTGCATTCACTGCCGCAGCACTCGCACTCTCGTATCATGAGAACCGCTGTCTGGATGTATGTCATCTGCGGGTGCGCAGTGCGAAGCTTCCTGCCTCTTTTGCGGGATTTCGAATTGTACAGCTGTCCGATCTGCATACTACACGCTTTGGGTATCATCAAAAGCATCTGCTTCGCAAAATCCGTATGAGTGCACCGGACATCATTGTTATCACAGGAGATTTGATCGATCGGCGCAGAACTGCAAAGAATACAATGCAGCCGGTTGTACAGCTGATAAAACAGGCGGTTACAGTGGCACCGGTGTATTATGTGCCGGGAAATCATGAAGCGGTTTCCCCCATATATCCGCATTTGAAGCAGGTGCTGCTGGATTACGGGGTGCAGGTATTGGAGAACAGCAAGCTGGAGCTGTCGCGCAAGGAGGAAAGCATATCCATTCTGGGGCTGAAGGATAAAAAATTCTATCCCTATGCATCGGATCGGTATTTCATGAATCTGCATAACCTCATGCAGACCGTAGATACATCCTTTTCTATCCTGCTCTCTCATCGTCCGGAGCATTTTGCGGATTATGCAAGGGAGGGCGTATCTCTGGCATTCTGCGGACATGCACATGGCGGTCAGATTGTAGTACCCAAGCTGGGGGCGCTGTATGCGCCGGATCAGGGAATCTTTCCTTCCTATACGGATGGAGCTTATGAGCTGAATGGTTGTACGATGGTCGTATCACGAGGGCTCGGGAACAGTCGCGCACCGCAGCGAATCAACAACCGGCCCCAGGTAATGGTCGTGACACTGCAAATGGAGGAAAGCACAGCCTGCAAATAAAATTCAAGAATACATCAGTTTAAACTCTTTTAATTCGCATGCTTCATTGAAAAAGTAAATTAAGTATTGACGTAAAAAAATATGATGCTATAATATGATTGTTCAGACATGTAACTGACAATAAATGTTCAGGCAGGATCTAAACAACAGAAATGATGATTTTCATTTTATGTTGTGGATTCTGCCTTTTTTTGGCCAAAAAAGCGAACGTAAGACAAATTGGAGGAATTTATTCATGGATTATAAAAAATGTGCAGCTGATATACTACACTATATCGGTGGAGAGAAAAATATCGTTAATTTAGAGCATTGTTCGACCAGACTCCGTTTTACTGTAGCAAATCAGGAGAATGTAAATCAGGAGGGCTTAAAGAAGGTACAGGGCGTGATGAAGCTGATTGTCAATTCACAGGTACAGGTTGTGATCGGGAATTCGGTTATCGAAGTTTATGATGAAATAATGAAGCTGATTACTATTGATGAATCGATAAGCACGAAAGGAAAGAAGAAAGTAACGGAGCTATTGCTGGAATATCTGATTGGCATATTTCAGCCCTTAATTCCTGTGATGGCTGGAGCGGGTATTTTAAAATCCATTTTGGTGCTTTTGAGTACTTTGGAAATACTGAGCGCACAGGATAATATTTATAAGGTCTTACTTTCTATTAGTGATGCCACCTTCTATTTTATGCCGATCATGGTTGCTTATACAACAGCGGCAAAGCTTAAGACGAATAAAATGGTTGCGATTGCCGCAGTAGGTGTTCTATTACTTCCTAATATGACTACAATGCTTGTGGAAGGTATTGATTTACTGGGAATTGGCTTAAAGAATGTAGCTTACAGCTCTCAGGTGTTTCCGGCGATTCTATGTACCCTGTTTCTGGGAATGATGGAAAAGGCGTTAAATAAAGTAACACCTAAAGTTATTCGTACATTTTTTGTACCAATGGTTGCATTAGCTGTCACTGTACCTGTTACATTGATGATTCTGGGACCTTTGGGATATACAGTAGGAGAAGGTCTTGCATCTGTGATTATGTTCCTGTATGCAAAATTAGGCTTCCTTGCAGTAGCTATTGTTGCCTGTATTCTGCCGTTGATGGTATCTACCGGTATGCATAAGGCGATGATTCCTTATGTAGTTTCATCATTAGGGACACTCGGTTATGAAATACTATATAACGCAGCGTCTCTGGCACACAATATTTCTGAATCTGGCGCATGCTTTGCGGTTGCGATAAAATCAAGAAATGAAGAGCAAAAAGCTATTGCTGCATCCGCTGGAATCTCGGCATTGATGGGGATTACAGAACCTGCTTTATATGGTATAGCGCTTCAAAATCAAAGAGTATTGGCATCCATAATGATTAGCAGCGGCGTCATCGGGGCATTCCTTGGACTTGTTGGACTGAAGGCGTTTGTTGCTGTCGGTCCAGGCTTGCCTAGTATTACAATGTTCGTTGATCCGGATAATGGAATGAATATCGTCTTTGCTGTTATTGGTTTGATCGGTGCTTTATCTTTGTCATTTATCTTAACGATGATTTTCTGGAAGGATGAAAATAAGAAGGATTTTGAAATCTGTCATGAGGAAAGTGATAAAGAAAATCTGTACATCCCTTTAGAAGGGGATATCCTTCCACTAACTGATGTCCATGATGAAATGTTTTCCCAAAAGGTTTTAGGTGAGGGAATTGCAATTATACCATCCTCCGGAATATTGAAAGCACCTTGTGATGGAACAGTTAAGATGGTGTTTGAAACAAAGCATGCAATCGGAATGGAAGCAGAAAATGGAGCAGAAATACTATTTCATGCAGGAATCAATACGGTAGAGCTGGAGGGGAAATATTTCGAGAGTCATGTGAAAGCAGGGGATAAAGTACATCGCGGGGATGTTTTGCTGAAATTTGATATTGAAAACATCAAACAAGCAGGTTTTGATTGCACAACTCCAATCATTATAACAAATACAGCAGACTATCAGGTGTTTGTGAATGAGATACCGACGATAGAAAAAACCGGAATTATTTTGACAGTAGGGAGGAAAGGAAAATGAGAAAATTTCCAAAAGGGTTCCTATGGGGAGGAGCGACAGCGGCGAATCAAATCGAAGGCGGATATAATGAAGGCGGCAAGGGGATATCTGTATCTGATTGCGCCAAAATGAAGCGGGATGTAAGTGTGAAAGACTATCATAAATTGAATGAAGTTACAACCAGGGATATAGAGAAGGCTTTGGAGAATTTACAGGATACGGTAAATTATCCTAAACGTCATGGAAGTGATTTTTATCATCGCTATAAGCAGGATATAGCGCTGCTGGCCGAGATGGGATTCAAGGTATTCCGTATGTCTATTGCATGGAGCCGTATCTTTCCGAATGGTGATGAATTATATCCGAATGAAGAAGGATTGAAATTCTATGATGATGTGTTTGACGAATTGCTGGCACACGGAATACAGCCCCTTGTGACCATGTCACATTATGAGCCACCGATACATCTTGTTTTAAAATACAATGGCTGGTATGCAAGAGAGCTGGTTTCCTTTTTTGAAAGGTATGTAAATGTAATCTGCGAGCGATACAAAAATAAAGTAAAGTATTGGATTACATTCAATGAAATCGATAGTATCATCCGTCATCCTTATACTACCGGAGGATTGGTAAAGGATCGCTTTGCTGGTATGAATTTTGAAGAAGTCTGTTACCAGGCTATGCATCATCAATTTGTCGCAAGCGCATTAGCTACGAAAATCTGTCATGAAATTATTCCCGATGCCAAAGTAGGCTGTATGATAACAAAGCTTTCGTTCTATCCTATGACCTGTAAACCGGAGGATATATTGGAATCACAAAAGAGAATGCGCAATATTTATGCGTATTCCGATACACAGGTATTCGGTGAATATCCGTCATATTTATTAAAGTATTATGAAAATCATGGCATTCATATCGAAAAGCAGGAGGGGGATGATGAGATTATGAAAAATTATCCTGTTGATTTTGTTTCCTTTAGCTATTATATGTCAAGCTGTGTTGCAGCGGATGAGGATGATTTAGAAAAAACAGCAGGAAATACTGTTATGGCTTTAAAAAACCCTTATTTACCTTCCAGTGAGTGGGGATGGCAAATCGATCCGATAGGATTGAGGGTTTCATTAGTAGAGCTATATGATCGATATCGAAAGCCATTGTTTATAGTCGAAAACGGATTGGGGGCCAAGGATGCATTGGTAAATGGAAAAATCCATGATACATATCGAATCGAGTATTATCGTCAACACTTTCAGTGTATGTATGATGCTATTGCAGAGGATGGTGTTGATTTAATGGGATATACCTCATGGGCATGCATTGATTTGATAAGCGAGTCCACAAAACAGATGTCAAAACGCTATGGATTTATTTATGTGGATGCGGATGATGACGGCAAGGGAACCTATGACCGATATCGTAAAGATTCGTTTTACTGGTACCAAAAGGTAATTCGTAATAATAGTATTGATTTTGAGTAGAATAAAACATACATTATGTATATAATTAAGGCAACAGAGGCAGAGACTGAGGTGAGTAGAGAATGCACATAAAAAAGGTTCTGAATTCCAGTGTGGTGTTATTAACGGATGAAAAGCAGGCTGAATTCATCGTGCTGGGAAAAGGTATTGGCTATGGTAAAAAGCCAAATGAGGAAATCAGAGTTAATGAGAAGGATTGTCAATTTTTTATACCGGTTACCCATAACAAATCAAAACAAATCATAGAGCTTTTGAATTCGATCCCTCCGGAAATCTTTGAGCTGACACATGAGGTGATTGTTTTAGCTAAGAAAGAATTGGCTATAGAATTAAATGATTCCCTATATTTTATTCTGGCAGATCATCTCAATTTTGCAATCGAACGGTATCGGGAAAATCTTGTTCTGACAAATCGATTGTTATGGGAAATGAAGAACTTTTATGAAAGAGAATATCTGGTAGGCGTTGCGTGCTTGAAACTGATCAATGCAAGATTGCATATACATTTACCAGAGGATGAAGCGGTTAATATCGCCTTTCATATCGTCAATGCCCAAGCCAGTGATGAAGTAGATAGAGATAGTGCCAGAATAGCTAAGCTAATAGGGGAAATTGTCAATCTGGTTGTGTATTCTCTACAGCAGCCTCTTGATAAAAAAAGTATACATTATACAAGGTTTATAACACATATTCGTTTTTTTGCAGAGCGATTCTTTTCCGACACTATGATTGAAGGAAATGATAATCTATATACAACAGTTCATAATCAATGCAAAGAAGAAGCTATCGCAAATAAAATAAAAATGTTTCTTCAAAATAAATATAAAAAAGAAATATCTGATGAAGAACTGGCATTTCTCACAATTCATATCAACCGTCTTAATCGCAGTTAAAGAAACGCTTGAACGGCCTCATATTTTGGGGCCTTTGTTTTTTTTATAAAAGCAGTTTCATAACCATTTGCTGGTGCTACTGCAGTGGTGCAGCATAGATAACAAATATTAAGTAAAAGCTGTCATAATGTAATAAATTAGCAAAGAGTCATTTGAAATCTAGATAAAAGTTAATGAAAAAGGCGCATTCATGCCAAAGATGTATTTGCAAAAAAATATAAAAACATAGACAGCCTATATGAAACAGGCTGTCTATTATTTTAATGAACGAACCGCATAAATGTATTTCGTAGTTAATATATATTGCTTATTCACATAGATAATAGAATTATCAGGTGTTAAGACTGTCTGGGTTACTTCCAAAAGAGGAGTTCCCACAATACAATTTAATTGCTTTGCAAATTCCTTGGTTGCAAATATAATTTTAAAATAATCCTCAAACTTCGCCGGATGCATGCCAGTTTCTTTTGTGACGAGATGTAGAAGAGATGTTTTTTCCAGCTTTCTCTTTAATAGGAATTGAAATGAGTCGGGAAAAAAATCGACTTCGACAATACATGGCACATCGTCCACAAGACGTACGCGTTTTATTCGAATCAACGGTGCAGTTGTACCAAAAATCGCATTTATTTCAGCTTCATCATGGCATACGGTACTTTCTATAATCTGTGTTGAAGGCTTGGCTTTCATTCGCAAGCATGTATCTGTAAAACTTCCGCCTGAGAAGAATTCCTCTGTGTAAACCTGTGTTTTCACATAGGTTCCTTTTCCATGCTTTTTGATAAGTAGGTCCTCGTTGACAAGCTGTTGTATAGCATTTCGTACAGTTACACGACTTACGCGATATATCTCGCTCAGTTTCAATTCAGGGGGGATGCGATCTCCCGGTTTGTACTTTCCACTCTTTATTTGCGTAGCTAATTCATTATATAGCTGTTCCTGCAGTGTGATTGCATTTAATTGTTTGATTTCCTGCATGGGCCCTCCTATAAATCCTATCATTCCGTTTAACACTATGTTCATTATAATGAATTCTACGTGTGAACGCAATCACAGATAGTATTATTTCATCATATTTTTTAAATATAGCGGCCTCCTTTTTTTATACAGTACTTG
Source organism: Erysipelatoclostridium sp. DFI.2.3 (assembly GCF_019132535.1). Classification (NCBI taxonomy): domain Bacteria; kingdom Bacillati; phylum Bacillota; class Erysipelotrichia; order Erysipelotrichales; family Coprobacillaceae; genus Thomasclavelia; species Erysipelatoclostridium sp. DFI.2.3. Next base: position 106,100 of record NZ_JAHOOJ010000011.1, on the reverse strand, counting down.
ACAGCGGTTACATGACGTGTTAGAATGTCATTAGTTAATACAATATAATACAACTGGAGGATGGGATATGAAAAGAAAAATTGTGTTAGCGTCACATGGAGGATTAGCGAGCGGATTATATGATACAGCAAAAATGATTGTTGGAAAGCTTCCATTTGATGTTGAGATTTATTCTCTACAGCCCGGCGGTCTTGCAGAGGACTACGGTAGGAAATTGAAAAAGGAAATTGCCGCACATATGAATACAGAATATGTAATCTTGACTGATTTATATGGTGCCAGTGTCTTTACAGCAATGTATTTATGCACAAAGCTTGATAATGTTCGATTATTTTCAGGGATGAATCTAAACATGCTGCTTTCCGTATGTTTGGAGCATCCTGCACCTTTAAACGAAACAGATATCGAGCAAATCCTGCATGATGCAAAAAGTGGTATACAGTTTACTCAGCAGTCAAAAGAATGCGAAAGGGAAGAATTTTAAAGGAGAAAGTATGAATAGAAAATTTCTAAATTTATTTAAAAATGAAAAACCGATATTGGCAATGCTTCATCTGAAAGGGACAAGTGATGAAGATATTGTTAGACGCTTTAAAGAAGAAATTGCAATCTATGCTGAAAATGGTGTGGACTGCATTATAGTTGAAAATTATTTTGGGAATTATCGGCATATGGAAATGGCGCTTGATTATATCTCAAAGCTAAACCTTGTTATTCCGTATGGCGTGAATTGTCTGAATGTAGATCCCATGGGGTTTGAATTAGCTGAAAAATATGGTGCAAGCTTTGTACAGTTGGATTCAGTGGTCGGACATGTTAAACCGCGTGATGAAGCAACCTTGGATGCTTTCTTCAAACTGTACCGTGAACGCTATCAGGGGATGGTGTTAGGTGGTGTACGGTTTAAATATCAGCCAGTTTTATCACAAAATAGCATTGAAGAGGATTTGCAGATTGCAATGCAGCGATGTGATGCTATCTGTGTTACACAGGATGCCACAGGACAGGAAACCTCACTCGATAAGATTATACAATTCCGCAACGGTATTGGAGACTTCCCGTTGATTGTGGGCGCAGGTGTAACTCCCGAAAATATGGCAAAGCAGTTTGCATATGCAGACGGCGCTATTGTCGGTAGTTATTTCAAAGATAACTATAGGGATGAAGGAGAAGTTTCTCAAGAGCATGTAAGAGAGATTGTGAAGGCTGCTCAGAAAGTAAGAGGTAAGTAATATGATAAAGCTGTTGCGAATTGATCATCGTTTACTGCATGGACAGGTTGCGTTTTCATGGACAAAATTTCTGGAATCTGATTGCATTCTAATTGCCAGCGATAATTTAATGAAAGATGAATTGAAAATGAGTGCAATGCGTATGGCGAAACCAACGGGTGTCAAGCTGGTTATGAAAAGTATTGAAGACTCTATAAAGGCATTGAATAGTGGTGTTACAGATAAGTATAAACTCTTTATTATTGTGGAAAGTGTAGAAGATGCATACCGATTGGCGAGTGGTTTTCCTGCTATTAAAAGTATAAATATTGGCGGTATGAAGGCTAGAGAGAATCGCAAGCAAATATCAAAAGCAGTATTTGTAAGTGAAGAGGACATAGAGAAACTGAGGATACTGGGAGATAAAGGAATTGAATTGGAAATCCGTCTGGTACCCAGTGATTCAAAGCAAAATGCTTTGGATCTTGTGAAATAGAGAGGAAAGAGGTAGAAAGATATGAGTGATAATTTATTGATACAAGCTCTGCTGATAACTTTGGTTGCGTTTATTGGTTATATGCATTGTTATTGGGGATCTACGATGAACAACCGCCCGATTATCGTTGCACCACTTGTTGGATTGGTATTGGGCGATATGACAACCGGTATCATGGTAGGAGCAACATTAGAGCTTATTTTCTTGGGGGCTGTACCTATTGGTGCCAGCAATCCACCTGATATCACTTCTGGTGCCATCATTGGGACATCTTTCGTAATTCTTACGGGGCAGGAAGTTGGCGCGGCTGTTGCACTAGCAGTGCCGGTTGCGACTCTTGTTCTGCTTTTTGATAATTTGCAAATGATGTTTATCTTAACATGGGCTACACATATGGCGGATTCATATGCGAAAAAAGGAGATTATAAAAAAGTAGAATGGGTTGCACGTTTTGCAGGTATTGGAAATAAATTAATTCTATCAATAGTTGTTGGTGTCGCATTTTATTTAGGGGTACCGGTCATTAAGGATGTATTGTCAGTCATTCCGCAATTTATAATTGATGGTATGGATGTGGCGGCAGGAATTCTGCCAGCTGTCGGGTTTGCCATGCTGGCAAGGATGATTGTTACAAAAGAATTGTCTCCTTACTTGTTAGCTGGATTTCTGTTAGCTGCATATATGGAAATGCCTGTATTCGGTGTAGCACTGGCAGGCTTGGTGATTGCCGGTCTTACATTCTTTCATGATAGTAAAAAACAAAGGGAGGTAGTAGTGGATGACAACGAATTTTAATGAGGCGAAGTTGACAAAAAGTGATTTACGCAAAGTGTTTATGCGTTCCTGTACATTAGACAGTGCATGGAATTATGAGCGTCAACAGAATTTGATGTATTGTTACTCCATGATTCCCGTGTTAAAGCGACTTTATGGCAATGACGAAGAAAAAATGGCAGATGCGTTATGCAGACACTTGGAATTCATGTCATGTACGCCCCATCTTGTAACCTTGCTGATGGGAATTACAGGCGCTATGGAAGAAGAAAATGCAAAGGATGAAAATTTTGATGCAGCAAGCATAAGCGCAGTAAAAACATCGTTAATGGGACCGATGGCAGGAATTGGCGATGCCTTTTTCTGGGGAACCTTATTGACGATTGCGATTGGTGTTTCAGTATCCTTTGCAAAACAAGGAAGTATCATTGGTCCGATTGCATTTCTATTGATTATCAATATTCCAGGCTTTCTAGCTCGCTATTATTGCCTGCATGCCGGCTTTAAATACGGTGTCAAATTTTTTGGTGATAGTGAGAACAGCCGTATGATTGAGAATATAACAAAGGCAGCGTCTATCCTTGGTTTAATGGTTATAGGGGCTATGATAGCATCCACGGTCAGCATCAGTATACCATTTGAAATTGGTGTAAAAGGCGCAAAAGAACCAATACAAACGTATATCGATCAAATAATGCCATGTCTTCTTCCGCTTACAGCTTTTGGTATCATGTATTGGCTGTTGGGGAAAAACGTTAAAACAACAACGATTCTTGTATGTTTAATCATTCTGGCATGTATCGGGACATTCTTTGGTTTATTATAGAAGTTAATGAACCGTATGCATTGAGCTAAAAAGTATACATATTCATTCTTGTATACTTTTTTACTACCATCAGAAATAATAGCAAACATAAGCTGTTGTTTTCAATTGCAAGTAAATGTTAATCTGGGAGAACACAATGCTTGTTCATTAAGCTTAGAAATGCCTGCAGATGCTGCGATTTTATTCGCCATTTGAAAAAATCGGAAAGGATTGATGGAATCCTTGCTTGCATCATCTGCTCCCTTTCATAAGAATTTACCACGCAGCCAGTTATTCCTGATGTTTCAAGTGACTGTAATGAAAGCGGATAGGGGTAGGACATTCACTGCTCTGTTTGCGTAATCAGTATGCGTTTGCTATAATATGTCCATATGAATAAGCGAATTAGTGTATGATGCGCTGTCGCCGTATATAGGAAATGGAAGAAGAAAATGAAAACTACACGTGAATGGAAACAGGTTACGATAACAAAAAAAGGAACTAAGAAGCTACAGAGCGGTCATCCCTGGGTATATGAGGGAGAGGTGCTGGCTCTTGAAGCGAATATACAAAATGGAGATATTGTGGATGTGTTTTCTGAAAAAGGCAGCTATCAGGGAAGCGGACTGTATAACGGAAATTCACGAATCCGTATCCGCCTGCTATCCCGTAATGCCAATGACAGATTCGATGAGGATTTTTTTTACCGCCGTTTGCAGCATGCAATCAGCTACCGTGCAACAGTTATGGGAGAGGATTTTGATGCCTGTCGCCTGATTTTCGGAGAGGCTGATTATTTACCCGGACTGACAGTTGACCGTTTTCATGATTTGCTGGTCGTGCAGACACTCTCCTATGGTATGGAGCAGCGAAAGGATATGCTGTTTCCCATGCTTGTGAAGATTTTGAGAGATGAATATCATGTAGCTATCAGAGGAATCTATGAGCGTAATGATGTGGCAATCCGTAAGCTGGAGGGCCTTGAGGAGACAAAAGGCTGGTATGCGCATTCCGTTTTGCCGAAGCATCCGGAAAGCTGTCTTACCAGCATAGTTGAGAATGGTATTTCCTATGATGTGGATGTTGAAAATGGTCAGAAAACCGGATTTTTTCTCGATCAGAAATACAATCGGGCTGCAATTGCACGCATTGCGAAGGGAAAGCATGTTCTGGATTGCTTTACCCATACCGGCAGCTTTGCTTTGAATGCCGCAAAGGGTGGGGCAGCGCATGTACATGCCGTGGATATTTCTCAGACAGCGATTGATATGGCACAGCACCATGCGGATATAAACGGATTACAGGAGCGGATGAGCTTTGAAACAGCGGATGTATTTGATCTTTTAAAGGCTTTGAAAAAACAGCCGCGTGTATATGATATGATCATTCTGGATCCACCGGCCTTCACCAAATCCAGAGAAACGATTTCCCATGCAGTAAAGGGATATCGGGAAATCAATACTGCTGCTATGAAGCTGTTACCAAGAGGCGGATATCTGGCAACCTGTTCCTGTTCTCATTTCATGAATGAGGGTCTGTTTAAAAGCATGCTGCATGAGGCGGCGCAGGCAGCAGGTGTATCTCTTCGTCAGATTGAGGCAAGACAGCAGAGCTGCGATCATCCGATCCTCTGGAACGTACCGGAAACATCGTATCTGAAGTTCTATATCTTTCAGATTGCATAATTGAAGGCAGCTGTTCATACTAGAAATAAATGAGGTAGTAAAGTTATGGTTCATATATATATTGATGCAGAATTTGACGCAGTAAAAATCAATGGGAAGTACTGTCAGATGGTAGTATCCCTAGGGGCGGTTCTGAAAAAGGATGCGCAGGAGGCAACCTTTTATTCTCTGGTCTGTCCTAAAAACTTTCGGCGTCTGACTTCTGTGGTACGTAAAATGACACATTTAAAGGATAGCGATATCCGTAATGCAAACAGCTTTCCGGATGTTTTAAAACAGTTTATGCAATGGCTGCAGCCCTATATGGAATCTTCTTCCTGCCGTATGTATAGCTTTGGACCGGATGATCGAAGAACCCTGTTGCAGGAATGCGCACGACATCATTGCGATCCGTCTTTGTTTGAAGGAATTCTTGATTTACAAAAGCAGATTTCAGCAAAGGTAACGTATCAGAATGTGCTGGTATCCGCAACCTTATCACTGGATGATTTAAAGACTGCTTATGCGATAGAAGGGGCAGTGGAGCATAATGCCCTGACAGATGCATCCGATCTCATGCGGATTCATCAGGCTTCCCTGCTGCAGGATCCGGACCGTAAGGCTGTACAGGAAATCGTAGAGCGTAAGCTGGCAAAGCAGCGCGAAGTTGCACAAAAACAGCAGGAAAAGCTGCTGCGGATTATGAAAGAGCGTTTTTCACAGTATACCGTATTGAAGTGTCCTGTTCGATTGTATCCGGAAATTGTTGAACAGTTTCGCCTGTGGGAGGAGCGTGATCGTAATTTCCATATCAATATTCAGAAAGACAGCATCCTTCTGGATGGCAGAGAGCTTCCAAGAGAGCAGACGAAGCTTTCTATGCGGATTGATATCGAAGAGATTCCAAGTGTAACCCTTAGCTTCACACAGGGCGAGAATGTCATTGAAAAGAAATATCTGCTCATTTACCGCAATGCCACCATGGTGGAGAATATACTTAAAAGGATGCTGCAGCATGGAAACGGCTAAGCGGCAGGCTCAGCTTTTGCATCTGTATCTTCTGGAGCTGAAGAACACCTTGAAAAAAATGGATGCATTAAACGTATTGCAGAGAAATCCATATATAAGAAGTAAAGCCGCAAAGCTGGTATTGCAGGAAGTAAGTGAAAGTATGCAGCACTGTCTGGATGCACAGCTTGTATTTCTTGCTTCTGTATCCCGTTTACAGCTAAGTGATGAAGCGGGATTAAAAGGTGTGCGGGGAGCCAGTCAGATTCTATTTGATTTTCAGGATGAGATTTTGCGGCAGGAAATTCTGCATCAGCTGCTGTTGAAGGAAGAAACACTGCAGCATCGCTTACAGCAGTTCATGACGGTAAATGAACACCTGCTGCATAAAGTGCTGGAGCTACCAGATCAAACGAGATATGAAAAACAGCCCTGATAGCTGCCTGGGCTGATTTTATCGTGGTTATTCATATCATTTGGTTATATATGATCATTGTATGGAATTTTTTCACTCTATGGAATAGGAATTTTTATGAAGAAAGGTTTTCTATATGTACCTGTGTGAGTAATGAAAAAGCACTGATTCATTTATGATGGGCTTTACTTGAACGTATGGTTGTCCGAAATAAGCTTTTTGTTCCTGCGTTTCTTAAAAAAACAGCTACTTCTATATTTAATGTGTCTTATTCACAACATTCCGTGAACGACAGGCTGTGTTCCTCCTGCATGCGATTTAAAATTCATCATCTTAGTTTCCTAGTGCCGTCCTTATGAAAGATTCTGTGCAGTCTGCGTTCTACAATAAACAGTGTGAAAAGAAGGACAATACATTGCAGGAAACAGAGAATGACTCCGTAGATTCCGCATGCTGTATCACTTTTTCCATACAGCAACAGCATACAAGGAAAAGAAAACGCAGCACTGAACCAACCCCAGATCAACCAGACTCTGCCAAATTGTACATGTGCTGTTTTCCATGTATCTTCATTTTTCATAGACAGGGATGTGCGGTATCCGAAAAGTTCATTGATTTCCTTTGGGGGATGCTTTTGAAAATAGAAGCCAAATCCTATCATGGTAAAGGGGATCAGAAGATTCATGATGAGCATAAACAACCAGAAAGCCATAAGAAAACCTCCTATTCAAGCATAGTATAGCATTATTTAACATGCATGTCATGGAAATGTACTGTCTGCTTTTCTTCGTCTTCTCTTTTTGTTTATACAGCTAAGAGATTACGTATTCACGATCGTGCGGAGAAGCCAGCTAAGCAACTGCCGTGGTATATGAGGATCTGTGAAACTGCTGTTTTCTATTGAAGAATGCTCAGCTGATATATTCATGTTATTTCGTTGAAAACGCTTATTTCATATAATATAGAACAGGAAAAGCCAATCCTTATGAACTCCATGTAAAAAAATCTTGCAATACGGCAGATATATGGTAAAATATTGAGTGATAAAAGGTCCTTTAAGATAATCCAGAGAGGTTATGAAGGCGAACACCAAACCTGAAGTGTATAGAAAGGGTCCTTTTGTGTATCAAAACGGACCCTTTTATGATAGGACCGGCAGGAGGAAAGCATATGAACAAGAACAGTTTACTGAAAATCTGTGACTTAACGAGTGAAGAGATTTTTCACATTCTTGAGGATGCTGCTGCTTTTTCCAGTTCTCAATCAGATTGGCAATTTCCGCGTAAAACGCTGGTTGCTAATCTTTTTTTTGAGCCGAGCACGCGGACACATTTCTCATTTGCCAGCGCTGAGCATCAGCTGGGCGCCTGTGTGGAAAATTTCACTGCACAGGGAAGCAGCGTGGAAAAGGGCGAAAGCCTGTATGACACGGTAAAGACATTTGAAAGCATCGGCTATGATGCCGTGGTCATCCGTCACAGCCAGAATGAATACTTCAAAGAGCTGGAAGATATCCGAATTCCAATCCTGAATGCAGGTGATGGCTGTGGGAATCATCCGACCCAGTGTCTGCTGGATCTGCTTACCATATATCAGGAATTTCAGACATTTCAGGGAATTAAGGTGGCGGTCATTGGTGACATTACACATTCCCGTGTTGCAAACAGCATCAAGGAAGCACTTGGTATGCTGGGGGGAGAGGTAGCCTTCTCCGGTCCCGATGAATGGGTCGCAAAGGATGCCTATTACAAGCGTGTGGATGAGGCAGTACAATGGGCGGATGCTGTTATGATGCTTCGCATTCAGCATGAGCGTCATAAGGAAACCATGGCGATGAGCAGGGCGGAATATCTGGAGCGCTACGGTCTGACGAAACAGCGTGCAGCCATGATGCAGCCGCATGCCATCATCATGCATCCGGCACCGGTCAACCGCGGTGTGGAAATCGACAGCGATCTGGTGGAGGCGGAAAACAGCCGCATCTTCAAGCAGATGAGCAATGGAGTTCTTGTGCGCAAGGCAGTGATCAAACGCGCACTGGGATATGAATTTGAATAAGAAGCTACATAAAAATACATAGAAAAGAGGTGCAGTTATGAAACTGATTCAGCAGGCCCGCATCCTTACAAAAGGAAATGAAACAGAGACAATGGATGTGCTGTTTGATGAAACACAGATTGTGAAAATCGCAAAGCATATCGATCCTGCATTGGCGCAGGAGGTAATACCGGCAGAGAATTGTGTACTGCTGAGCGGACTGATCGATGTACATACCCATCTGCGTGAGCCGGGCTATGCGCATAAGGAAACAATTGCCAGTGGGACGGCTGCTGCAGCCCATGGCGGCTTTACCACCATAATGGCAATGCCCAATATCATCCCGTATCCGGACAATACGGAAACGATGAAGACATATCTGACGAAAATCAAACAGGACAGCCGTGTGCATGTGATTCCCTATGCCTGTATCACAAAGGCGGAGGCGAGTCAAAAGCTGAGTGATATGGAAGGACTGAGCGCCATGGGGATTCATGCCTTCAGTGATGACGGCGTTGGTGTGGCAACAGCGGATATGATGAAGGCGGCCATGCAGAAGTGCCGTGATGTTGACGGTATCATCGCTGCCCATACCGAGGATATGAGCTATCGCAAGCCGAACGCCTGCATGCACGAAGGCATCCGCAGTAAACAGCTTGGTCTTACCGGGATTCCCAGTGCCTGTGAATATGCACAGTTCCAACGGGATTTGGCACTTGTCAGGGAAACCGGCTGCCGCTATCATGTATGCCATATGAGTGCGCAGGAAAGTGTGGAATCCCTGCGCAGGGCAAAGAAGGAAGGACTGGATGTCAGTGGTGAGGTAACGGCACATCACCTGCTGCTGAATGAAATGGCAGTAGAAAATGCCAATCATAAAATGAACCCGCCACTGCGCAGCGAGGAGGACCGTCAGGCTCTGATTCAGGGACTGCTGGATGGTACGATCGATATGATTGCCAACGATCATGCACCGCACAGCGAGGAAGAAAAAAGCAGAGGGATGGAAAAGGCTCCCTTTGGTATTGTTGCACTGGAAACCGCGTTTCCACTGCTGTATACCCGCTTTGTGAAGGAGGAGGGCATCTTCACGCTGGAACAGCTGGTGTACTGGATGAGCGAGGCGCCTGCCAAACGCTTTCAAATGGAACGCAGGGGAAAACTGAAGGAAGGAAACGCTTCGGATTTTGTACTGATGGATCTGGACAGCGTACGAAAGATAGAGAAACAGGGATTCTATTCCATGGGAAAAAACACACCGTTTGACGGTATTGTCTGCAGCGGCTTTGCGGTGAAGACATTTGTGGATGGAATCTGCGTATACGATAACAGGGAGGGTTTGCTGAAATGAAAAAGCGACTATTGATTCTTGAAGACGGCAGTGTTTATGAAGGAATCGCCTTTGGAGGCGACCGGTATCAGATGGGAGAGCTGATCTTCCAGACAGGAATGAGCGGGTATCAGGAAATTATCTCCGATCTGTCCTATTATGGACAAATCGTCATGATGACCTATCCTGCCATGGGAAACTGCGGAATCAACCGTGATGACTTTGAGAGTATTTCACCGAAGATGTTCGGCTTTGTTGTCAAGGAATACTGTGAAACACCGAGCAACTTCCGCAGTGATATGACACTCGATGCGTTTATGAAGCTGAAGGGCATTCCGGGAATTGCGGATATCGATACGCGTGAAATTACAAGAAAGATCAGAGATCATGGTACATGCAAGGCAATCATGGCGGATGCGGATGCCGATGTGGAGGCGATTGTGAAGCAGCTGCGGGAAAGTGAGTTACCAAAAGACGGTGTACAGGCAGTATCTACAGTGAAGCCGTTCCCGATTCCATCCCGTGGGCAGAAGGTCGTTATGGTGGACATCGGAACAAAGTTTGCCGTAATCCGCGAGTTTAACATGCGCGGCTGTGATCTGATTGTCGTACCATACAATATGAGTGCACAGGATATTCTGGCCATTCATCCGGATGGCATCGTCTACAGCGGCGGACCGGGAGCACCGGAAGATATTCCGGAAACGGTAGCTACCTGTAAAGAGCTGCTGGGCAGTGTGCCGATGCTGGGCATCGGTCTGGGACATGAGGTCATTGCGGCTGCATGCGGCGCAAACGTTGTGAAAATGAAGGTTGGTCACCATGGAAACTCTTCTCCGGTGCGCAATCTGAGGAAACAGAAAATCGAGTTTACTGCACAGAATCACGGCTATGAGGTGGAACCGGACTCCATAAAGGGATCCGGACTGATCACCACCTATACCGCACTGAATGATGGCTCCATAGAAGGCTTTACCCATGAAACCTATCCGCTGTACTCTTACTCCTTTGAGCCGGAGGCAGCACCGGGTGCGGATGACTGTACCTATATATTTGATGATTTCTGCAATGTAATGAAGGAAAGGAGTGCTGAATAGAATGCCGAAAAGAAACGATATAAAGAAAATCATGGTGATTGGCTCCGGTCCGATCGTCATTGGACAGGCAGCGGAGTTTGACTATGCCGGCTGTCAGGCCTGCACCTCTTTGCGCGAGGAAGGCTATGAGGTTATTCTGATCAACTCCAATCCGGCAACGATTATGACGGATACTGTTATTGCGGACCGTGTATATATTGAGCCGCTGACGCTGGAATTTGCGAGCCGTGTTATCTATAAGGAGCGTCCGGATGCTATTTTGGGCAGCCTGGGAGGACAGACCGGCTTAAATCTTGTTGTTGAGCTGGCAGAAAGCGGTATTCTGGATGAATATCACGTGGAAATTCTGGGAACAGCACTGGATGCCATTGAAAAAGCAGAGGACCGCGATAAATTCCGAGAGCTGATGTATGAAATCGGGGAACCGGTACCGGAAAGTGTAATCGTTCATACGATTGAGGAAGCGGTGGCTTTCGCATGTGAAAACGGCTATCCGGTTGTGGTACGTCCTGCGTTTACATTGGGTGGTACCGGAGGCGGCTTCGCTCACAGTGAGGAAGAGCTGCGGGTAATCTGCGATAACGGTTTAAAAATCTCTCCGGTTCACCAGTGCCTGATCGAACAGAGCATCGCCGGTTATAAGGAAATTGAATACGAGGTTATGCGTGACAATGCGGACAATGCAATCGTTGTCTGCAATATGGAAAATGTTGACCCGGTCGGTATTCACACCGGTGATTCCATCGTTGTTGCGCCAACTCAGACGCTGACGGATAGAGAATGCGGCATTATGCGTGCATCTGCATTGAAAATCATTCGTGCATTAAAAATCTGCGGTGGCTGCAATGTGCAGCTCGCACTGGATCCAAACAGCTTCAACTACTATGTCATTGAGGTCAATCCGCGTGTGTCACGCTCCTCTGCCCTTGCCTCCAAGGCGACCGGATATCCGATTGCCAAGCTTGCGGCGAAGGTGGCTGTCGGTCTGACACTGGATGAAATTATCAATCCGGTCACAACAACCAGCTATGCCTGTGTGGAGCCTTGCATCGATTATGTTGTCACAAAATTCCCGCGCTTTGCCTTTGATAAATTCCCGAAGGCAGATCGTACACTGGGTACACAGATGAAGGCAACCGGTGAGGTTATGTCCATAGGACGTACCTTCGATGAAGCGATTTTAAAGGCTATCCGCTCTCTGGAAATGAAGACGGATCACCTGGAACAAAAGGATATCAACGCGATGAATGAGGATGCCTTATGGAAGAAGCTGGCACAGTGTGATGATGAGCGCATCTATGTCATAACCGCATTGCTTCGAAAGGGTGCGGATATCGAGGATATCTTTGCAGTAACGAAGATGGATCGCTACTTCCTGAACCGCTTTAAAAACATCGTTGCACAGGAAACCGTCATCCGTCAGCATCCGATGGATCTAAACGTTCTGCAGGCTTCCAAGAAAATGGGCTTTGCGGATTCCTGGATTGCAAGAAGCTGGAACGTAGAGGAAGCTGCTCTCTACGATACAAGAAAACAAAACGGCATTATGCCGGTCTATAAAAATGTGGATACATGTGCAGGGGAGTATGTATCGCATACACCGTATCTGTATTCCACCTATGAGCATGAAAACGAATCCGTATGCAGTGACAACCGTAAAATTATCGTACTCGGCTCCGGTCCGATTCGTATCGGTCAGGGTGTGGAGTTTGACTATGCGACTGTACACTGTGTAAAGACGATTCGTGAACGCGGCTATGAAGCGATTGTTATCAACAATAATCCGGAAACCGTATCAACCGACTATTCCATTTCCGATAAGCTGTATTTCGAACCGCTGACGATTGAAGATGTTATGCATGTCATCGATCTGGAACAGCCCCTTGGTGTTGTCGTGCAGTTCGGCGGGCAGACGGCAATCAATCTGGCAGATAAGCTGGTTGCGCGCGGTGTGAAAATTCTGGGAACCTCTCTGGAGGATATCGACCGTGCAGAGGATCGTCACGAGTTTGAAGAAATGCTGCATAAGCTGGATATACCGCAGCCGCAGGGGGAAACCGCTGTGGAGGTTGAGGAAGCAGTGAAAATCGCAAACCGTATCGGATATCCGGTACTGGTGCGCCCATCCTATGTATTAGGGGGACGTGCGATGGAAATCGTGCACAACGATGATGACCTGCGTGTCTATATGGCAACGGCTGTGAAGGAAATCAGTCATGATGCACCGATTCTGGTAGATAAATATATCATCGGTAAGGAAATGGAAGTGGATGCAATCTGTGATGGAGAGCATGTATACATTCCGGGAATCATGGAGCATATCGAGCGTGCCGGTGTGCATTCCGGTGACTCCATCAGTGTCTATCCGGCTCCGACGGCAAGTCAGAAGGTAAAGGATACCATTATTGATTATGCGACACGCATCGGTAAGGGATTCCACTTCATCGGTCTGTATAATATACAGTTTATCGTGGAAACCGATAAGAAAAGCGGGGAAGAAAGAGTGTATGTTCTGGAGGTTAATCCTAGAAGCTCCCGTACCGTGCCATTCCTGAGCAAGGTTACGAATGTTGGGATGTCCTATGTGGCAACACGCTGTGTTCTGGGAGATTCTTTAAAGGATCAGGGCTACGAGGAAGGCGTGCATCCGGAAGGGGAGCGTGTCTTTGTCAAGGCCCCGGTATTCTCCTTTGCGAAGCTGCGAAGTGTAGATACGACACTGGGACCGGAAATGAAATCTACCGGGGAAGCACTGGGCGGCGATGTAACGCTGGAAAAGGCATTATACAAGGCACTGCTGGCAAGTGGTGTGAAGATTCCGCTGCACGGCAATGTTCTTATTACGGTTGCGGATGATGACAAGCAGGAGGGGCTGAAGATCGCGAAGCGCTTTTCTGCCATCGGCTATGGTATTTATGCGACGAAGGGAACGGCACAGTATCTTTCCTCCAACGGTATCTATGTAAAAACCGTAGACAAGGTAAAGGAAGAAACAGACAACAATGTGATTGATGTCATCCGTAAGGGACGCGTCAACTATGTGGTCAATACGATGAGTATCTCCAGTGAGGTAAACCGGGACGGCTTTGAAATCCGCCGTGCTGCCGCTGAGAATAATATCAGCTGCTTCACATCGCTGGATACCGCCAATGCGATTCTGCGTGTGCTGGAATCCCAGACGTTTACCACCATTTCCATGAATGAACTGGAGGGATAAGATGCAGGAAGAAAAAGGACTGATTTTAAGTAATAAGAGGATAGCGAAGGATACCTACCGTATGGAAATACAGGCATCCATCGCAAAGGATATGAAGCCGGGACAGTTTGTAAATGTAGCGGTGGAGGGGTTTATGCTGCGCCGTCCCATCAGCATCTGTTCTGTTGAAGATAAAACACGCTTTGTCATCATCTACAAGGTGGTAGGGGATGGCACAGCCAAACTTTCCACGCTGCGCACGCAGGGAATCATCGATGTGTTTGGTCCCCTTGGCAGCAGCTATCCGATTCATGAGGAGGAGCATGAGGTGCTGCTGATCGGTGGCGGTGTGGGAGTGCCGCCGCTGTATGAGCTGGCAAAGCAATACCGCAATATCAATGCCTCTGTTAACGTGGTGCTTGGCTTCAATGATCAGGAAAGCGTATTTTACGAAAATGAATTTCAGCGGCTGGGCTGTCATGTTGCAGTAGCGACCATGGATGGAAGTTATGGGACAAAGGGAACGGTGATGGATGCCATCAGGGAGCATAATATCACGACAGAGTTTACCTGCAGCTGCGGTCCAAGACCGATGCTGAAAGCAGTGGAAGCGCACTACACCCGCGGCTATATGTCCTTTGAAAGCCGTATGGCATGCGGCATCGGAGCCTGCATGGCGTGTGTGGCAAAGGATAAGTTGGAAGAAAACATGTACCATCGCATTTGCAAGGAAGGTCCTGTTTTCCCAATCGGAAAGGTGGAATACTGATGGATCTGCATGTAGAACTACCGGGACTTCATCTGAAGAACCCCATCATCCCAGCCAGTGGCTGCTTCGGCTTTGGCCGTGAATTTGCCGAGCTGTATGATCTGAGTCTTTTGGGAGGTATAGCAATCAAGAGTGCAACACCACACAGCCGCTTCGGAAATCCGACACCGCGTGTTGCGGAAACACCGTGCGGCATGCTGAATGCCATCGGTCTTCAAAACCCAGGGGTGGATGTCATCATGGAGCGGGAGCTGCCATGGCTGGCGCAGTTTGATACGGAGATCATTGCCAATGTGGCAGGTGCCAGTGAAGAGGAATATGTCGAGGTGATCACGAAGCTGAATAAAAGCGAGGTTGTTAAGGCATATGAGCTGAACATCAGCTGTCCGAATGTGAAGCACGGGGGAATCGGTCTGGGTACGGATCCCAAGCTGGCGGCGAGTGTTACCCGCATGGCTAAGGAAGCGGCGGAAAAGCCGGTCTATGTCAAGCTGTCACCGAATGTTACCAACATCGTAGAGATTGCCAAGGCTGTAGAAGAGGCAGGGGCAGACGGTCTGGTGCTCATCAATACCTTGATGGGAATGCGTATGGATCTGCATACGGGAAAGCCGCTGCTGGCCAATGTGACCGGCGGTCTGAGCGGCCCTGCCATTAAGCCGGTAGCAGTGCGTATGGTGCATCAGGTGGCATCTGCTGTCAATATTCCGATTATCGGTGTCGGTGGTATCACGCGTGCGGAGGATGTACTGGAATTTCTGTATGCCGGGGCAAGTGCGGTTGAAGTGGGAATGCAGAACTTTATCGATCCGCTGTGCTGTGTTAAAATAATAGAGGATTTGCCAAAGGTCCTGAAGAAATATGGGAATAACAGTCTGAATGATGCTGTTGGAAGGAGTTTTCGTTGATGAGTAAAACAATGGTTGCGTTGGATTTCTCCACGCGTAAGGAAGTATATGAATTTCTATTAAAGTTTCAGGAGCCGATTTATGTGAAAATCGGTATGGAGCTTACGTATTCTTTTGGTTTTGAAATTGTTCGGGAAGTGAAGGCGATGGGACACCAGATTTTTCTGGATCTGAAGCTGCATGATATTCCAAATACGGTTAAACAGGCGATGAAGAATCTGGCAAAGCTGGATGTGGATGTTGTTAATCTGCATGCGGCAGGTGGAAGTGCCATGATGAAGGCTGCAATCGAAGGTCTGGAAGAGGGAGCTGTCAATGGCAAGCGTCCACTTTGCATCGCTGTAACACAGCTGACAAGTACATCCAATGAGGCAATGAATGAAGAGCTGCTGATTCCCGGAGATGTAAAGGATGTTGTTATCTCCTATGCGAAGCTGGCAAAGGAAAGCGGACTGGACGGTGTTGTGTGCTCTGTTCATGAAGCAAAGGCAATTCATGAGGCATGCGGGTCTGACTTTCTGACGGTTACACCGGGTATTCGTCTTGCGGATGATTCCAAGGATGATCAAAAGCGAGTGGCAACGCCGGCATTTGCCAAAGAACAGGGCTGTGACTACATCGTCGTGGGAAGAAGCATTACAAAAAGTGCCGATCCGGTGGCTACCTATCATGAAATTGAAAAAACGATGGAGGGAAAATAAATGAATATTGAAAAAACTGTCGCAAAGAATCTGCTGGATATCCAGGCGGTATCTCTGCAGCCAAATAATCCATTTACATGGGCAAGCGGAATCAAATCACCAATCTACTGTGACAACCGTCTGGTACTTTCCTTTCCGGAAAAGCGCACTGTGGTTGTGCAAGGCTTTGTGGAACTGATCAAGCAGGAATATGCAGAGGCTGAGGTCATCGTCGGTACAGCGACTGCCGGTATCCC
The DNA here is from genome assembly GCF_019132535.1 of Erysipelatoclostridium sp. DFI.2.3. Taxonomy (NCBI): domain Bacteria; kingdom Bacillati; phylum Bacillota; class Erysipelotrichia; order Erysipelotrichales; family Coprobacillaceae; genus Thomasclavelia; species Erysipelatoclostridium sp. DFI.2.3. Next base: position 89,453 of record NZ_JAHOOJ010000011.1, on the reverse strand, counting down.
ATGGGGAGCGATGGTGGCAGACAAGCTGGAGAAGCCGTTTGGCTATGTGCGCAGCTCCAACAAGAGCCATGGCAAAGGAAATAAAATCGAGGGAAAAATCGAACAGGGTGCTAAGGTTGTTGTCGTAGAGGATTTGATTTCAACGGGAGGCTCCGTCAAGGATGTCATTGAATCCCTGCGTGAGGCAGGTGCCGAGGTACTGGGCGTTGTGGCAATTTTCACCTATCTGTTACCGGCATCTACAGAGCTGTTTCACAGTATTTCCTGTGAATTTAAGACATTGAGCAATTATGATGTACTGATAGATGTGGCATTGGAGCATGCCTATATCAAGGATGGAGACCTTGAGAAGTTAAAGGCATGGAAACAGGATCCGAAGGATGAATCCTGGATGGAAAAATAGAATAGAGAGCACAATGCATTGGGGCATAGAATACAGCAGGTATTCTATGCCCTTTTGGTGGAAACGGCAATTGTAAGGACTTACAGGAGGAGCTATATGAAAAAACGTTTACTGATACTGGAGGACGGCAGTGTATATGAAGGCTGCGGCTTCGGAGCTGATCATTATCAGGTAGGGGAGCTTGTGTTCAATACCGGAATGAGCGGCTATCAGGAGGTACTGTCCGATTTATCCTATTGCGGTCAAATCGTTATGATGACCTATCCGATGATTGGAAATTATGGAATCAACCGGGATGACTTTGAAAGTCTGGATCCTGCTGTGTTCGGTTTTGTTGTGAAGGAATACTGCGCGCAGCCAAGCAATTTCCGATGCGATCTGACACTGGATGAATTTTTAAAGCTAAAAGAAATACCGGGAATCTGTCATGTGGATACGCGCGCGATTACAAGAAAGCTGCGCAGCAGCGGTACCATGCGTGCCATTATGGCAAATGCGGATGCAGATGTGGATGCAATGGTCAGGCTGTTGAAGGAGACTGATTTTTTGCACGATCAGGTTGCACGCGTATCCACGCAGAAGCCTTTTCCAATTCCAGCCCGTGGGAAAAAGGTTGTACTGATGGATTTCGGGGCAAAGCATGGCATCATCCGCGAGCTGTCTCGCAGAAGCTGCGATCTTGTCGTTGTACCATACAATACATCAGCACAGGCGATTCTTGCTCTGCATCCGGATGGCATTATGCTGAGCAACGGTCCGGGGGATCCCAAGGATATGACAGGTGCAATCAAGGAAATCCGCGAGCTGATCAAGCATGTTCCGGTATTCGGCATCTGCCTTGGACATCAGCTGATTTCTCTGGCGTGCGGTGCCAATACGGTTAAGCTGAAATTCGGACATCGCGGCTGTAATCATCCCGTCCTGAATCTGTCCAGCAAAAAGGTGGAAATCACCTCGCAGAATCACGGCTATGCTGTGGAAGCAGAAAGTCTTGCGAACACAGATCTGATTATGACACATCAGGCACTGAATGATAAGAGTGTGGAGGGTGTCCGCCATAAACGCTATCCGGTATTCAGTGTACAGTATCATCCGGAGGCTGCACCGGGACCGGAGGATGCGAATTATCTGTTTGACCAATTTATGAAACTGATGGAAAAGGAGAACGTATAAAATGACAAAGCGTACAGATATGAAAAAAATACTTGTGATCGGGTCTGGACCAATTGTCATCGGTCAGGCAGCGGAATTTGATTATGCCGGAAGTCAGGCCTGCCAGTCTCTTCGTGAGGAAGGCTATGAGGTCGTCCTGATCAATTCCAATCCGGCAACGATCATGACCGATACGGCGATTGCGGATCGTGTCTATATTGAACCGCTAACACTGGAATTTGCCAGCCGTATCATATATAAAGAACGTCCGGATGCTATACTGGGCAGTCTGGGGGGACAAACCGGATTGAATCTGGTTGTTGAACTAGCTGAATCGGGAATTCTTGAGGAATACGATGTGGAGATTTTGGGAACGGACTTAGCTGCCATCAACAAGGCGGAGGATCGTGAGCTGTTTCGGAATCTGATGTATGAAATCAACGAACCGGTACCGGAGAGCGATATCGTTCATACGGTGGAGGAGGCGATTGCCTTTGCGAATTCCATTGGCTATCCGGTAGTTGTTCGTCCGGCGTACACACTGGGAGGAACCGGTGGAGGCTTTGCGGATACGGAAGAGGAGCTGCGTATCATTGCGGATAACGGATTAAAGCTGTCTCCAGTACATCAGTGTCTGATTGAACGCAGCATCGCAGGCTTTAAAGAAATCGAATATGAGGTTATGCGGGACAATAACGATAATGCTATCGTGGTCTGCAACATGGAAAACATTGATCCAGTGGGCATTCATACCGGGGATTCCATGGTTGTGGCGCCCGTGCAGACGTTGTCCGATCGTGAGCATCAGATGCTGCGCAATGCCAGTCTGAAAATCATACGTGCCTTGAAAATATGCGGAGGCTGCAATGTACAGCTGGCTCTGGATCCCAACAGCTTCAAATACTATATCATTGAGGTGAATCCAAGAGTATCCCGCTCTTCAGCGCTCGCCTCCAAGGCTACCGGCTATCCGATTGCAAAGCTGGCCGCAAAGATTGCGGTCGGTATGACATTGGATGAAATCATCAATCCGATTACCAAGACGAGCTATGCCTGCTTTGAGCCATCACTGGATTACATCGTTACGAAGCTGGCACGATTCCCGTTTGATAAATTTGAGAGGGCCGATCGTCGTTTGGGAACACAGATGAAGGCTACCGGTGAAGTCATGTCCATCGGTCGCAATTTTGAAGAAAGCTTTCTGAAGGCAGTACGCTCTCTGGAAATGAAATGTGATCACATCGATCATAAGGAAATTGATGCCTGTACAACTGAGCAGCTGTGGGAGAAAATCGCGGTAAAGGATGATCTGCGCATGTTCGGCATCGCTGAGCTGATTCGCCGTAAGGAATCACTAGCACGTATTCATGAAATAACGAAGATCGATATGTTCTTCCTGCATAAGTTTGCGAATATCATTTCTCTGGAAGAAGAAATGATGGCACATCCACAGGATCTTACCGTACTCCGTACGTTGAAGGAAAACGGCTTTGCGGATTCCTATATCGCCCGCAAGTGGGGGATGAAGGAGCGCTCCCTCTATGAGCTGCGGAAGAATAACGGCATCGTACCAGTATACAAAATGGTGGATACCTGTGCAGCGGAATTTGAAAGTGCGACGCCGTATTTCTATTCCACCTATGAACAGGAAACGGAATCCTTCCGTACAGACCGTAAGAAAATCATCGTTCTAGGCTCTGGACCGATTCGTATCGGACAGGGTGTGGAATTCGACTATGCGACCGTACACTGTGTAATGACACTGCGGGAGCGCGGCTATGAGGCGATCGTTATCAACAACAATCCGGAAACGGTATCGACAGACTTTTCTATATCCGATAAGCTGTATTTTGAACCGCTGACGATTGAGGATGTTATGCACGTTGTGGATCTGGAACAGCCGCTGGGTGTGATTGTTCAGTTCGGTGGACAGACGGCAATCAATCTGGCGGATAAGCTGGTGGAGCGCGGTGTGAAGATTCTGGGAACCTCCCTCAAGGATATTGATCGTGCCGAAGACCGCCATGCGTTTGAAGCATTGCTGCACACGCTGGATATCCCGCAGCCACAGGGGGAAACAGCAGTGGAGGTTGAAGAAGCTGTAAACATTGCGAATCGTATCGGATATCCGGTACTGGTACGCCCTTCTTACGTCCTTGGCGGACGTGCGATGGAAATCGTGAACAATGATGATGATCTGCGAGTTTATATGGCAACAGCGGTCAAGGAAATCAGTCACGATGCGCCGATTCTGGTGGATAAATACATCGTCGGTAAGGAGCTGGAAATCGATGCCATCTGCGATGGGGAGCATGTGTATATTCCGGGAATCATGGAGCATATCGAGCGGGCCGGTATTCACTCCGGTGACTCGATCAGTGTCTATCCGCCGCAGACCATTTCCGACAAGGTGCGCGACACCATCGTTGATTACAGCATTCGTATCGGAAAGGGATTCCACTTTATCGGCTTGTTCAATATTCAGTTTATCGTGGAGGCGCCAAAGGATGGAAAAGAGGAAATGGTATATGTTCTGGAGGTCAATCCGCGAAGCTCCCGTACCGTACCATTCTTAAGCAAAATCACCGGAGTGGCAATGAGTCATATCGCAACACGCTGTGTTCTAGGTGACTCTTTGGCTGAGCAGGGCTATGAGGAAGGTATCCGTCCGTTTGAGAATCGTGTATTTGTCAAGGCTCCGGTGTTCTCCTTTGCGAAGCTGCGCAGCGTTGATACGGTGCTGGGACCAGAAATGAAATCGACCGGAGAAGCACTGGGTGGTGATGTTACCTTGGAAAAAGCACTGTATAAGGCACTGCTTGCCAGCGGTATCCGTATTCCGAATCATGGAAATGTGCTGATGACGATTGCGGATGATGACAAGGAAGAGGGGCTGCGCATGGCAAAGCGTTTCTCAGCCATCGGCTATGGCATCTATGCGACAAGTGGAACAGCGAAGTTCTTACAGGAAAACGGGTTGTTTGTGAAAACTGTCAATAAGATTTCCCAGGAGGGCGATTTGAATGTCCTGGATGTGATTCGCAAGGGAAAGGTAAATTATGTGATCAATACCATGTCCAGCGAGGATAAGGAGGTAACGAATGACGGCTTCCTGATTCGTCGTGTATCCGCAGAAAATAATATCAGCTGCTTCACCTCCTTTGATACGGCAAATGCGATATTAAAGGTGCTGGAGGCCTTGAATTTTACAACCATTTCAATGAACGAGCTGGAGCACTAAATATGTCTCTATTATAAAAGCATAGTTAAAATACTTTCAGCATTTGCCGAGTGTTTATATCTTTGAGTGTTTATGAAAAAGGAAATCCAAACGATTGAGGAATTCAATCATTTTGGATTTCCCTTTTTTTATTATTCAGCCTTAGGAAAAAAGTATATACATTGCCAAAAAGGCATTGTTATTTCCAATACAGCACTCTATGCTCTACAATCTGACAAGCTTCATATAAAAGAAGTCCCAGCAGAGAAAGCAGGAATATTGAAGAGAGAATCATATTTAAATCGTACATTTCTGCACCATTTGTCAGCAGATAGCCAAGACCGGCTTTTGCCCCCATCATTTCTCCGATCACAGCGCTAGTAATTGCCTGTGTCACAGCGACCTTGCTGCCGCTGATGACCTCATGGAAGGCACAGGGCAACTCCATACGTATGAAAATCTGCCATCGATTTGCCTGTAATATATTCATGAGATCCCTATATCCGGAATTGATTTTCTTCAATGCACTGCTTTCCGCCACCATGATAGGGAAGGACACTACCAGAATGACCAATGCTATTTTGGAAGTCAGTCCAAGCCCAAACCATAAAATGAATAGCGGAGCAATGGAAATTTTCGGTGAAATCTGCATGATGAGAAGCAATGGCATAAGCAGATGCTCTAAAAGTCTGTTTTTCGCGAGTAAATAACCGAGAATCATACCTAAGATAATACCCCAGAAGGTGCCGATAAAAATTTCATACAGCGTTGTTGTGATATGCAATCCCATGTTGCCGCTTTGCATAAATTGTATAAAATATTTGAAAAAATCAACAGGAGAAGGAAGATAATAGCTGGGGATATGAAATATAATGGTGATAAACTGCCACAGTATCAGCAGGCATGTAAGCAGTACGCACATTTCCACATAGATTCTTGTTTTTTTCATGATGCACCTCCCGGTTGAACTATGAGCTCATCTGCAGGAAAGGATGTCTTGAATAATCCGTTTTTTTGCAGCAGGTCAATGTAAATCTGATAATCATGGAGATTACTGTAGCCATATCCATACACTGCGGTATCTTCAGAAACCCAAAGATTTTTTACAAATTCCTGCGAAATAATATCTATGTATTTCTGTTCACTTCCGGCAATGCTTGGTGTAAATTTTTCCTTTGCGATATTCACAGCTTCCTGCACCTGACCTTCTATAATATCCTGCATACCCCGATTCAAGGCATTCGTAAAACCTCTGCATATTTCCGGATGCTCTTTCAAGAAAGTCTGTGAGGTGATTACTACATTTCCATAGGAGGGCATATAGTCGTTGCTGAGAAACTGTTTAACGTCGATTCCACTAGACTGAAGCTCATAGGTGCGAAGCTTAGAAAAGCAAATTGCATCTACCTGATTGGAAACGAGAGCATTCACAATTGCACCTGTTCCGATCACTTTGATTTGCACATCATGGATGGATAGGCCGTTCTGCTGCAGAATAACCTTCAGCTGAATATAATTGGGACTGCCATAACTTGTAATGGCAATTGTTTTGCCCTTCAGATCCTGTATTTTATGAATGCCAGATTCGCTTTTGTAAATGATTGCTCCCAGCCCCTTCTGATAGGTAGTATGAATGATGTTGACTGGAACACCGTTTCCCCGACCCAACAATACAGTATCCGCATTAGGAAAACCGAAGGGTACATTTCCTGCCCCCACGTTTTTAACAATTTCTGCAGCAGATGCATAATAGAAATTGACCTGCAGTCCTTCCTCCTTGAAATAGCCCTTTTCCTGTGCGAGATATAGCGGCGCATAATAAGGTGTTGCAGCTCCATCAATCTGAATATCAACTTCAAATAGTCCATCTGTATTTTTATATGGGTGAAACGAAGAACCAGTACATCCGGATAACAAACATAAAGATAACAAAATGAAACAGAATTTTTTCATTGCTTTACCTCCTGATATCGCTGTAACCGTTGTTCCAGCAGGTTTACAGCTGCATACAGTAAAATTCCCAGCAAAATGGTAAATAGAATACCTGATATCAGCAGCGGACTATCAAAGGTGGAACTGGCAAATGATTGCAAATATCCGATACCCGACTGTCCTGCCATCCATTCCGCTACAGTTGCTCCAATAATAGCCTGTAGGATGCTTATCTTGAAGGAAGAGAGAAGATACGGTATGCAGCACGGAAACTCTAGCTGAGTAAATATCTGTCTGCGATCTGCGTTCAATACCTGCATATATGCATACATTTCTTTTGGGATATGACCGAGACCCAGCAGCACACCTTCTATGATAGGAAAAAAGGACATGATGAAAACGATGAATAATTTGGAGCCATAACCAAGTCCAAACCAGATAATGAAAATAGGAATTAAGGCAATTTTCGGTGATACCTGAAAAAATACAAGCAGAGGCATACTCAGCTGTTTGATATGTGGATGCTTCCCAATACAGTAACCGACTATAATACCAAACAAAACTGAGAGTGCGAAGCCAAACAGAACCTCGCTCAGGGTATATAGCAGATTTTTATAAAAATCCATTTGCGTGAGCTGAAAAACCATTTCCTTAGCAACGGCAGTGGGAGTTGGTAGGATGAAGGAGGGAATATGGAAAAAAGTTACATAAGCATACCATAAAAAGATAAATACAGATAGAGAGAGAAGCGTATACCATATCGCTTCTTTTTTATGCCTGCTCATTCAGCATACCTCGCAATCTGGATACATAATCCGTAAACTCTATAGCTTCTCGCAGCTTCAGGCTTCGTTCCTGTGGGAGATCAATAGTGATGATGTCGCGAATTTTGGAAGGCCGATTACTTAAAACGGCAACGCGTGTGGATAGAAAAACAGCCTCTTCTATGTCATGTGTAACAAATAGAATGGTTTTTTTCGTCTGTTTCCAAAGACGTCTGAGCTCCAGATTCAAATAATCTCGTGTCAGGGCATCCAACGCACCAAAGGGTTCATCCATTAACAGAAGCTTTGGGTCGTAGCTAAGTGAACGAGCGATGGAAGCTCTCTGCTTCATACCTCCGCTCAGCTCCTTTGGCAGAGAATTTCGAAATTCCTTAAGTTTCATCAACTCCAGCAATTTCTCTACACGCATCAATGATTCCGGTGTTTTTTGATGTTTGATTTCCAATGGCATTATGATATTTTCATAAACACTTTTCCAAGGGAATAAAACTGAATCCTGAAATACAAAACCCAGATTTTCTTTTAACGTGTTGTCATGGAATACGATTTCTCCACCGTCACGCTCCTGTAATTCACTTACGATTCGCAGCAATGTGGATTTGCCACAGCCGCTGGGACCAATAATAGAGATGAATTCGTGTTCATGGATTGCAAGAGATACATCTTTAATTGCTTGTATCCGCTCTCCGTTAGCTGTCGTAAAACATTTTGAAATGTTTTTCAATTCAATCATTGTCATTGTCATTCCTCCAATTTTCCATCATATGTGATAATAAGGATACATAAAGGTTTATTTTCTCCTGCATGTCATTCATGTGTAAACCACATAATGCTTCAATTTTCTTCAGCCGATACTGCAGTGTATTAACATGAATAAACAACTCTTTACATGTTTGCTTCTGGTTCTCGTTATTGCGGAAGTATTTGATAAGAGTATCCAACAGAAAAGGATACTCCTTTAGCGGTGCAATGGTCTGCTGAAAATAATTTGTTTTATCCTGCTGCTGAAGCTCCTGTATGATTCGCAGCAGTTGTACCTTTGGATAAAGGATAATCTGCTGTTTCTGTAGTGTCAGACCAACGTGTACAGAAAATTCAGCTTCTTTCATCAGCTCAGCAATATTAGCTGCTTTCTGAACTGAGCTGATTCCAATCTGCAGATCTGGATATACTGGAATCAACTGCTTAAGTTCTTGTATACAGGCTGAAGAAAACTGTGAAGCTTTCAGAATTACGGCTGTATAAATCGCCGTGTTCGTATGCATGAAGAGAAAGTCATGAAGCAGATGCTGTTGCTTCATACGCTCATATATCGTACAGACATGCAGAAAAATCGAATAGCGCTTCTGCTCAGAGAGCTGAGCATTCGTAGATTCTCTATCAATTTGAAACTGAATCAGCTGCAGTTCGTTCTGAAACAGTGCAAGCTGCAATGACTGCGTACAGCGTCGGACAATCAAATCCTTGAAAGGATCCGTGCTTAATAGCAGATAACGCATAAGGTATTCCTTAAGGGTATCCTGTTCATCTGCCAGAGAAAGCAGACGATTGATAGCATTCGTTAAGGATAGGTAGGTTCGCTGAGGCGGAATGAGAAAAATGGGAATCTGCCATTCCTGCGCCAGTATGGAAAGTCTTTTTACACGCGCCATATGCTCGTCAGTTTCTCTGCATTTTACCGCAAGAGCAGCGGTTGACAGGCGCTGCATATCATGGAGTAACTCCAGCAGATCCTGCTCATTTTCCGGTAATGTTCTGGAACTTGTCAGAAGCAGTTCACCACCCTTCGCCCATTCCCGTATGGGTAGAGATTCCATAATGGTTACAGAAGCAACCAAGCGCTGTACATTAGCCCCCTCATACAGCGCTTTCAGATCCCAGATATCACTGCTCATGATCGTGCTTAAATAGATCATACGGTATCACCTCCCATTCACAAATTTCGTGTGATGTTTTTGGATACAGATCATACCGGTATATAAATAATATGATTGCGGTTACAATACACCTTATTTATTACTGAATGATATCATACAAGAAGTAAACGTGTAAATTGTGTAGATACACGAAATCACTGGTAATTTTTGGGCTCTTTCCACAATTGTTAGAATGCGCTTTTCTATCTAAAATGGTGGTGTAAGGAAAGGAGACTTTTTATGAGTCAAGAACGTATGAATATGAGTACCTATCAGAAAACGGCATTAGGTACCACAATGGCCGGGCTGGGAATGCAGAGCTGTAGTACGATGCTGTTATCCTATGTACTGACCTCTATTATTGCTGATTTTGCAATCAGCTCAACTGCAGGTGGAGCGATATCCACCATCACCAATCTGGGAATGCTGGCCGGTGGTATCATCTTTGGAACATTGGCAGACAAGTATGGCAGAGTAAAAATTTTTGCAATTACAGTCGCTATTTTCTCTATAGCGACAGGGCTGACAGCTTGTTCTACAAGCATAACTGCCATTTATGTGCTGCGCTTTTTGGTAGGTGTCGGCGGAGGCGGAGAGTATGGTGTGATTATGTCCATCATTGCGGATTCTTTCGCTGAGGGTAAAAGAGGAAGAATTACTTCATTTGTAACAATTGCAGGACAGCTTGGCAGTATCATTGCTGCCATAGGAGCTGCATTGATTATTCCAACATTCGGCTGGAGAGGTTTATTTGTATTTGGTGCTCTTCCAATTTTCCTGGCTGTTTTTATCCTTTGGAAGCTGCCGGAATCTGAAGCATGGAAGGCGGTAAAAAAAGAATCGGTTACTAAAAAATCAGGAATACGTGATCTTTTTACAGAAGGCAGGGCTTTTACAACGATTCGTCTGACCATTATGGCGATTGTACAGGTTGCCGGATACTTTGGGCTGATGAACTGGCTTCCTTCAATTTTGCAAAACAAAGCCGGACTTAGTATTTCCGGTTCATCAATTTGGATGATAGCAACCATTATCGGTATGTCTTTAGGAATGCTGGTCTTCGGTCAGATTATGGATAAGATTGGTGCCAAAACGGCCTATGCATCATTTCTGATTGCATCTGCGATTGCAGTATTTGCATATTCCTTTGCAGATTCTGCAATGTTGATTTTGGTTGGGGGCGCAATTGTAGGTTTTTTTGCCAACGGTATGAATGCAGGCTACGGAGCAATTGTTGGTAATCTATATCCAACACATATCCGTGCAACTGCAAATAATATTATTTTCAATATCGGTCGTGCTATTGGTGGTTTTTCCTCAATCGCTATCGGTTTCTTTTTAGATAACTATTCTCTAACAGTAGCCATGGCATTTCTTACCGTGTTATACTGTATATCTCTGATTACAGTGACAACGCTACAGATACACAAGCCAAAGCCAGCAGAAACACAGGCATAGGAGGTAGATAATATGAGTATACATTTGAAAGAATTAAAGCACGGAGATTTGGGGGAAGCGACCATAATTGTTGGAGATCCTGGTAGGGTTTCACTTCTTGCAGAAGCGTTTGATAAGCGTAGTATTATTGTTAATAATCGTGAATTTCTTTTAATGAATGGTTATTATAAAAATCAGAAGGTATCCGTATGTTCTACCGGCATAGGTGTAGGCTCAACGGAAATCTGTGTGAGTGAGCTGCTGGAAAATGGAGCAAAACAAATCGTACGTTGCGGAGGCTGCGGCGCATGGCGTGACGATATTGAGCCAGGCGATATCATTTTAAATACTGGAATGGCACGAACAACAGGATTGATGACGACTTATGTCCCGGATACGTATCCTGCTGTTGCAGATTCGCTGTTAGTCAGTCGGATTGCAAAACATCTGTCCGGCAGTAAAAAAATCCATATCGGATTGGGACTGACGGCAGAAACATATTACATAGGGCAGGGAAGGGGTATTTCAATAAAGGGAAAAGCACTTCCTGTTCCCAATATGATTGAAGAATGGTCAAGTCTGGGAATTATGAATTGTGAAATGGAAACAGCAGTACTTTATATACTAGCATCCTTATACCAGATTCCTGCTGCAAACTGCCTCGCTGTTCATGTCAGTCGCAAGAACGAGAAATGGGAATGTGAGGAGGATTATCGCAAGCTGCATTATGAAATGGCGCAGCTTGTACTGGATGCGATGCTAGAGCCATCAACGCAGTATGAAAAAGAAAAAGAAGCATAAGGAAGGAGATAAAGAAATAAAGGGAACGAAAGCGTATAGATAAAATGAAATAGCCGTAGCATGGAGGATTTCCAGCTGCGGTTTTCAACTCTGCATAAAGATTGTATAAGTGTAGTATTTTTTCTTTGTAAGCGCTATAATAATATTAAGAAAACAGAAAGGAGCTTTTTATGAATACAGAACGTTTTAAGGATAAAATTATGGTCGTAACCGGAGGAACCTCCGGAATAGGAAAAGCAGTTTGTATCCGTGCCGGTGCAGAAGGGGCAACCGTTGTCATCGCTGGACGAAATGAAGAACGCGGAAAGGCGATTGAAAAGACCATTACGGATCAGGGAGGCAAGGCACTGTTTGTGCGCTGTGATGTGACTATAAAAGAAGATATCATCGCCCTGTATGCGAAAGTGATGGAAGTGTATGGACGTATCGATATCGCTATTAACAATGCCGGCATCGTCGGAGATTCCAAGAAAATCGAAGATTTGACAGATGAGGACTGGTTCAGCGTTGTCAATGCCAATCTGAATGCCATGTTCTATTGCATTCGTGAGGAAGTGAAATACATGCTTACCAATGAAACCGGTGGAAGTATTGTGAATACCGCATCCGTGGCAGGTATTCGGGCAACCCCTGCAGGACCTGCCTATGTTGCCAGCAAGCACGGTGTTGTCGGACTGACAAAATCAACGGCAATGGATTACGCTGCGAAAAACATTACCTGCAATGCCATCTGTCCGGCAGGAACCGATACACCGCTGACAGAAGCCGCAAAGCAGAAGATTTATGCCAAGATTGCGGAATTGAAGGCACAGGGAAAAGACCCGCAGGAATTTATGAAGAATTCCATGATTGCCGGTAAGACGGAAACTCTGCAGCATCGCAATGCTACAAGTGAGGAGCAGGCAGCGACGATCCTGTATTTTGCCAGTGATGAGGCAAGACACATCACCGGTAGCATTGTCGCAAGTGATGGCGGTTTTACTGTTTATTAACATACATATGAAGAAAGACGGAGAGGAATTCAAAGCCTTTTCGTTTTTATTTTCTGAAGTTGCGCACCTTATCATCATCAGCTTCTTTTTTTATAAAGAGTTCAGGATGTTTTCATTGACAGATGCTGTAAAAAAGAGTATTCTATATATGGAGTTAGATTAAACTAACAAAGAGATTGCAGTTCTTTGTTTTCCTTATAACTTTACAACCAGCCCAAATCTGACTTCACAATCAGACTGTCTGTTTCCACGATACGGCGGACAGGCGGTCTGCTTTTGTTACTGTTCACAGTTTATAAACGAATGATCAAAAAAGAAAAGATGTAATAGTTTGACGGGGGAATGACTTTCCATCCTGTGTGATTTTTATACTTCTGTTTGATCCTTCTTTTCGTGGATTTGCTGTGAATCGTGACCTTCTTACTTTGTAAGCTTATTTTGTATGCAAGCCTATTGACGTTCGGCTGAAAAAATGATACAGTTTATTCAGTTATATGACTGACGGAAGTGGAATTGACCACAGGGAGTATAATGTATAGGGGCCGACCGTCTGGGCAGAAGAGCTCGGGACAACTGTCGGCTCTTTTCTTGTGGATGAATCAGTCCTATGATTTATCTTACGAAACCATTTCATAACAGAATGAAACAGGAGGACGCAGGATTTATGATGAATGAACGCAAAGAATGGGAAGGCTTTACAGGCCGCCTCTGGAAAGAGGAAATCAATGTTCGGGATTTTATTCAGAACAACTACAAGCCATATGACGGGGACGAGTCGTTTCTGGCTGAACCGACAGAAGCAACGAACAAGCTGTGGCAGGAGCTGCAGAAGCTGCAGAAGGAAGAACGCGCAAAGAACGGTGTTCTCGATATGGAAACAGAAATCGTTTCCTCTTTGACCTCTTATGGCCCCGGCTACATCAAGGATGAATTAAAGGATATGGAAGCAGTCGTCGGCTTGCAGACAGACAAGCCGCTGAAGCGTGCTTTCATGCCATACGGCGGTATTAAAATGAGTGAAGAGGCATGTACCACCTATGGATATGAGCCAAGTGAAAAGCTGCATGAAATCTTCCATGAATATCACAAGACACACAACGATGCCGTGTTTGACTGCTATACACCGGAAATGCGACTGGCAAGACGGAACAAAATCGTTACCGGTCTTCCGGATACCTATGGACGCGGACGAATCGTTGGCGATTACCGTCGTGTTGCTCTGTACGGTATCGATTATCTGATCGAACAGAAACAGAAGGATAAGGCAAACTGCGGCTGCGGTGTAATGAGCGATGACATCATCCGTCAGCGTGAGGAGCTGGCTGAGCAGATTAAGGCGTTAAAGGGTATGAAGGCGATGGCTGCACTTTACGGCTTTGATATCAGCGGACCTGCAACAACCGCGAAGGAGGCAGTTCAGTGGCTGTATTTCGGTTATCTTGCGGCCATCAAGACACAGAATGGTGCTGCAATGAGTGTCGGACGTGTTTCCACCTTCCTGGATATTTATATCGAACGTGATCTGGAGGCAGGAATTCTTACCGAAAGTGAAGCACAGGAGCTGATCGATCATATGACGATGAAGTTCCGTATGGTGAAATTTGCACGTATTCCTTCTTATAACCAGCTGTTCTCCGGTGACCCGGTATGGGCTACACTGGATCTGGCAGGTCTGGGTATGGATGGCCGCCATATGGTTACAAAATCCGACTTCCGTTTTTTGCACACACTGGAAAATATGGGGCCGGCACCGGAGCCGAACCTTACGGTGCTGTATTCTTCACATCTGCCGGAAAGCTTTAAAACATATTCTGCGCGCATCTCAATTGAAACAAGCTCTGTTCAGTATGAGAATGATGATGTTATGCGTCCGGTATGGGGCGATGACTATGCGGTATGCTGCTGTGTAAGTGCTACACAGACCGGTAAGGAAATGCAGTTCTTCGGAGCACGTGCAAACCTTGCGAAATGTCTGCTGTATGCGATCAACGGTGGAGTCGATGAAAAGACGAAGGCACAGGTTGGTCCGGAATATCGCCCGATCACAAGCGAGTATCTGGATTATGATGAGGTTATGCATAAGTATGACAACATGATGGAATGGCTGGCTGATCTGTATGTCAACATCCTGAACCTGATTCAGTACATGCATGATAAATATTATTATGAAAGCTCCTTAATGGCACTGATCGATACCGATGTGCGCAGAACCTTTGCGACAGGCATTGCCGGATTCTCCCATGTCGTAGATTCCCTGGCAGCAATCAAATATGCCAAGGTTAAGACGGTTCGTGATGAAGACGGACTGGTTATTGATTATGAAATCGAGGGTGATTTCCCGCGCTATGGAAATGATGATGACCGTGCGGATGATATTGCAGTGTGGCTGTTAAAGACCTTTATGGAGAAAATCGAGAAGCGTCATACCTATCGTGACTCTGAACCGACAACCTCGATTCTTACTATCACCTCCAATGTCGTATATGGTAAGGCTACCGGAGCTCTGCCGGACGGACGTAAGGCCGGAGAGCCATTGTCACCGGGGGCAAACCCTTCCTATGGTGCAGAACAGAACGGTCTGCTGGCTTCTTTGAATTCCGTAACCAAGCTGCCTTATGAATATGCATTGGACGGCATCAGCAATACGCAGACCATCAGTCCGGATGCGCTTGGACACAATGAGGATGAGCGTGCCGATAATCTGGTACATGTTCTGGATGGCTACTTTGATCAGGGAGCCCATCATCTGAATGTCAATGTATTCGGTATTGAAAAGCTGCATGATGCCATGGAGCATCCGGAAAAAGAGGAGTATGCAAACTTCACGATCCGTGTTTCCGGATATGCTGTAAAATTCATTGACCTGACGCGTGAACAGCAACTGGATGTTATTTCCAGAACCTGCCACGCAAGTCTGTAAGTTACAAAGAAAAGAGGTCTGTTATACAAGCAGGCCTTTCTACGTTTATGGAGGTGATTTTATGAGTGTAAAAGGAGCGATTCATTCCATTGAAACCTTTGGCTCCGTTGATGGACCGGGGGTGCGCTTTGTTATATTTCTAAAAGGCTGTGCCATGCGCTGCCAGTATTGCCATAATCCGGATACCTGGAAATGCGGGGAGCCGGATACAGACAGTGAAGCATTGCTGAAGCGTGCGATGCGTTATCGCAGCTACTGGGGCAAAAACGGCGGTATTACGGTCAGCGGGGGAGAGCCTTTGCTGCAAATTGACTTTCTTCTGGATTTGTTTCAAAAGGCGAAGAAGGAAAACATTCACACCGTTCTGGATACGGCGGGAAATCCGTTTACCGGTGAAGGGGACTTTTTTGATAAATTCCAGGAGCTGATGAATGTCACAGACCTCATCCTGCTGGATCTTAAGGTTTATGATGAAAAAAAGCATCGCGCACTGACGGGAAAAAGCAACCGCAATATTCTGGATCTGGCAAAATATCTTTCTGATATCGGTAAGCCTGTCTGGATTCGTCATGTGCTGGTACCTGGTATCAATGACAGTGATGAGGACCTTCAAAAGCTGGATACCTTTTTGCAGACTCTGCATAATGTAGCGCGTGTTGAGATTCTGCCATATCATACACTGGGTGCCTACAAGTGGGAGGAGCTTGGCTATACCTATGCACTAAAGGATGTCCTGCCTCCGGACAAAGCACTCGTAAAGCATGCGAATGAGCTTTTACATACAGCACAGTATGATTCGTGAATACTCACAAAGCCGGACATCTGAATAGGAAGAACCGGCTTTTTTATTCCTACGATACTTTAGATATCCCTTTTTTATTCCATCCAATGCATTGATGCTGCTGTGACTATGCTGCATACCGATATGTTGAAATACTCAATAGCACTGTTTTTTTGCATCATAAAGTGGTATGATGACAATAGATGGAAGGAGGTATCATCATGAGTGATCCAAAACGTATTCGCATGCACACAGGCAAAGGTTTTATTGCGGCGCTTGATCAAAGCGGCGGCAGTACACCGAAAGCACTTCGACTGTATGGTATTGCAGAGGATGCATATCATAGCGATGAAGAGATGTTTGATCTGGTTC
This sequence comes from Erysipelatoclostridium sp. DFI.2.3, assembly GCF_019132535.1. NCBI lineage: Bacteria > Bacillati > Bacillota > Erysipelotrichia > Erysipelotrichales > Coprobacillaceae > Thomasclavelia > Erysipelatoclostridium sp. DFI.2.3. Next base: position 72,742 of record NZ_JAHOOJ010000011.1, on the reverse strand, counting down.
ATGAGATGAGAACCAGAATATTGACATGCCCTTCCTTTACAAGCGAGCATATACTTGCAGCCATTCTGTTTGAAAACACTATGGAACGGAAGGTGAACAACGAGTACACTGCTGACTATCTGTGGAATCAAAAGGGAATTCTTCCGATTCTGAAGGTGGACAAGGGGCTTGCCCCACTGGAAAACGGCGTTCAGCTGATGAAGGAAATTCCACAGCTGGAGGAGCTGCTCGAGCGTGCAAAACAGCGCCATATCTTTGGAACGAAGATGCGCTCTGTTATCAGGGAAAGCAATACGGATGGTATCCGCGCTATCGTCGAGCAGCAGTTCGCTATCGGTAAACGTATCTGTGCGGCAGGATTGGTGCCGATTCTTGAGCCTGAGGTAGATATTACAGCATCGGATAAGGCGGATTGTGAGGTATTGCTGAAGGCGGAAATCAAAAAGCATCTGGCGAAGCTGACAGCAGATGAAATCATTATGTTCAAGCTGACCATTCCAAGTGTTGACGGTTTCTACACAGAGCTGATGAATGATCCGCATGTTCTGCGCATAGTCGCATTATCCGGAGGGTATACAAGAGATGAAGCGAATGAAAGGCTTGCAAGAAATCCGGGACTGATTGCGAGCTTCTCCCGTGCATTATCACAGGGACTTTGCGTAACCCAGAGTGATGATGAATTTGAAGCCTTACTGAAAAGCTCCATACAGTCTATTTATGATGCCAGCATTACCTGAGAGATAGCATGTACGCATGGAGCCCCTATAAAAAGATGCAGAAGGTCTGCATCTTTTTGCATGCTTTAAAGCCTAAGATTTACGAGATAGAAGCTTCCTATATGGGAGTTTGCGCAGATATTTCATCCAGTCTGTTTGCATACATACCTTATATAAGATAAGTGTGAGAAGCCCTCCGAGAACGATATCAATGACGGAATGCTGTTTCAGTACAACGGTTGAAAGACATACTGCGATTCCGCATAACAGGGTAAAGCCTTTGACCAGTGCCGCATGAGAAAACTTTTGATAGCGCATGACAATGATCATAATCGCCACGGTACTGGAAACATGAATGGACGGACAGACGTTCGTCGGTGTATCAATGGCATACAGCATTCCGGCAATACGGGCAAGCAGATTGTCACGTACAACAGCAGGACGCAGCTGTAGACCGTTGGGCAGTACGGTATAGATCAGCAGACAGATTGTCATACCGGTGAACATAATAAAGCACAGATCCAGAAAATCCCTTCGCGAGTGGAACAGAAAATAACCAAGAGAGACTGCAAGCATGGGGAACCAGGCAAAATAAGGTATAACAAAGCCTTCATGAAAAGGGATCCAGTCATCCAGCGGACAGTGTATGATAAATTTGGGAACCGCAAAGGCCTCCAAAAGCTCAAAGTAAATCAGATAGGGGATAAAATAAAGAAGGCACAGCGCATAGGGATGCTCCCTGATCCAGGCTGCCGTTTTTTTCAGCATGTGCATCCTCCTTTCCAGGTGGTATTTATTATAGTATGGATTTCCATTTATTTCAAATAAAAAATCCGACCTTCGCCGGATTACGGTTTGATGTAGGAATATCCCGCCTGCTGCTTAACGGCAAGCTCCACAACACCGCTTGCAACCGTTGTCACACCGTTTAAAAGCTCCTGCTCCTCCATCCTCTGCCCCTTCATGGCATTGCGGCAGGCGGCTATGATGACACCGCGTTTTATAAAATCACAGAAAACTGCTTTGTATTCCAGCTGCTCTGCGGCCTCCTCCTTCAGCTGCCGGACAGCTCTTCCATTAACGACGATTTCGATATGGAAATCCTGCTGCAGCTGTTCGCAATAGGCAAGCATATGGGTTACATTTCCCTGTACAAGCGGCCAGCGTTTTTCTTCGTCGATGTGAAATATCACGTTCATATCAGCACCTCCTTCTCTTGGCTCCTTGTCTTTATGCTCATTGTACGATACCTGGCATATACTTGCAAGCAGGAAACCTGCCGTGTTCTCCAAATGTTGTGAAAAAATTCATAAAGTTTTTATTTGAAAGCGTTATCACAGGTGGTAGAATAGCTGTAAAGAAAGGTGAGTGTGATTGGCATATGAAAAATCTGGAGCATCATCTGTTGGGTAAGCATCCCAGAATCGGATTTGCGGAGGGAGCGAATCCCGACGTGATCCGTGCAGCGATACGGCATGTGGAAAACGGCTTTATACTGCCGGTGCTGATTGGTCATAAAAAGGAAATTCTCTGGCATGCGAAGGAGCTTGGCGCTGATATCAGCGGTGTGGAAATCGCAGATATGGAAAGCTTTGCGAATAAGGCGGAAATGGTGTCACGCATGCTGATGATTCGCCGTGGTGACTGGACCAGGGAAGCATGTGAGGATAAACTAAAGGATATCAATTATTTTTCAACAATGTATCTGGAGCTTGGCTATATTGACGGTCTGGTTGGCGGTGTTATCGCAACAACAGCGGAAACCATGCGTCCCGCTTTACAGCTCATTCGGACTGCCGAGAATGAGCGAACCGTATCCAGCTGTGTTCTGCTGGAGCGGGATAACATCCATTATATTATGGGGGACTGTACACTGAATGTGGATCCATCGGTTCAGGAGCTGGTGGAGATTACCCTCCAGTGTGCCAGAACAGCACGGCAGTTTGGTATTGAACCGAAGGTTGGTATTTTATCGTATTCCTCGTTTGGGTCGGGAAGCGGAGAAAGTGTGGATAAGGTGCGCGTCGTAGCGGAGCATCTGAAACGGATGCCGCTGGATTTTGCTGTTGACGGGGAGATTCAGGTGGATGCGGCAATCTCTCCAATCGTCGCAAAGGTAAAGGCTCCGCATTCAGCCATCGCCGGGGAGATGAATACACTGATATTCCCGAATATCGATGCCGGAAATATCGGCTATAAGATTGCTGTCGAGCTGGGTGGCTTTACCATGTTTGGCCCGATTTTACAGGGCTTGCGTAAACCGGTCAATATCTTGACGCGCAGGGCAAGCGTGGATACGATCTATTCCATCGGCATCATCACCGGTGTGCAGGCAGTTGAGAATCGATCTTGAAAAAAGATGGCAGATGCCGTCTTTTTATGCTTTTAAAATATCTTGTGCATTAGCCTCAGGAGAGGCTAGACACAGGTGCACAGGGACCTCTCAGAACGCTCAAAAATTTAGATCCACTAGGAAGCAAAGGATAAAAAGGCATTCATATGCGGTGTGAGCCATTTGCTTTTATGATAAACAATCTGGCGGTATACACGCAGCTGAAAATCTCGCGGCCGCAGGATGGACAGACGTCCCTGATCTACATAGGGCTGCACACAGAAGGCGGGAAGAAAGGAAATCTCACATTCACTCAACAGCTCCCGTATGATGAATTCTGTATTCCCTATTTCCAGGTATGGATGCACCTGCTGTTTGATGGACAGGGCATACTGATCCAGCTCATAACGATAGCTGGCTGCACTTTCCGTCAGAATCAGCTCCTCCTGTAATAAGTCCTTGAGAATCAGTGATTTCCGTTTTGTCAGCGCATGAGAGGGATGGCAGACAAACACGATTTCCTCCGGTTCATCAACGACGCGGATCCAGTCGGGATGATACTGGCGGCGGTCGATGAAATAGACGATATCCAGCTCATTATGATTCATCATATCCAGTAAAATTTCCGGTGATGAGGTTTCCACGCTGATGGAGATATGCGGATACGTTGTATGAAAGGCATGCAGCAGTTTTGGAAAGGAGGATGCACACAGGGATTCCGTCATGCCGATGCGCAGATGTCCCTCCAGCTCCTGTGCTTCCTGCAGCGCAAGCTTGGCTTTTTCACTTTCATCGAGGATGCGGCAGGCATAGTCATAAAATATAGTTCCCTGCTGCGTAAGCGAAATCGTCTTGCCGAAACGGTCAAACAGACGGGTGTGCAGCTCTTTTTCCAGCTGCTGAATTTGAATGGTGACCGCAGCCTGTGTATAGCCCAGTGCAGCCGCAGCCTTTGAGAAGCTCTTCAGCTGAGCTACCCGCTGAAATGTTCGTAGTGTACGTAATTCCATAAATCCTCCCATAAAGATAATTTAATCATCTTATAAAATATATAAAATTTTCATAAATATATGGTGATGATATAATACATTTAAAGAGAAGTCAACGCAAAATGCGAAAAGGGAGAAATTTTATGAAAAAACAGGATGCACAGTACAGAGGATATGTGACCCTGCTGAAAAAAGAGCTCGTTCCGGCGATGGGGTGTACAGAGCCGATTGCGATTGCCTATGCGGCAGCGCAGGCAGCTGCACGCCTGAAGGAAGATATAAAACAGGTGGATATTTATGCCAGTGGCAATATCATCAAAAATGTAAAAAGCGTTACGGTGCCGAATACCGGAGGACGCAAGGGAATCCAAAGTGCGGCAGCTATTGGTATTATCGCCGGTGATCCAACCCTCGGACTGGAGGTTATTTCTCATGTCCGTACGGAGCAGATCGCGCAAATGGAAGCTTTTCTTGAAAAGACAGCAGTGTATGTACATCATGAGCAGTGCAGCTGTGCCCTGCAGGTCGGTGTCAGAGTTTCCGGAGATAAGCATACTGTACTGGTATGTATCCAGAATGAGCATTCCAATATCGTACGTATTGAAGAGGATGGAAGGTGTGTGCTGGACAAAGAGGCACGCAAGGATACACAGGAGCAGCTGGATGCCATGCAGTTTTCGATGCAGGGTATCTATGAGTTTGCAGAAATAGCGGATCTTGCGGATGTAAAGGAGATACTGGATCGACAGATTCAATGCAATACCGCCATAGCGGAAGAGGGGTTAGCCCATTCCTATGGTGCCAATATCGGTTCCGTGCTACTCTCTACCTATGGTGACAGTGTACAGATTCGTGCCCGTGCTCTGGCTGCGGCGGGAAGTGATGCCAGAATGAGCGGCTGTGAGCTGCCGGTTATTATCAACAGCGGAAGCGGAAATCAGGGAATGACCTGCTCTCTTCCGGTAATCGCCTATGCAAGGGAGCTCCAATCCAGTGAAGAACAGCTGTACCGGGCTTTGCTCATATCCAATCTCTCCACACTGTATCAGAAAAAATATATCGGTCGGCTATCCGCTTATTGTGGTGCAGTCAGTGCAGGTGCCGGCGCAGGTGCAGGGATTGCATATCTGCTGGGCGGAGATTATGATCATATCTGCCATGCCATTGTCAATGCACTCGCAATAACGTCAGGTATGATTTGTGACGGTGCAAAGCCTTCCTGTGCCGCAAAAATAGCAACGGCGGTTGATGCCGGCATCATGGGCTGTATGATGTATCAAAAGGGAAAGCAGTTCTATCGCGGAGAGGGTATTGTTTGCCGCGATATTGAGGAAACCATCATGGGTGTCGGTCAGCTGGCAAGAGATGGCATGAAGGAAACGGATGATGAGATCATAAAGCTGATGATACAAAACTAACGGCTGAAAAGAGGCAAGCTGCAGAAAAGCTGTCTGATTCATACACGGACAAACGTGTGATTCAGACAGCTTTTTAGGGTGCAGGAATTCATGACGGATTGTATACGGCATTCAGTTTTTGTCTAACAGCCTGCTTTCTTCAGGTTTTTAAGCTTATACAAATGGGAACTCATTAGGAAATGCACAGCTTCGAGATTTTTTTGCCTGCATTTAGAAAGTATGCAGCCGTGCTTTTTCATGCGGATAGGATCATGCATTTGCTATAATCATAGATATGGCAATGCAAAGCATCACGAACATATGGGTGACTTCATTTTCTGTAAGCTGCTGAATTTGTTTCAGCATGAGCTATAACGCTTCCTGCTAAGTTGACATCTTGGAATTCTGCTTGATTTCCTTCAGACTGCTGCGGCTGATATCCGGAGACAGGATCATGCAGATACCACCAAGCACGGTATTGGTATAGAAGGTGATTGCCCGCCATACCAGCATGATGCTGGCAGCCTGAGCTGCACCGGCGAGAGGAGTAAATATAAGGGTAAAGGTTGTTTCTGCTACGCCGTGCTTGCCATATACCGGAAGAGCAGATAATATCAGATCTACAAAAAAGGATGCTGAAAAAAAGAGTGGGATATCCTGCAGACGGAGATCAATTTGCAGAAAGAATGCGATGAGAAGCGGCAGAGAATGCCGTATACTCAGCTTTACTGTGTTCAGTAGATGAACCCTTAGCATCACTCGGTAATCCTTTTTATACAGACCGTTTGCTGTCTGCAGAGAATCTGCGAAGCGCTGCAGCGCATGCTGGATGGACAGCTTGTCAAATGGCAGCTGCAGTTTGTCAATCAGATAGCCGATACCTTTGCTCAGTCCTGCGAAAACACCCGGCCACAGAAACAGCAGCGCGACAATAAGGATGGGGAAAATACTGATTGCAAAGCCGGTGAGCGCCAGGATGCTTTCCTTTGGAAATAAAGGGATCAGAAAATCACAGCTGATGAAAACAGCACATGCACTGAGCGCCATATAGGATATTTGATACAGAATCTGATCCATGACGAGAATACTGCAGCCCTGCTCCCATGATATGTTCCTGACCTTAAATAACAGCATCTGCGCCGCCTTTGCTACAGCGGAGGCACTGACATTCATCAGGAAAAGGGAAATCATTGCATTGGATATTCCGCTTTTCATTTGATAAGCAGGATTGACCTTCCTGCACAGCACGCAGATTCCGATTCCTCCTATCACATAAACAGAAGCACTGAGCAGTATCAGTCCAAGCGTATAGCGTAGCTGCAAATGCTGCAGCGTATCGAAGATTTCCGCAGCATGGTCCTTGATATTGAAATAGAGCATGCCGGCAACAAACATCGCCAGCAGTATATATTTTATTGTTTGCTTTATCCATTTCTTCATAAGATTACCTCACATGCATAAGGATACTACAATTTTGTGAAAAAGGACAGATTTCCTGAAAAACATGATAAAATATTATCGTATAAGGAAAAGGTTATAGGAACAGCTTACGGAATGTGCTGCTATAACAAGGAGGGAAATATGAAGCATCGTATCTGTATGTTAAATATCGCACGAATCAATTATGATCATAGGCTTGATATCAGCTGTATAAAGGGAGATGTTGTTGCTTATGAGGATAGTGATTTACAGGAGATTCTACAGCGTGTTCAGGATTGTGAAATTGTAGTCAGTAAGGAGCTGGGGCTTTCCAAAGCGCTGATTGAGCAGTTTCCGGACAGTGTGCGCTTAATCTGTGAAGCAGGGACCGGCTATAACAATATCGATCTGGAGGCCTGCCGCAAAAAGGGAATCATTGTGTGCAATACGCCCGCTTATTCCACAAAGCGTGTGGCACATACGGCGATTATGCTGCTTTTAAGCCTTAGCAGCTCCATGCGCGAGCAGCTGCAAATGCTGGAACATAAAGATTACCGAAATTTTACAGACCATATGCTGGTGGAGCATACCGAGGTCAATGATAAGACGCTGGGAGTTATCGGTTACGGCAGTATCGGACAGGAGGTGATTCGTATTGCTAAAGTCCTGGATATGAAAATTCTGGTGTATACGAGAACACCGCGCGAGCATGTGGAGGGAGTACGCTTTGTTTCCCTGCCAGAGCTTTTAAAGGAAAGTGATTATGTTTCTCTGCATTGTCCGCTTACCTCTGAAACCAGACATCTGATTGACGAAGTGCATCTGTCGATGATGAAGCCTTCCGCCGCTATTATCAATACGGCTCGTGGAGCCCTGATTGATGAACAGGCGCTGATTGCGGCCTTGCAGAACAAGCGGATTGCCAAAGCGGCACTGGATGTGCAGGAAGAGGAGCCAATGCGTGAGGATAATCCACTGTACACAATGCCGAATGTCATTATTACACCGCATATGGGATGGCGTGGTCTGGAAACCAGACAGCGTCTTTTACAGCTGGTGTCCGCAAATATCGAAGCGTATATGGAAGGAACTGTTATCAACCGGGTTGTCTGAATGTCTGCGTGGCGTGGTTCTTTTGGGATGAGAATGAATTTTACGGGCATTTCTATTTAACATTATCAGATTCCACATATAATAGAGGGGAGAGGATGATATATGTGGATATATTTGAAAAGGCATACCAGTTCCTTCAGGATGAAGGGATTGCGGCAAGAAGACATATTGAATTAAAGCAATATACGACACTGCATATCGGCGGGGAGGCACAGATTCTGGCGGAGCCGTCCAGTATTACACAGATTCAGCAGTGTCTGGCAGTATGCAAACAGCACCGCATAGAATGGTTTCTGCTTGGTAACGGCAGCAATGTTCTGGCAATGGATGAAGGCTTTCAGGGAATGGTCATCGTCCTGGCAACGAATTTTAACAGCATCCGACTGGAGAAGGAAAATCGTGTGCGTGCACAAAGCGGGGCAGCCATCAAGGCGGTAAGTGCATTTTGTGCAGCGCATTCTCTGAGCGGTCTGGAGTTTGCCTGTGGAATTCCGGGAAGTGTCGGAGGGGCCGTTTACATGAATGCAGGAGCGTATGGCGGAGAAACAAAGGATGTTTTGCTTGAAGTGGTTTGGCTGGATGAAAACGGGAGTCTTCATACAAGCTGTGCAGCACAGCTGGAGCTGTCCTACCGGCATAGTCGTTTTTCAAAGCATGGAGGTATCGTACTGGAAGCTGTGTATGCACTAATTCCTGGAAGACAGGAGGCAATCCTGGCACAAATGGAGGAGCTGATGCGGCGGCGAAGAGAAAAGCAGCCGCTGGATGCCTATAGTGCAGGCTCCACATTTAAACGGCCACAGGGAAATTATGCTTCTGCTTTGATACGGGATGCTGGATTGATGGGGACAGAGGTGCATGATGCACAGGTATCCACAAAGCATGCCGGCTTCCTTATCAATCGCGGGGCTGCCAGCAGTCAGGATTTTCTGGAGCTGATTCACAGAGTTCAGCAGGAGGTCAAAGAGCATAGCGGCTATGAGCTGGAGTGTGAAATCCGGTTTCTGAGAAATGAGCACAGATCGTGACTACAGCAGCTAAAATCGATTATTTTACTATACAGAAATTGGAAAGAGGATTACAATAGCTGGGGGTGAATGCTATGATTTATAAAATCGGCGATATTGCAAAGGTTATGGGTGTTACTACGGAGGCAATACGACATTATGAGCGCATGGGACTCATCAAACCGGAAAAGGATCCGCAGACCAATTACCGATACTTTACCGAGGAGCAGCTGAGCCAGCTGCTGTACATACAACGTTTATCACAGATGGGAATCAGTTTGCAGCTGATACGGGAGCAGTTTCTGAATGGTTCTTTGCATTCCTATGAGCAGGTGATATCGGAAACTCTGCAATCAACGCAGGAGCGGCTGAGAATTCTGCAGATGAAAACAAGCAATTTGATGAACTGTCTGGATATCCTACAGACTGCAGAGCAATCAAAGGGAAGGTGCATTTACGGAATGCGCCCGGATATGTATTTCATATCAACACAGCATTGCATTCAGTCCTCCTTTGCACAGGAGCAGCCAAAGGGATTTCACAATTTTTCCAATCATGCGGATCTTTTTTTCCAAAGCGTTCATTATTATGAAGAGAATGGTGTCTGGAGAAGTGAAAAGGGGTTTGGAATTTATAAGGATTGTGCGGAATATGCACAGTATTGTGAGAATCCATATTTTCACTTACGCAGTGCAGCACATGCTGTTCTATGCACATTTGACAATTTAAAGACGGATGCTGGAATAACGGAAACCGTTCGCACATTTTTCAGGGAGCATAATCTGAAGCGAAGCGGTGAGGTTTACAGCCGTCAGGTGTACCGCACGTTTTCAAAGGAACAGGAACCGGTGGTGATGGAGCTGTTGGCGATTCCATACATAAGGATATAGGGAATCAGACTTGCGTTTGTATATGTTTCGTGCTATTCTGTAGGGGATTACAGGAGGAGCTTTCATGGTACAGCGTCAGAAGTCGTATCTACTGAATGCGTTTCTGCTTGGTGTTATTACCGGGTTTTTTATAGCACCGCTTAAAAACGGTATTCAGGTTCATGTGAGTAGCAGAGGGACATGTAGTCCTAAAAAATGACATCGGCCATCATGTTTGTAAGAAAAAGGTTTCAGAGGATGTGTTCTGAAATCTTTTTATATTATGGCAGTTCGATGTCAGTGAATAGAGTACCGGTGGAAGCCTTTATGTATGCAATCCCTGTTAGCTTACAGATTTGCAGTCAGACAGCTGTTTGATTGAAATAAAAGGGATCAGCATAAGGAAAAATTCATTCCAATCTAATTCCTTTTTTCATAAAAGAAAAAAATAATGGTGTTTTTCTAGTGATTTCATTGCCTTCATATACATCTACTTTTTCCAGGTTGCTCATATACATCTTTTGCAATCGAAAAAATAACGGCAGAATCTAATTTCTGCCCACGAATCACAAGTGAATTTACATCAGAGTCATTCATGGCAGTATTACGGGCAGTGATCCAGATAATATGGAATTTTCTGCTTTTCATTTTTTTAATTCTATCCTTTAATCTGTAATGGAGTGAACCATGTAAACACCACCTTTTGACTACAGTTTCCAAGAAATAGAGAACAAAGACTTCAGGTCTGAAGTTATTTCATCCTTTTTCTTTTTTATGGAAATTGTATGGATTCTCCATCATAGAAAATAAAACTTCTTATGTACAAGCGTGAGTAAACTCATACTCACGCTTTTTTTTCTACGGATCGATAACCGTTGGAGTCCTTCCGATTCCTACTACCTCATTAACGATCCTTGTCCAGGTTCCACATCCGACTACACCATCTGCACTGAGTCCGTTATCACGCTGATATGCAACTAATGCATTCCGTGTATTTCCTCCGAATACCCCATCAAGGGTCTGTGTACTGTAGCCTAATGCGTTTAATGCATCCTGTAGAATCAAAACGTAAACACCACGGCTGCCACTGCGTAAAACAGGGAATCCGGCACTGCAGGCCGGTGTGCCATACCGTTTGTCGAAGTGTACCCAGGTCGGTGTCATGTAAATAGGCTCCACATAAACCCAGACACCAAGATTGTTCGCAGTATTCCAGATTCTGTTACGCTCTGCCTGCGTCAATGCCTGTCCCACATCGAAGGAAACACCTGCATAATGCTGTGACTGCTTCCCATGTCCGCCTTCCCAGATTCGTTTAAATGCATACCGAAAAGGTATGGGGGCTCCATAGGTTCTTCGTGTTGCATTCCATGCTTCCATTGCCGCATTTGTTGTCCATAGAACACTGGATCGCGACGATCCTCTGAATTCTCTCACCAGCATTGTTCGATCGTATGCATACGGCATTGGATCATTTTCCTCCAGATAGAAGGTTTCCAATGCCTGCGTATATACATTATATACGATAACCTTTGCCATATATCTGCCTCCTTTCCATACATCCTATGATAAACAGACAAACGTGGATGGGTATTTATAAATAAGCTGGAAGCAAACATGGCTTTCCTCTTTTATAAAACAGAAGAAGATTGAAAGTAACAGATATAATAACTGCTTCCAAGGAGACTCTGGTCTATAAGACACATATCGTGTGAAGTGGATACAATAACGGTGAATAAGGACACGGATCAGGAGAATGCGCTGTTTTGAAATGCACTGGCAAAATAGTAATCTGTCAATATCCAAAATATATAATCCTAAACAGGATGCAGTGAAAATTGGAACGAGCTGTATTCCGGTTTTTCTTGTGACAGGCAGTTACACATACAGATTTCGTAATTCTGATGCAAATTGAATACGTATCTAATAGGAAGAGCTGTTCAAAAATCAGGAGATGATAACTACTCTGCATGAGTGAAAGACTTATGGCGTTAAGGGTGCAGCCAAACGCAAAGGAAGCCCAACGAACTCGTGAGGGAACGTGCATAAGGGGTGGAACAAGTAGACAGGCTTAAATAATCAAGGCGCAGTGGCACTTACAGGTGACAACCATGCGGAAAGAGGGAAGTCCTATGTAAAAAGAGAGTTTATAGCGATTGAATATTTATATACTTTAGAGTATAATATTTATGAGTGTATAAACGAAACAGGAGGGATACTATGCTAGGAAGAGTAGCTGAATTAAACTATTTGAATGAATTATACGAAAGTGAAAAGTTTGAGTTTTTAGTTATGTATGGTCGAAGAAGAGTTGGTAAGACAACATTGCTTCAAGAATTTTCAAAACATACAAATGCAATCTTTTTTCCTGCACGTGAAAAAAATGATGCATTAAATTTAGAAGATTTCTCAAAAACAATACAACTTTATTTTGATCAGCAATTTATTTCATCATTTAAAAGCTGGGAAGATGCTTTTGTGTATATTGGTAATAAAATACAGGATCGAACTGCACTTATTATTGATGAATTTCCATATATCATTGAAGAAAACCCTTCTGTTAAATCACTTCTACAACATGCCATTGATCATAGCTGGAAGAATAAAAATATCTTTTTAGTTCTTTGTGGTTCTTCAGTTAGTGTCATGGAGAATGAAATCATGGGAAGAAAAAGTCCATTACATGATCGGCAAACGGCAACCCTTGAAATAATACCATTCGATTATTTAGAAAGCAGTAATTTCTTTCCTAACTATAGCAATGAAGATAAGTTGATTGCTTATGGTATTTTAGGTGGTATTCCAAGATATTTAGAAGCATTTGATGCTGATAAATCCATTGGAGAAAATATAGCTTCTAAAATTATTCGAAATGGTTCCTATTTATATGAAGAACCTGAAAATTTATTGAAAGCAGAATTACGAGAAACAAACACCTATAATTCCATACTTTCTGCAATTGCGAATGGAAGAAACAGAATCATCGAAATTGCAGATTATATATACGAGAGTCAAACAAAAGTTTCTAAGTATTTAACAACGCTTCAAACATTACGCTTGATTGAAAAAAGAGTTCCATGTGGCGAAAACGATAAATCTAAAAAATCAATTTATGTAATAAAAGATAACTTCTTAAGATTTTGGTTTCGCTATGAATTTACAAACAACGCTTATTATGCAATGTTAGGCGCAAAAGATGCTGCTGAAGAAATTATGAATGATATTTCAAACCTTATGGGTGATGTGTTCGAAGGTGTATGTAAAGAATATTTAATTCATCAGGCAAAGCAAAGAAAACTTCCTTTTATTCCATTTTCTATAGGAAAATGGTGGGGGAATAATCCAAGTATCAAAGCACAAGATGATGTTGATGTTTTAGCAATTGATCGAAGTGGAAAAAAAGCAATCTTCATGGAGTGTAAATTCACATCTAGTCCTATGCCTCTTGAAGAATATACCGATCTCGTAAATGCTACAAAAGCATTTCCAAATATCAAAGAAATATATTTATATTTTGTAAGTAAATCCGGATATACGGAACCAGTAAAACGACAAGCAGAAATAGATTGTGCAATTCTGTTAACGATTGATGATTTATTTGAGTAATCTGTATATAGTTTTCTTAAATTTAAAAAAATGTGTTAAGGGTTAATTATGTTATTCATCAATCGTTTTTTTGACAATATATGACTATTATTAAATTAAATCCTGATTTAAGAGATAAATACGCCAAAATTGAAAATATCAGTGATGAGAAACATTCTGTATATGTTTTAAGTTAGATGAAACAAATATGATGGCAGAGCAAATTGAAACACGATAGTTACATGAACAAGCTTTTGGAAGGGAAAGAAAAATAATTAAAATATGGATTACTTTATTAAATTTGATTATGTAGACTTGATATCATAAATAAGCCGGATGCAAACATGGCTTTCCACTATTATAAAACAGAAGAAGATCGGAAGTAACAGATATAATTGCTTCTAAGGATACTCTGCTCTTAAGACTCATATCATGTGAAGTGGATACAATAACGGTGAATAAGGACACGGATCAGGAGAATGCGCTGTTTTAAAATGCACTGGCAAAATAGTATACTGTCATTGATATCCAAAATGTATAATCCTAAACAGGATGCAATGAAAATTGGAACGAGCTGTATTCCGGTAGCGAATATAGCTTTTTGCTGTATGCAGATAGTTGTTTCTGTTTTACTTTCTGCCTCCTGCTTTTCTCATTGTGGGCATATGGTAAGAAAGCTTTTCTCCTGATGAAAAGAATGCTATAATAATCAAAACAAGGAGAGAGCGGTATGAGCATGAAATTCAGACGTTTTCTATGCTTTCTGACAGCTCTGCTGCTGATCAGCGGTTGTGCAGGCAAGGAAGACGGTAAGAAGTATCCAAGCGAATATGAACCATCACCGAGTCCGAAAATGTCTGAGCTTCGTCTGCCCAGCAGCCCCGGAGAGCAGGTGGCTGTGGATTCCAGCGGACTGGTACAAATCGATTACAGCAATACAAGCAGCGGATATCTGCAGGCCAAGCTTTTGCACAAGCCTGAAAAAAGGATGCGCCTCCAGATAACCAAGGACGGTGTAGGAAACATCGCATATGATTTTACAAAGGAAAACGAATATGAAACCTTTCCCTTTGAGCAGGGAAGCGGAACATATCTGGTAAAGGTACTCGAAAATCGTTCCGGGAAAACCTATACGATCACATTGACCCTGTCAGTGGATGTCAAGCTTGAAAATGAGCGGATACCGTTTTTATATCCAAATCAGACGGTGAACTATGACAGTCATACAGCGGCTGTAAAAAAAGCCTTTGATCTGACGAAGGATGATGATACCGTATTGAAGCGGATTGCGACACTGTATAATTATGTTGTGGATAACATCAGCTATGATTCGAAAAAGGCGAAGGAAGTAGAGGATATTTATGTGCTTCCTGTCGTGGATGAAACACTGGAAAGCAAAAAAGGGATATGCTTTGATTATGCGGCTCTGCTTGCGGCGATGCTGCGCAGCCAGCAGATTCCAACCAGACTGGTAACGGGAAATACCACGATTGAGTATCATGCCTGGGTTGAGGTATATATTGAGGGAAAGGGATGGATCAATCCCGATATTCTGCTGCATGCAAAGAAATGGAGCCGTATGGATCCAACTTTTGATGCCAGTGACATTGATTATAAAGATGACTATGAAGATAAGTATTACTACTAGGAGGAAAACGGTATGACACATACAACATTACGCTCTGAGGAGATGTTTGATTTCTGTACCCAGATGTCGATGATTCTCGCAGGCGGACTATCTGTCGAGGAGGGGCTGGAAATTATAGGGGACGATACGGATAATCCGCATATGAAGGAGGCTGCCGCATGTCTGCTGGAAAAGGTACATGTCATAGGTTCCTTCAGCGCGGCGCTGGAAGAGGCTCCGTATTTCGACACGTATGCCAAGAAAATGGTTGAAATCGGGGAAATCAGCGGTCATCTCGATAATGTTATGAAGGAGCTGGCGCTATATTATGAGCGCAGCAGTGACCTGAAGCAATCCTTGAAGGAGGCACTGACCTATCCCTCGATTCTGTTATTGATGATGTGGGCGGTAGTCGGCATTATCGTATGGAAGGTTCTGCCAATATTTGAAAAGGTTCTTTTGCATATGGGAGCTGCCCTTCAGGGGACGGCCGCCTCCATGATGCGCTTTGGACAGCTGTTTGCCACAGCCTCCTTTATCATACTGACACTGTTCCTGCTGGGGGGGATTCTACTTGCAGTGACCTTTAGAAAATCAGGAGGTAAATCGTTCCTTTCCCATCTGTTTATGACAAAGCGGCTCTACCATAACATGGTCATGGCGAAAATGACCTATGCGCTGTCGCTGTTCATTACGAGCGGGTATGAAATGGAGGAGGCGCTGGGGTATCTTACGGATGTTGTCGGGGATGAGGCGGTTCAAAAGAAAATTGATGCCTGCCGCAGTGATATGCAGGAGGGGAAAAGCTTTTCGCAATGTCTGCGCGAGCAGGCGCTTTATCAGGGAGTATATGCGAGTATGATCATCACCGGCTTTCACAGCGGAAAAAGTGATGAGGTCATGCAGAAGGTGAGCACCCTATACGAGAAGGATGTGGATACCAGTATCTCAACCTTCCTGAATACCATTGAACCTGTCATTGTGATTGTTTTATCTGTAATCGTAGGAATCATACTGCTCTCTGTCATGCTGCCGCTGATGAGCATTATGTCATCCATCGGATGATGAAACATAAGAAAAAAATGCTGGGTCTGCAGCTTTTTATGTTCATGGGAATCCTGGTCATGCTCTATTACGGATTTTCGACAGCTGACAGCGGACTCAGCAGGGAGGATGCACAGCGTGCTAAGGAGGCAATTCAGAAGGCAGCACTGGAATGCTACAGTATCGAGGGCGCATACCCCCAGTCGCTGGAGTATCTGAAGCAGCACTATGGTTTGTATATACAGGAGGATGCCTATCGCATCCGCTATCATTACATCGGGGCAAATATCATGCCGGATACGGATGTGTATCCAAGGAGTGAACAGCCATGAAACAACGACATTCCATTGATATTTTGTTCTCTCTATCGTTATTTACTGTATTTGTAATCTGTGCGTTTCTGGTGCTTCTGTTTCAGACCGGAAGCTATCAGGCTATCATTAAGCAGGGGGAAGAGGTCGAGCGTATGCATACACCCCTGGCATATCTTCGCGCAAAAATTAGAAGTGCGGATGAAGACGGGGCCGTATCTGTGAGACAGCTGGAGGACACGGATGCGATTGTAATACACGATAAGAAAGAACGTATTGTTACCTATATATATGAATATGAGGGAAAGCTGCGGGAGCTGTATGCGAGTGAGGAAGTGAAGCCGATGCTTTCTGCAGGGACATCACTGTTTACCGTTTATGACTTTGAAGCACAGGAAAATGGAGGTCTGCTGCAAGTGAGCATCCACGATGAGCAGGGGAAAGCCAGCCGTATGATGATGGAGCTGAAGAGTGAGTAAGGAGGAAGCGCTATGCGGGAGAGTCATGCAAATAAATCGATATCGTTTCTGATGGAGCTCATCTTTGTGCTTTTCTTCTTTACCCTGGCGAGTGCGGTTTGTGTGCTCGTTTTGGGAACGGCAAAGGATAAAAATAATCTGGCTGCAGATACGCGGAATGCGCTGCAATATGGAGAAAATCTGGTGGCACAGCGAAAGATTCCCCAGGTACAGCAGGCAATGCAGAAGAAAATCTTTTACTTGGATGAGAACGGAAACCGGTCATCTTCGCAGGCAGGATATTATCGGGTTGAAATTGAACAGAAGAAAGCGGTTGAAAAAAGTGGTCGGGCACTTTGTGAGCTTTGTATTTACCGCGATGACAAAGAGCTTGTACGTCTTCCCTTTCTGCTGGAAGGGGGCGTTCAAAAATGAAGCTTGAAAAGCGCGGCGTGCAGATTGGTCTGGGAGCATCCAGTATCTTCATGATTTTCGTCGTTTTGTGTATGATGATCTTGTCAGTACTTTCGTACACACGCTCATTACAAAACGAAAAAATTGCACAGCGAGAGAAGCTGTATCAGGAGGCAGTTGCCAAAAGTGATGCGGGAGCACAGCTGCTGATTGATGAACTCCGGCAGTATCCAAAGCAAACCCTGCAGCAAAGTCTGAAACAAAGCAGGGTGCAGTCGCTGCTGCAGGAATATGCGATGAAAACGGATTGGGAGCAGGATGAGCTGCTTGTGACAATACCGGTTCAGGATGCACAGCAGCTGCAGCTGAGATTGCAGAAGCAGGGAAGTGCTGTTCATATAAAAGCATGGAAAACAATTACGAAGGGAGATGCACTGTGATGGTGACAATCGAACAGATGCTGAAGGAAGCAATCGCAAGGGATGCTTCGGATATATTTTTAGTAGCAGGGCATCCATATGCCTTTAAAATCAATGGAGAAATTCACTCCATGCAGGAAACCAGGCTGATGCCCAATGACACAGCTCAGCTGATTCAGGAAATTTATCAGTATGCGCTGCAGAATACCTATGAGGATTTTCTCAAAAAAAAGGATGATGATTTTTCCTTTTCCATACCGGATGTCGGGCGGTTTCGCTGCAATGTCTATCTGCAGAGAAATTCGCAGGCAGCGGTTCTGCGCGTTGTCCGCTTTGAACTTCCCGATCCTGTTGAATTGAATATACCACAGGTCATCACATCTCTTGCGGCGGTGAAAAAGGGAATGATTCTGGTAAGCGGACCGGCTGGGTGCGGAAAATCAACGACGCTCGCCTGCATCATTGATAAAATCAACGAAAGCCGCAACGTACATATCATAACGATAGAAGATCCGATTGAATATCTGCACGCCCATAAAAAAAGCATTGTTTCTCAGCGGGAGGTGTATCACGATACACAGGATTATTTAAACGCGCTGCGTTCTGCCCTGCGGGAAGCCCCGGAGGTCATACTGGTTGGAGAAATGCGGGATCTTGAGACGATCAATACGGCAGTTACTGCCGCAGAGACCGGACATTTAATTTTATCGACCCTTCATACCATGGGGGCAGCCAATACCATTGACCGCATGATTGATGTATTTCCAAGTGAACAGCAGCAGCAGATTCGCGTACAGCTGTCCATGACGCTGCATGCTGTTATCAGTGAACAGCTGGTGCCGGCCACGGATGGGGGTATCATACCTGTTTTTGAAATTATGATCGTCAATCCGGCGATTCGTACGCAAATCAGGGAAGGAAAAATTCATCAGCTGGAAAATTCCATGATTGCAGGAAGGGATCAGGGAATGATAACCATGGATGAGAGTCTTATGAAGCTGTATGAAGCAGGCAGAATTGATAAGGAAGCTGCACTGATGTATGCGAGTAACTCGGAACGCATGCGTAAAAAGTTAAATATGTGACGGCGAAGGCGCATGGCTTTCGCTTTTTTTCATATACTAAAAGAAAACAGACAAAGTATTAAAACTGTATAAATACACAGGCATGAAAACGCGCTATACTGAAACCAGATAGAAGTAGCATATGTATATCAAAACATAGGAGGAGATTTGTATGAAGAGACAGACAAAGAAACTTGCTGCAGGTGCAGCGGCTGCTGCAGCGGGTATTGCAGCAGCAACGGCAGTGCGTCATGTTACGAAGAAACGCGAACAGAGTGCCCAGAGCATGGTGAGCAGCGGAAGAGAAGGGGAACGGCAGGCCTATCTGATTGGCGGCGGTCTGGCTTCCTTATCGGCAGCGGCTTACCTTATTCAGGATGGCAGCTTTCATGGAGAGAATATTCATATCATGGAAGGGATGAGCATCCTTGGCGGAAGCAATGACGGTGCAGGGACGATGCAGAATGGGTTTGTCTGCCGCGGGGGCAGAATGCTGAATGAGGAAACCTATGAGAACTTCTGGGACTTGTTTTCCTCCATTCCTTCTCTGGACTGGCCGGGAAAAAGTGTGACCGAAGAAATATTGAATTTTGATCACCTGCATCCAACGCATGCGCAGGCCAGACTGGTGGATCGTTATGGCGTGATTCAGGATGTGCGCAGCATGCAGTTTAACAATACCGACCGCTTTCTGATGACAAAGCTGCTTGCAACACCGGAAGAAAAGCTGGATGATGTAACCATTGAACAGTGGTTTAAGGATAGTCCGCACTTCTTCACTACAAATTTCTGGTATATGTGGCAGACAACCTTTGCTTTTCAGAAATGGTCCAGTGCATTTGAATTCCGCCGGTATATGAATCGTATGATTCTGGAGTTTCCACGTATTGAAACGCTTGAGGGAGTAACCAGAACACCATACAACCAGTATGAATCTGTGATTCTTCCGTTAAAGGCATATCTGGAGGGCTTTGGTGTGGACTTCAGCATTCGTGCTGTTGTCGAGGATCTGGATTTTAAGGAAGACAGTGTAACAGTTACAGATATTCATCTCTTGGAAAATGGAAAACAGCGCACCATCCATCTGGAGGACAGTGATTTATGTATTATGACAAATGGCTGTATGACGGATTGTGCAACGCTTGGTGACTTTAAAACACCGGCACCTTATGAACCAAAGGATCCGATTTCAGCGCAGCTGTGGAAACGAGTTGCAGAAAAGAAGCCGGTTCTGGGCGATCCAACGCCATTCTTTGGTAAGCCGGAGGAGACCAATTGGGAGAGCTTCACTGTCACAATGAAAGGGAACAGGATGCTGAAAATGATTGAGCAGTTCTCCGGCAATATTCCGGGCAGTGGTGCACTTATGACCTTTAAGGATTCCAGCTGGCTGATGTCCATTGTAGTGGCAGCACAGCCTCATTTCAAGGCACAGGATGCCAATACAACAATTTTCTGGGGCTATGGCCTGTATACGGATGCGCTTGGTGATTACGTGAAAAAACCGATGCGGGAGTGCAGCGGTGAGGAAATCCTGATGGAGCTGATTCACCATCTGCATTTTGAAGAGAATACGAAGGATATCATGGAATCCGTAGTGAACGTCATCCCATGCATGATGCCGTATATCGATTCACAATTCCAGCCAAGAGCGATGAGTGATCGTCCGCTGGTTATCCCAAGCGGCTCTACCAATTTTGCCATGATTTCACAATTTGTGGAGATTCCGGAGGATATGGTATTCACGGAGGAATATTCTGTACGCGCAGCACGTATGGCAGTTTACGGACTGCTTGGTATTGAGAAGAAGCTGTGCCCGGTGACACCGTATCATAAAAATCCAAAGGTTCTCGCAGTCGCAGCAAAAACAATGCTTCGCTGATAAGTCCATACACGTTTAGAAAGCAGTTATCAGCAGTTGAAGCTTTCGCCCAACCTGCAGAAGATTGGGGTTACTGAAGATTTCTTCCTGCTTTGACGAAAAAACAACAGGATAAACAAAAAGGGTCACTTTCATCTTTTTTACGATGATATGGATCCTTTTTTCATGATTCTGGGATTTATCTGTTAAGAATTCTTCTCCAGATCGGTCTTCTGATGTTTAGAAGCAGAGACATGGCTGTGAGAAATTTGCCATTTGTGATTGTCCTGCAGCTCCATAAATTACAGATTACCTAAACATTGCAATACAATACTGCAGACATTCGATATAGTAAAAGGGAGGCAGCAGTAGGATCAGCTGATGTATACCTTTGATATTGAGGAATGCAGGTTAACGCTGCCACCGCAGATCAGCGAAGACTTTGACCTTTCGCAGATTATGTATGAAGTGCCAATGAGTATTGTGAAAGACGGTACGGTAGAGAGAGGAAGCATACCGGAATTCATACGCTTTTATAATGCGATGCTGTCCGGGGAACCGCATGGCTATTTCGAGATGAAAAAACGTAAAAAGGATGGTACCTGCTGCTGGTATTCCGCAAAGTATTCCATGATTTATGATAAAAGAATACGCTTTGTTTTTTTCATAAGGCACATCCTGATAAGAAAAAGCGAAAATCAAATGCTTCATGACTCCCGCTGATTACTTATCACCATTTTCAAATGAATTATACGGCATCTCCTTTGTTTTATAAACGCTTTCTGAAGGGCGAACATATCGCTTAGAAGGATAGAAAAGTTTGTGTTTAGAACTTAAAGCTCTGTAATATAAGAATAAAATAAGATGTGCATCAGCGTATTGATAGCGATGGCAGCATGTAGACAGCCTGCTTTTGCGCACTTTCTCTTATGCTGCATATTTCTGTATAAAAAAACGGTAGGGTTCTCTGTGATTTTTGAGTGGCTATAGAATCGGAAGCCTTTAAGGGCTGTATCTAGAAATACCCTTATCTGTAAAGGAAGCTACGCTTTTGTCTAAACACGCAGGTGTTCTTCAGTACAGCCATAAAGTTGGTCAAATCGTTGGTCAAGTTTTCAAAAAGCACAAAAAAAGCCGATAATTATCGGCTTATTTGATATATGGAGCGGGTGATGAGAATCGAACTCACGTAGTCAGCTTGGAAGGCTGAAGTTCTACCATTGAACTACACCCGCATCTCTTGATTGCTCTAATAATATACACTATTTTTTTAGTTTATGCAACACTTTTTTTAATTTTTTTCGTTTTTTTTACCGATAGGCTCCTATTCCTCTGTGAGAGCCTGTAAAAATACAAGAGATATCTTGGGGATTGATTTGTTATAGCCTGATACTCACTCACGTTATGGTTTTATGAGTTTCTCCAAATGTCAATGGTGAATATTGACCAAGGCATTACTTTTACCGGAAGAAAACCTCGTTACGATAGCTCTGATATACGCATATCCCTTTCAAATCTGTAAAAGCTGTTTATCTTGCTGTTTCCATCGTTTATACTGCAAGAGATTTGGATATCAACCACGGCCTGATAAAAACACCTTCTCATACACTTTTATGCAGCATATGAGAAGGTGTTTGGTTAATTTTTAGGCACCAGAGAAATTACACGGTCTGCCAAAACACTGAATGGCATTGTCTGCAGCCAGATTTTGCCGGGACCGCTTAACGTCGCAAGGAACATCCCTTCACCACTGAAAAACTTGTTTTTCAATCCCTTTACCGTTGTGATATCAAAGTGTACAGATTCCTCGAATCCGGCGATATACCCCTGATCCACCTGCAAGGTTTCACCGGGAGCCAGTGTTTTTTCGATGATATCTCCATCTATCTCAAGGAAGGCTGTACCGTTTCCTGTCAGCTTCTGTAAGACAAAGCCCTCACCGCCGAAAAATCCGGTACCCAGCTTTTTGCGGAAATGTGCCTGTAGATTCACACCGTCCTCTGCAGCAAGAAAGGCGTTTTTCTGAACAATGAGCGTCTTTCCATCATGCAGGGTAACCGGCAGAATCTTACCTGGAAAGCTGGAGCCGAAGGCGATTTCCGCATGGTCGTGACTGCTGGTATACGTGGTTAGAAAAATAGACTCGCCGGACATGGCACGTCCCAGTCCCTTCAGCAGCCCTCCACGGGTATTGGAATCCATAGAGAACCCTTCTTCCATCCAGCACATTCCACCGGATTCAGTAAACATTTTTTCCCCGCGATCCAGCTTGCAGACAACGGCCGGCAGCTGTCCGCCGATAATTTCATATTTCATTGAATCTCCTCCTGTCGTATGATATCTTTATTCTATCATAATTGGAAAATATTTACCTTTTCTATTATACAAAAGTGCGATAAAATTAGAGCAGAAAGTGAGGACATACGATGATACGTGTAGGAATTATGGGTCTGGGGCAGATTGCGCATCGAGTAGCTAAGGGAATCTGCTATGCAGAAAACGCAGAGCTGTATGCGGTTGGCTCACGCTCCTTAGAAAAAGCAGGGGAATTTCAGAGACTATATGGAGCTCAGAAAATTTATGACAGCTATGAAAGACTCCTGCAGGATCCGCAGGTGGAGATGGTATATATATGCACACCAAATCATTTGCATTTCGAGCATATTCAAAACGCTTTGCGCCATGGAAAGCATGTTTTATGTGAAAAGCCGCTGGTGGCGAATGCTGAGCAGCTAAAGGAGTGCTTTGAGCTGGCACGCAGCAGCAATCTGTTTCTGATGGAAGCAGAAAAGACATTATTTACGCCGCTGAACAGAAAACTCAAGCAGCTGGTGAAGGAAGGAGTGATTGGACAGCTGCGGTATGTGGAGGGCAGCTATTCCTATCCAATCGATCTTTCAGAAATGGAGGAGGATCACTGGTGCTTCTCTAAAGAAGCAGGCGGCAGCGTCTATGATGTCGGTGTGTATCCGATCTGTTATGCGAACTGGTTTTCCGATGGATGTATCTCTGACATTCAGGCGGTCAAGGATTGTGCAGCAGGGGGCTATGATATGTTCACACAGGCATTGCTCACCTACGATAACGGCGTAATTGCCAGTGTGCGCAGCGGCTGGAAGCAGTGGATGGATAACCGCGGAGTGTTGTATGGCAGTAAGGGAAGCATTGAGACAGAAAACTTCTGGAAGAATACCCGAGCGATTCTAAAAAGGGATGGTATCTGTACCCCCATCGAGGTTGACATGAAATCCGACTTTACCGGAGAGGTGGAGCATGCGGCGGCATGCATACAGCAGGGGCTGCTGGAGAGCCCGATTCTGGGAGAGCGGCAGAGCATGGAAATTATGAAAGTTCTGGAATATGTGAAATCTCTTTAAAATTTCTGAAAGTTTTTCATTACGGATTGAATAATTTTCATAAAAATAGTAAAATAATACGCAGTGAAAGGTGAGGTAATTGTAATGAAAATTGAATCGAAATGTCTGCATGCAGGCTATGAACCGAAAAACGGAGAACCTCGTGTTCTGCCGATTTACCAGAGTACGACCTATAAATATGACTCTACAGACTTTGTCGGACAGCTGTTTGATCTGACAGCGGAGGGACACATGTATTCCCGTATCTCCAATCCGACGGTGGATGCGGTAGAGAAAAAAATCGCAGCACTGGAGGGTGGTGTCGGAGCACTTTGTACAACATCCGGACAGTCCGCAACCTTCCTTGCTTTAATGAATGTGCTGGAAAGCGGAGACCATCTGGTTGCTTCCTCTACCATTTACGGAGGTTCAGTCAATCTGTTGTCTATCACCTTCCGAAAATTCGGCATCGAAGTGTCCTATGTGGATCCGGATGCGGCTGCAGAGGAAATCGAAAAGCTGATTCGCCCGAATACGAAAGCGGTATTTGGAGAGATTATGGCAAACCCTGCCATGAATGTACTGGATATTGAGAAATTTGCCAGTGTCGCACATGCACATGATATTCCGCTGTTTGTCGATAATACCTTTGCGACGCCTGTCCTGTGTCAGCCGTTTCGTTTCGGTGCGGACATCGTCATTCACAGCACAACAAAATATATGGATGGACATGCCCTGCAGATTGGCGGTGTTATCGTTGACGGGGGAACCTTCAACTGGGCAAACGGCAAATTCCCGGGTCTGAGCACACCGGATGCCTCCTATCATGGTATCGTGTATACGGATACCTTCAAGGAAGCAGCTTATATCACCAAGGCCAGAGTTCAGCTGATGCGTGATCTGGGCTGTTATCCGGCTGCGCATTCTGCATTCCTGTTGAATCTGGGGCTGGAAACGCTGGCAGTCCGTATGGAACGTCATTGTGCGAATGCACAAAGAACGGCTGAATTTCTGGAATCACAGGACGCGGTGGAATTTGTAAACTATCCGGGTCTCAAGCAGAATAAATATCACGCCCTGGCACAAAAATATCTGCCGAAGGGATGCTGTGGCGTTATTTCCTTCTCCATCAAGGGAGGAAGAGAGCGCGCAGCTGCTTTCATCGATCATTTGAAGATGGTATCTCTGGAAGTCCATGTTGCGGATATTCGCACCTGTATTCTGCATCCGGCAAGCTCAACACACCGGCAGCTTACGGATGAACAGCTGGTAAACTGCGGTATCACACCGGGATTGATTCGACTGTCCTGCGGGATAGAGCATATTGATGATATCCTGGAAGATTTAACACAGGCGTTCGCACAGATATAGGAGATGAAACAGCATGCCGATCAATATACCGAATGGCCTGCCAGCCAAGCAGATTCTGGAAAGTGAAAAAATCTTTGCACTGGAAGAGGATGTAGCTAGAAAGCAGGATATCCGCCCGCTGAGAATTGTTATCCTCAATCTGATGCCAAAAAAAATTGAAACGGAAACACAGATTCTGCGTCTGATATCCAAATCCCCATTACAGGTGGATATCGATTTTATGATGGTCAGCAATCATGTTTCCAAAAACACGAGTGCTGATCATCTGTTGAAGTTCTATGATGATTTTTCGACGCTGAAAAAGAACCGTTATGACTGTTTGATTATAACCGGTGCACCGGTGGAGCATCTGGAATTTGAGGATGTCGATTACTGGGACGAGCTTTGTGAAATCATGGAATGGAGCAAAACTCATGTGTACTCCACGCTGCATATCTGCTGGGGTGCACAGGCAGGATTGTATTATCATTATCATATTCAGAAGCATTTGATGAAGCAGAAGGTATTTGGTATTTATCCGCAAACGTTATGTGATGAATACAATTTTCTGACAAATGGCTTTGATGAAATACATTACACGCCGCATTCCCGCCATACTGCCATTGATGAACATGCACTGGCTAAGCAGGAAGCCCTTGAAATTTTATCCCGCTCGGATGTAACCGGCAGCAATATTGTTGCGACCGGAGATTTCCGGGAAATTTATATCCTGGGGCATCTGGAATATGGCAAGGAAACACTGGCGCAGGAATATTTCCGCGATCTTTCGCAGGGTAAGGAAATTCAGCTTCCCTTTAATTATTTCCCTGAGGATGATCCACAGCAGGAGCCTGTTTTAACATGGCGTTCTCATGCAAATCTGTTGTATCGCAACTGGCTGAATTACGTATATCAGATGACACCGTATGACCTGCAGGAATTAAGTGCTTATAAACAAGAACATAACGTGGCTGCAGCGTCTGTATGAATAGAAATAATATCCTGATATGATACAGGGTATACATGCCATGGAGATCCAGTGCCTTGTGTGTTGTAACAGGCTTAAGGTGCAGGCCGTTTTCACAGAGAACTGCGTTTCTTGAAAAATACAGGAAGTCAATGAACGATGAGTTTAAACAGCCTGTTAATCGAAACATCTATCTGCAGTCACCGAGCGAATGGGTAGAAACCAAGCTTTGATTGGATGATTTCTATCCTTTTTTTATTTCTCAGATACTCGTTATGAGATCGCAGCATTGACAAATCAGACCCTATAGACAGCATAGCAAGCAAGGGATGTGCCCCAGTTATTTTGATGATTTGCAGCTTTCATTGTTCAGATAGGATGGCTTGCAAAGGAAACAATAGCTTTCCCTGAACTGTATCCTGCATTTTGAAACACCATTGTAAGTGTCGGACAGCTTTTTGTAAGATATTTTTGCCTGCTCTGTTTCCTTTTTCTTCCTCTGCGTTTATAATATAGGTATTATAAGATGCTGGTTAAAGGAGGAGTTTGAAGTATGGAATACAGAGAGCTGAATGAGGAGTATCAGCCATCCCTGCTGGGATTTGGATGTATGCGTTTCCCGCTGGATGCACAGGGGAAGATTGATGAGGCGGAAGCTGAACGGATGCTGGATACCGCAATCGCACATGGTGTGAAGTATATCGATACAGCGTTTCCGTATCATCATGGAGATAGTGAACCGTTTGTAGGCCGTGTGCTGAAAAAATACGATAGAAGCAGCTACTATCTGACAACAAAGCTGCCGCTTTGGGATTTGAACACGCTGGAGGATGCGAAAGCGATGTTTGAAAATCAGCTGAAGCGCCTTGATGTAACGTATGTGGATTTTTATCTGCTCCATGCGGTAGATAAGGCGAAATGGGAAAAAGCAAAGCAGCTGGGCATTCTTGCATATTGTGAAGAATTAAAAGCGCAGGGAAAAATACGGAATTTCGGCTTTTCCTTTCATGATGAATACGACGTATTTGAAGAGATACTGACTTATCGCAAATGGGATTTTTGCCAGATACAGTATAATTATGTGGATACACAAGAGCAGGCCGGAGATCGCGGCTATGCCCTGGCTGAGAAACTGGGAATTCCGATGGTCATCATGGAGCCGGTGAAGGGCGGCTCGCTTTCCAAGCTGCCACAGGATCTTGCTTCACGCTTAAAGGAGGCTGCACCCAATAGCAGCATCTCCTCCTGGGCGCTTCGCTGGGTAGCCAGTAAGCCAAATGTTAAGGTGGTACTCAGTGGCATGTCCACCATGGAGCAGGTGCTCGATAACCTGTCAACCTTTGAAGATTTTAAACCGCTGAGCGTAGCGGAGCAGGGGTTGATTAAGGAAATCGCAGAAGAAATCAAGGCGAGAACGATGAACGGCTGTACAGGCTGTGCGTACTGTATGCCGTGTCCATTTGGTCTGGATATTCCAAAGAATTTCCGCATCTGGAATGAGCATGCAAAATATGGAAATACGGAAGTGGCAAGAAAACGTTATTTTGAAGAAATGAAGGAGGAAGAAAGAAGCAGCCAGTGTAAGAAATGCGGGAAATGTGAAGCACTGTGTCCACAGCATATCGCTATACGTGAGGATCTGGCACATATGAGCAGCGATATGGAGCTTCTTAAGAGCAAAGCTGGGTAAGCATGAAAAGCAACTCATAAATACAGACAGGAGTGTTCGCGTGATATCATGGCGGCATTCCTTTTTTAGTGAACCTTTCTAAGCAGTCTTCCATTTACATTGCAGAAATTACAGCTATGTGGCACTGACAGCAAGCTGAGCAAAAGAGCCGCTTATGCTGTCAGCTTTTATTGCGTATGTGCTGGGGTACCTCTATCATTTTTTTAAGTATTTGCACAGTCTCCTGTAAGCAGCATACCTGAGAAACTCCACTTTTTGACGCTGCTGCTTCTGCCTGCTTACGGAAAGGGAGATGGTGGTTGTAGGCATTTGTGGAGGCGCATTTGCCCGTAGGTTGATAGTATAGGTGCAGGAGGGTAGAAATGAACTGTTTAAAAGATGCTGTTCTCAACGAAGAGGTTTTTGTGGTAGATATCGAGCATACAGCTTTGATGAAACGCAGGCTGATGGATCTTGGGTTCGTACCGGGCACTGGAGTGACACCGGTTTTGGAAAGTCCCAGCAGGGATATGCGTGCCTATCTGATCAAGGGCTGTAAAATCGCTTTACGCAGTGAAGACAGTGAGCGGATTCTGATAAAAGGGAAGGAGGCTGCATATGCTGTTTGAAAAGCTCGTTCAGGCGAACGACAATATCAATGAAATGTACTTGAAGCAGCGCAAGGGATATACCATTGCTTTGCTTGGAAATCCCAATGTTGGTAAAAGCACGGTATTCAATGAGCTTACCGGCATGAATCAGCATACCGGTAACTGGCCGGGGAAAACGGTGGAGCTTGCGAAAGGACACTATACACATAGGTATCGCCAGAATCAGATGATAGATCTTCCTGGAACCTACTCCCTGCTTGCACACTCCAGTGAGGAGGAGGTTACACGAAATTATGTGTGCTTTGAGCCATGCGATGTGTGCCTGGTTATCTGTGATGCCACTGTTCTTGAACGTAACCTGAACCTGGTTCTGCAAACGATGGAAATCACAGATCATGTCGTACTTGTTTTAAATCTTATGGATGAAGCCAAAAAGAAGAACATTACGATTGATACGGAAAAGCTTGCCAAGCTTTTGAAGGTTCGTGTCGTAGAAATGAGCGCACGCAATCATGAGGGCTTTGAGGATGTCAAGGAAGCCATTGAAGAGGTGGGAAACCGTGTAAGTGATACGCAAGGGGCTGCAGTCCGTTATGCCAAAGATCTGGAGCAGGCCATTGCTGCGGTAGCTGATGTTATGAAAACACGGCGGCTCAATACACGCTTCACGGCCTTGAAGCTGCTGGATCCGGAGGTTGACAGCACGCTGTTTTATGAGGATATCGAAAACCAGGAGGAAACAAGGGCAGAGGTGGAAAAACAGATTGCTCGCTTAAAGGATAAGGATTTGTATGAACGCTTTGAAGATATCGTAGTACACGCCCTGCATGAAAGAGCAAGGGAAATCAGTGAAGAATGTATTATATTTAACAATGCATCCTACCAGAACCGGGATATGCGTATTGATCATGTTGTTACCAGCAAAGGCTGGGGACTGGTATGGATGGTCGTATTGTTATCTGTAATATTTTGGATTACCATTTCCGGAGCCAATGTTCCAAGCGAAATGCTTTCAGGAATGTTTGAGGATCTGCAGGTATGGCTGCATCAGCTATTTGCCTCCTGGAGTATGAATCCATATATCACCAGCTTTATTGTGGATGGAGTCGTGAAAACCTGCGGCTGGGTAATTTCCGTTATGCTGCCGCCGATGGCAATCTTCTTTCCGATGTTCACACTGCTGGAGGACTTTGGTTATCTGCCGCGAATCGCTTTTAATCTGGACGGCTTCTTTCAAAAGGCCTGCACCTGCGGGAAACAGGCGCTGACGATGTGTATGGGATTTGGCTGCAATGCCGTCGGGGTCAGTGGAGCCCGTATTATCGACAGTCCGCGGGAGCGTCTGATTGCAATTATCACCAATACCTTTGTACCCTGCAATGGCCGCTTTCCTACGCTGATCAGTATTATTACGATGTTCTTTGCAGGGGTGGTGGCGGCACCGTGGAATGGTCTTCTGTCAACACTGCTGTTGACGGGCGTTATTGTATTTGGTGTCATCCTGACCTTTCTCACCTCACGCTTTTTGTCGAAAACGCTGCTGAAGGGAGTGCCGTCAAGCTTTACACTGGAGCTTCCTCCGTATCGGCGACCGCAGTTTGGCAAGGTGATCGTGCGTTCCATCTTTGACCGTACGCTGTTCGTGCTGGGCAGGGCAGTGAGTGTTGCCATACCTGCCGGAGCAATTATCTGGCTGCTGGCCAATATTCAGGTTCAGGATGCAAGCCTGCTGCAGCATATATCGCTGTTTCTGGATCCCTTTGCTCATCTGATGGGGCTGGACGGTGTCATTCTGCTGGCCTTCCTTCTGGGCTTCCCGGCAAATGAAATCGTTGTACCGATCATGATCATGGCGTATCTGGCAAATGGATCGATGACGGATATCGGTGATCTTGCCGTATTAAAGGAGCTGTTCGTCAACAACGGCTGGACATGGGTAACCGCCATCTGCACCCTAATGTTCTCTCTGGTACACTTTCCATGTGCTACTACACTGCTCACCATACGCAAGGAAACACAAAGCTGGAAATGGACTGCCGTCAGCTTTCTGTTGCCAACCGTACTTGGTATCCTGCTGTGTATGGGAATCAATCTGCTTGCGCATATCTTTCTGCTGGTATAACTATGTCTGCCGATCCTTGATGATTTGTAAAGGGAGCGCATGTATGTTATAGAAAGATAAATTCAAATAAACGGGTACAAAAAAAGAGGAGCCGTGTGTGAGTTCCTCTTTTCTTATATATTATGGGCGCTTTACGATAACAGCGGTACCCTGTCCACCACCGATGCACAGAGATGCAAGACCAGATTTCGCATCACGCTTGATCATTTCGTGAATCAGTGTAACCAGAATACGGTTTCCGGACGCACCAACCGGGTGACCCAGAGCGATTGCTCCACCGTTTACATTCGTTTTTTCCAGGAATGCTTCACGATCGATTCCGTGCTCTTCCACCAGCTCGTGTACAACACCTAAAGACTGAGCGGCAAATGCTTCATTCAGCTCTACCAGTTCAACCTCATCCAGCTTCATGTCTGCATATTTCAATGCATTGCGGATTGCCGGAGTAGGTCCCAGACCCATTGTTAACGGATCCACACCACCCTGACCGATGCCGACTACCTCGCACAGCGGAGTCAGGTTGTATTTTTCGACAGCTTCTTCACTTGCCAGCAGAACGAAGGAAGCACCATCGTTGATGCCGGATGCGTTGGCAGCCGTTACACTACCGTCCTTAACGAATGCCGGACGCAGCTTTGCCATCTTTTCAGGAGTGGATTTGCGGTTTGGATGCTCGTCTGTATCAAATACGATTGTTTCTTTTCTCAGCTTCACTTCAACAGGAACGATTTCGTCCTTGAAACGTCCGGAATCAACAGCAGCGATAGCCTTCTGCTGAGAAGCATAACCGAATGCATCCTGCATTTCACGTGTGATATTGTATTTCTTGGCAATGTTCTCTGCCGTAACACCCATGTGGATACCGTTCATAGCATCTGTCAGGGCATCGTAGATCATATGGTCTACACACTTGAAATCTCCCATTTTGTTTCCTGTACGTGTATTTGCAGGAATCAGGTAAGGAGCACCGGACATGGATTCCACACCACCGGCAACGACAATGTCATTAAATCCTGTCTGAATGGACATAACACCCTCCATAACGGTACGAAGTCCGGAACCACATACCATGTTCACGGAGTGTGAGCATACACTTTCCGGAATTCCTGCAGCAAGGGCAACCTGACGTCCGATGTTCTGTCCCAGACCAGCGCTCAGCACGTTCCCGCACAGCAGCTCGTCTACCTGCTCAGGAGCAACCTTTCCATCTTCCAGCAGTGCCTTTACTACTGTAGCCCCTAAATCAACTGGTTTTACGGTAGTTAAAGATCCTAAGAAACTACCGATTGCACTACGTTTAGCGCTAACAACATAAGTTTTTCTCATTTTTCTCTACCTGTCTTTCTTTCAATGTAACGTGTCGCATACGACACTCAATACATCAACATAGTAACGAAAATTCATGCATTTGTCAATAACTTGTGAAAAAATTCATAAGTGAATGCATCTGTCGGATTTCTCTTTTTACGATTTTGAAACACAAAAGCAGGAAAAACAAGCCCTTGTGAGCTTGTTCTTTTGTTTATACGCGTTTGATGATGACTGCAGCACCCTGTCCGCCGCCGATGCACAGGGAAGCCAGTCCGATTTTCAAATCGCGCTTCTGCATTTCGTGAAGCAGACTCACCAGAATTCGGTTTCCGGATGCACCGACCGGATGTCCCAGTGCGATTGCTCCGCCATTGACGTTGGTTTTTTCCATAAAGGCGTTACGATCCATGCCGGTTGCTTCCTCCAGTTCATGAATGACACCCAGAGACTGTGCAGCAAACGCTTCATTCAGCTCTACGAGCTCCATGTCCTCGATGCACAGGTCAGCATACTTCAGCGCATGCAGAATCGCAGGCGTAGGACCAAGACCCATGACGCGTGGATCTACACCGCCCTGACCGATGCCGATGACTTCCGCAAGCGGTGTCAGATTATATTTCTTAACGGCATCCTCACTGGCGATGATTGTAAAGCTGGCACCGTCATTGATACCGGAAGCATTTCCGGCAGTAACGGTACCGTCCTTTGTGAAAGCGGGACGCAGCTTTGCCAGCTTTTCCGGCGTGGAGGCACGGTTCGGGTGCTCATCGGTGTCAAATACCGTCACACTGCCCTTACGGCCGGGTACTTCTACCGGCACGATTTCATCCTGAAAGCGCCCGGAATCGATGGCAGCGATTGCCTTCTGCTGGGATGCATAGGCAAAGGCGTCCTGATCCTCACGGGAAATGGAATACTTTTTCGCTATATTATCTGCGGTAACACCCATGTGTATCCCATACATACCATCTGTTAATCCATCATGCAGCATGGAATCCACCATCTTCATGTCACCCATCTTCACACCGTTTCGCACCTTACTAGGCACCAGATACGGTGCATTGGTCATAGATTCCACACCACCGGCTACAAAGATATCGCCGAATCCGCACTGGATGCGCATGGTGGCTTCCATAACCGCCTTTAATCCGGAACCGCACAGCATATTCAGGGACTGTGCACATACCTCAACAGGGACACCGGCCTTGATGCTGACCTGACGTCCGATGTTTTGACCAAGACCTGCCGCAATCACGTTTCCGACAATCACCTCGTCGATATTGGCAGGATCAATGCCTGCCTCCTCGATGGTTCTGCTTAAAACAGCAGCTCCCAGATCTACCAGGGGCATGTTGGTAAGCCCGCCCATGAAGCTTCCGATAGCGCTTCGCTTTGCTGCTACGACATATGCTTTTCTCATGTAATAACCTCCGCTTTCTATATTGGTCTTCCTTGGGGAAGGGGAAGAGGACCCTTTGTCAAGGCTATGGTAACGGAAGAAAAAACGTTTGTCAAGAAACTTGTTAATAAATTAACAAATGAGAATGTAGGAATATATTCTGAACAAATGTCAACTTGTTAATTTTGTAACAAAAACTTGTTAAAACTTTAACAAACATATTGACGTGAACAAAAAAGAGGTCTAAAATGTAGATGGATTATGTATTCTCGACAACGCGATGAATACGCTGCTTATACTATATTTATATAGGCGCAATATAGGCGCATGCAAGCAATCCTAAGTTCAAGTAAATCAAGGAGAGGAGAACACTTATGGACTTCATGTTAACAGAACAACAACAGATGATGAAGAAACTTTTCGCTGAGTTTGCTGAAAAAGAAGTAAAACCTCTTGCAGCAGAAGTAGACGAAGATGAACGTTTCCCTAGAGAAAACGTCGAAAAAATGAAAGCCTGCAAAATGATGGGGATTCCGTTCAGCAGAGAATACGGCGGAGCAGGTGCTGACTACCTGAGCTATATTCTGGCAGTCGAGGAGCTGAGCAAGAAATGCGGTACAACAGGTGTTGTATTGTCTGCTCACACATCTCTTGGAACATGGCCAATCGAACACTTCGGAACAGAAGAACAGAAAAACAAATATCTGCCTGACTTATGTACAGGCAAGAAGCTGGCTGCATTCGGCTTAACAGAGCCAAATGCCGGTACAGATGCTGCCGGACAGCAGACAACGGCTGTAAAAGACGGTGACGATTACATCCTGAACGGTACAAAAATCTTCATTACCAACGCTGGGGAAGCAGATGTTTATGTAATCTTTGCAATGACTGACAAGACAAAGGGAACTCATGGTATCTCTGCATTTATCGTAGAGAAGGGAATGCCTGGATTCACTGTTGGTCAGCATGAAAAGAAGCTGGGTATCCGCGGTAGTGCAACCAGTGAGCTGATCTTCAACAACGTGCGTTTAAGCAAGGACCACCTGCTCGGACAGGAAGGCAAAGGCTTCAAGATTGCCATGATGACACTGGATGGCGGACGTATCGGTATCGCTGCGCAGGCACTTGGTATTGCACAGGGTGCAATTGATGAAACCGTTCCTTATGTAAAAGCTCGTAAGCAGTTCGGACGTTCCATTGCAAAATTCCAGAACACACAGTTCCAGCTGGCTGATATGCAGGTGAAAACAGATGCAGCCAGATGGCTGGTATACGATGCAGCAATGAAGAAAGAAAAAGGTCTTCCTTACTCTGTCGAAGCTGCTAAGGCGAAACTGTTCGCAGCAGAGGTTGCAATGGAAGTTACAACCAAGGCAATTCAGCTGATGGGTGGATACGGTTATACTCGTGACTATCCGGTTGAAAGAATGTTCCGTGATGCGAAGATCACTGAAATCTATGAGGGTACTTCTGAAGTACAGCGCATGGTTATCAGTGGCGCAATGCTGAAGTAATACAGAGAGAAAAGAAAGGATACGAAGATTATGAAAATTATCGTTCTTGTAAAACAGGTACCGGATTCTACTGAAATCCGTGTTGACAAAGTTACTGGTACATTGATTCGTGCCGGAGTTCCTAGTATCATCAATCCAGATGATCTGGCTGGTGTGGAAGCTGCACTGCAGCTGAAAGAAAAATACGGGGCAACTGTTACTATCATTTCCATGGGACCTCCTCAGGCTACGGGAATGCTGAAAGAATTATACGCTCGTGGAGTTGACGAATGTATCCTGATCACAGACCGCAAATTTGCTGGTGCTGATACATGTGCAACTTCCAGCACACTGGCTGCTGCATTGAACAAAACAGGCTACGACCTGATCATTGCAGGACGTCAGGCTATCGATGGGGATACTGCACAGGTTGGTCCGCAGACTGCTGAACGTCTGGGAATCCCTCAGGTTACCTACGTAGACGACATTATTGAACTTAGCGATACTGCTGTTACTGTTAGAAAATCACTGGAAGACAGTGAAGAGATCATTGAGGCGAAGCTGCCTTGTGTTCTGACAACCTTAAGTGGAATGAACGAGCCACGTTACATGAACTGTAACGATATCGTTGACTCCTTCTCTAAAGAAGTGAACGTTATGACATTTGATGATCTGGGAATCGATGAGAGCATCGTTGGTCTTGCAGGTTCTCCGACTAAGGTTCACGCTACATTCACCAAAGAAGTATCTGCTGAAACAGAAACATTCGATCTGCCAGCTGCAGAAGCTGCCAAACTGATTGCAAAGACACTGAAAGACAAGCAGATTATTACGAAATAGGAGGAGAAGGAACAATGGCTAAATTTGAAGGATATAAAGACATTTACGTATTCGTAGAACAGAAAAACGGCGAAGTTGCCAACGTTGGATACGAACTGATTTCCGAAGCTAGAAAACTGGTTGCATCCATTCCTCAGATGAACTTCCAGGTTGTCGGTGTACTGCTTGGACACAACATCAAAGACAAGGCGAATGACGTAATTGCACATGGTGCCGACAAGGTAATCGTTGTGGATGACGCGCTGCTGGAAGGATATTCCACACAGTTCTATGCGGATGCCCTGACACAGGTCATCAACAGCTTCAAGCCGGACAGCTTCCTGACAGGAGCTACGGTACTTGGTCGTGACCTTGCACCACGTGTTGCTGCACGTTTGAATGCCGGTCTGACTGCAGATGCTACCAAAATCGAAATCGATCAGGAAAAGGCAAAAGACGGAGAAGCGCTGCTGCTGGTTACCCGTCCTACATTCGGCGGAAACCTGTTTGGTACGATCGTATGTCCGGATACTCGTCCGCAGATGGCAACAATTCGTCCGAACGTATTCTCTATGGATGCAGTGGATGCTTCCAGAACCGGAGAGGTTGTAGAATTTACTCCGGAATGGACAGATACAGATCCAAAAGTAATCGTTAAAGAAGTGATCGCTAAAGTAGTAGAAGGCGTTGACATCACAAAGGCTGACATCCTGGTAGGTGCAGGTCGTGGTGCTGAAGACTGTCTGGATATGGTACAGGCAGTTGCTGAAGAACTGGGCGGAGAGCTGTGTGCTTCCCGTGCCGTAGTTGACGATGGATTTGCTGACAAGGCAATTCAGGTAGGACAGACCGGTAAGACCGTTCGTCCTAGTCTGTACATCGCATGTGGTATTTCCGGAGCATGCCAGCATGTTGCCGGTATGGAAAAATCCGATATGATTATCGCGATCAACCGTGACCCGCAGGCTGAAATCTTCAGCATTGCAAACATGGGCTTCATCGGTGATGTAAAAGAAATCCTTCCTCTGCTGAAGGATGAAATCATCGCTGCGAAAAAGGGATAATAAATACGTTTATACAAGAGGGTGGGAAACTACCCCTCTTGGTATACAAAAATAGTAAAGGAGATAATAAACATGAAAAAAGTTGGTGTAATTGGTGCCGGAACAATGGGCCAGGGTATTGCAAATGCATTTGCTTCCAATGGGTACGATGTAACCGTATGTGACATTAAAATCGAATGGGCACAGGGTGGAATCGACAAAATCGCTAAAAAACTGGACAAACTGGTTTCCAGAGAAAAAATGACGGCTGACAAGGCTGCAGAAGTAAAAGGAAATCTGAAGGCTGGAGAATACAAGGATCTGGCTGACTGCGATCTGATCGTGGAAGCTGTTCTTGAAAAAATGGAAGTTAAGAAAGAACTGTTCACAACACTGGATGAAATCTGTAAGGATTCCTGTATCTTTGGTTCTAACACATCTTCTTTATCCATTACCGAAATCGCTACCGGAATCAAGCACAATGTCATCGGTATGCACTTCTTCAACCCTGCTGACCGTATGAAGCTGGTTGAGGTTATTTCCGGAATCAACACGCCTGTTGAAACAAAGGAAGCTATTCTTGAAATCTCTAAATCCTTAGGAAAAACTCCTGTTGAAGTTGCAGAAGGTCCTGGATTTGTTGTAAACCGTATCCTGGTTCCGATGATCAACGAGGCTGCCTTCATTCTGCAGGAAGGAATTGCATCTGTTGAAGATATCGATATAGCTATGAAACTGGGGGCTAACCATCCGATGGGACCTCTGGCACTGGGTGATCTGATTGGTCTGGATATCGTGGAAGCTATCATGGATGTTCTTTACAATGAAACAAAAGACTCTAAATATCGCTGCTGTACGCTGATCCGCAAAATGGTTCGCGGAGGTAAGCTCGGTCAGAAATCCGGTATCGGATTCTACGACTACTCTAAATAATTCACGCATACAACACATGACGAGTGAATCTGTAATTTCACATGAAACCCATTGAAATTGTGGATTCACTTTTTTAAAAATGGAAAGGAAGATGAATACAATGGAAACAATTTTAGTAAACTATGAAGGACATGTAGCAACCATCACAATCAACCGTCCAAAAGCACTGAACGCATTAAGCACACAGGTTTTAACAGAGCTGAATCAGGCACTGGATGAAGTTGCGGCAAACAACGATGTATATGCACTGGTACTTACCGGAGCAGGAGAGAAATCCTTTGTTGCAGGTGCAGATATCGCTGAAATGAAGGATAAGAGCGTGGAAGAGGCTGCTGCTTATGGGAAATTCGGTAATGAGGTATTCCGTAAGATTGAAACGTTCCGCTGCCCTGTAATCGCTGCTGTAAACGGCTTCGCATTAGGCGGAGGCTGTGAGCTGGCAATGAGCTGCGACATTCGTGTGGCAAGTGAAAATGCAGTCTTCGGACAGCCGGAAGTTGGCTTGGGAATCACTCCGGGCTTTGGTGGAACACAGCGTCTGGCACGTCTTGTCGGTACCGGCATTGCGAAGGAAATGATTTATACAGCAAGAAACATCAAAGCAGAGCGTGCATACGCCATCGGTCTGGTAAATAACGTTGTCCCTGCCGAAGAACTGATGGCTGTTGTTATGAAGATGGCAAACGGTATCGCAAAGAATGCGCCAATCGCTGTTGCATACAGTAAAAAAGCAATCAACAACGGGCTGCAGACAGATATCGATGGTGGAATTGCAATCGAAGTGGAAGAATTCTCCAATTGTTTTGCGACAGAAGATCAGACCTATGGTATGACCTGCTTCCTGGAAAAAACGAAGGATAAAAAATTCTCTAACAAATAAGCAAGTAAATTCTTGAGCTTATTATTTCCGTAAACGCTTTCAGTTGTGGTACACTGGAAACAGGAGATAATACAAAGGAGGTAATCGATTTGAGTAAAGTAATAAGTATTGAACAGGCAGTTTCCATGATTCCGGATGGCGCTGCTATCGGAATTGGCGGTTTTATCGGATCCGGACATCCTCAGGAATTTTCTGTAGGCATCGAGGAATCCTTTCTCAAGAGCGGACATCCGAAGGATCTGACTATCATGTTTTCTGCCGGTATTGGTGATGGAACGGACCGTCTGGGTCTGAATAAGCTGGGACATGAGGGATTGCTGAAGCGTATCATTGGTGGTCACTGGGGGTTAATTCCAAAACTGCAGAAGCTGGTATTTGAAAACAAGGTAGAAGGCTACAACCTTCCCCTTGGTACCATTTCTTTGATGTTCCGTGATATTGCCGGACATCGTCCGGGTACGATTACAAAGGTCGGTCTGAAAACGTTCGTCGATCCTCGTATCGAAGGAGCGAAGATGAATGAACGCTCCAAGGAAGATCTTGTTGAGCTGATGCATATCGATGGGGAAGAGTGGCTGCGCTATAAATCCTTCCCGTTAAATGTGGCGCTGATTCGTGCCACGTATTGTGATGAGGACGGCAATGCTACCATGGAAAAGGAAGCAGCTACTCTGGACTCTCTTTCCATAGCCCAGGCTGCGAAGAATTCCGGTGGTATCGTGTTGCTGCAGGTGGAAAAGGTGGTACAGAACGGTACACTGGATCCAAGAAAAGTGAAAATTCCCGGAATTTATGTGGACGGTATCGTTGTTGCACGCCCGGAAAATCACTGGCAGACATATGCGAACCCGTATGATCCTGCATTGAGCGGAGAAGTGAAGGTTCCAGTAAATTCCATTGCACCGATGAAGCTGAATGAGCGCAAGGTCATCTGCCGTCGTGCGGCTATGGAGCTGGATCCTGCGGCTATTATCAATCTTGGTATCGGTATGCCGGAGGGAATTGCCAATGTTGCAAATGAAGAGGGACTTCCAGGCTTGAAGCTGACGGTGGAAGCTGGAGGAATCGGCGGTGTACCGAATGCAGGAACTGCGTTTGGTACCTGTACAAATCCGGATGCCATCATCGATCAGCCGTATCAGTTTGACTTCTATGACGGAGGCGGACTGGATCAGGCATTCCTGGGACTTGCGGAATGCGACTGCTCCGGTAACATCAACGTCAGCCGTTTCGGACCGAAAATTGCAGGCTGCGGCGGGTTTATCAATATTACACAGACTTCACCGGTCGTTGTGTACTGCGGTACCTTTACTGCAGGCGGACTCAAGGTTGAGGTCAAGGACGGTAAGCTGCATATTCTGCAGGAGGGAAGAATCAAGAAGTTCAAACAGGAAGTGGAACAGATTACCTTCTCTGCAGATTTCGCAACCGAAACAGGACAGAAGGTTCTGTACGTTACAGAGCGTGCGGTATTCGAGCTGCTGGACGGTAAGCTGACATTAACGGAAATCGCACCTGGTGTTGATCTGGAAAAGGATGTTCTGGGACAGATGGAATTCAAGCCTGCTGTCGCTGATAATCTGAAAACTATGGATGAGCGTCTGTTCCGTGAAGAATTGATCGGATTAAAGGCATAAATTGAATAAAGAAAAGGATGTAATTCCCTTTTTTTCCATTTTTCTGCCAAAAATTCCAAAACACTTTACATTATTGCTGTATTTTATATAATAAGGGTGGTTAAAGATTATCACACTTGATGAAAGTGATGATATAGAGCTCATGCAGAGGAGGCAGTGGAGACCATTGGTCAAGGAGATTGCTTCTCAGGCTGACTCAGCCATTGTATTGTCTGGCATAGCATTGTGTTGGAATGATAAGGTAGCTTGTAGTGAGTAGCATTAGCATGTAGAAGTCTCAATGGTAGTAGAAATAATCACAGACAATACAGGGCAAACGATGGGCGGTACGGACGATGAGATTCCGGCCGCCTTTTCGTTTCCTTTTCTTTCAGCCTGTATTATAATGGTAGAGTGAAAAAGAAATGAGGAATGCATATGTATAGTTTTCGTAATGATTATAGTGAGGGGGCCCATCCTGTTATCATGGAGCGCCTGCTGGAACTGAATCAATGCCAGAATGTCGGGTATGGTGAGGATGCGCTTTGCGAACAGGCGAAGCGGCAGCTGAAGGCGAAGCTGCACTGTGAGGATTGTGATATACATTTTTTAGTCGGCGGAACCCAGGCCAATCTGACGGTGATTGCGGGTGCTCTTCGTCCGTATGAGGCAGTGATTGCTGTGGACAGCGGACATATCAATGTTCACGAAACAGGTGCTGTGGAAGCGACCGGTCACAAGGTGCTGATTGCTGAAGGTGTCGATGGTAAAATCACACCGCAGGGAATCCGTAAAGCGGTACTTAGCCATGAGGATGAGCATATGGTAAAGCCGGCAATGGTCTATATTTCGAACGCAACGGAAATCGGTACCATCTATCACAAAGAGGAATTGAAGCAGATTGCGGAAGTTTGCAGAGAATTCGGTCTGTATCTGTTTATGGACGGTGCCCGCATGGGAGCTGCTCTGGCAGCAAAGGACAATGATGTATCCTTTAACGATTTATGTACATACTGTGACGTTTTCTATCTTGGCGGGACTAAGAATGGTGCTCTCTTCGGAGAGGCGGTTATCATTGTAAATGATAAACTGAAAAAAGACTTCCGCTATATGATCAAACAGCGAGGCGGCATGCTTGCCAAGGGTTGGCTGCTGGGTGTACAGTTTGCGGCATTGTTTGAAGGAAACCGCTATATTGAAATCGCAGCACATGCAAACCGGATGGCTCAGAAGCTGCAGGATGCCATGGAGGCATCTGGGCTGCCGTTTCTTATAAAGACAACGACAAATCAAATATTTCCAGTCCTGCCCAACCTGCTGATTGAAGAGCTGCAGAAGGAATATGCGTTTCAGGTCTGGGAAACAATGGATGAAGAACATACGGCAATGCGCTTTGTGACATCCTGGGCAACTGAGGAAAAGGAAGTGGATCGATTTATTGAATATCTAAACAGTCTTCTTCAACGGATGCGGGAAAGCGGACAGGA
Source organism: Erysipelatoclostridium sp. DFI.2.3 (assembly GCF_019132535.1). Taxonomy (NCBI): domain Bacteria; kingdom Bacillati; phylum Bacillota; class Erysipelotrichia; order Erysipelotrichales; family Coprobacillaceae; genus Thomasclavelia; species Erysipelatoclostridium sp. DFI.2.3. The sequence continues at coordinate 31,061 of NZ_JAHOOJ010000011.1, read as the reverse complement.
ATCTGAGAGATAGAAATGTGTTTTTAAAAGCAATCGGAAGGAAAAAACAGAAATAAGAAGTAATCACAAAACACCTTGATTACGGTACTAGAAAAATGGGATGGCTGCATGATTATGCGGTAGGAAAATAAACAGTGGAAGCGAGATACCTGCATGATGCCGGAGAATTGTAAAGCTGTAACATAGGAAAAAAGAAATACAAATCCTGAATTTTATTAGGAACTGTATTTCTTTTTTTATGATTTTTATAAATCTGAAAGCGAAGAAAAGCAAAATGAAATCCTTTTGATCTTATTTTTAATGATTTGAAGACTGCAGTATGCTTTATTTATTTGCCTGTTTGCTTGATGTTTCTCTTCATAGCATTGCACTGCAGCTGCCGATTCAGCTTTCCAAAGCTAATGCATCTGCTGGAATCCATCCCATCAGACCCTGCTTTTTCACTAATACAGCATTCCTTGTTTGAGAAACGATTTTTACGAGATCTCCACACCTTGCCGGTATCTGGTAATTGGTGAAGTCACAGGCGTGCAGCTCCTTACCTTTGTAAAATAAAAATTCCTTTGCGATGTGCATTACTTTGCCGCTGGCTTCATGCCGGCAAAGGCAGCATGCACCTTCATCACGCAGCATATGTACCTGTCCTTCATGCCAGGTAATAAAAAAGGGCGTCCTGTTGACAGGGAGAATATCTCTTGTTATCCGTGCTTTTTTCAGATGATCACTGCATGCGAATTGAAATCTGCCCTGCTCATAGATCAATGCATTCAGTTGTCCAGCTGACTTCACTTCATTTCCTCCGTCGATGGATATGATATGGCGGCGTGTGTCAATGATGGGATTGAAGCAGCAGATATCCTTCCGATATTCGCTAACCGGAAGGTGCCCGACAACAATGTATTTATGAAAGCTGCCGGCCTCCTTCATAAACAGATCCTGTACCATAATATCACGCATATCACGGCCATAGGTTTTCTCATCCCGTATGCCTGCGTGTGCAAAGATAAAGCGCTCGGTTTCAATCACATGGGGAAGTCTGTCGATAAAGGTCAATTCCCTGAGAAATACTTTTCGCAGCTCCCTGCTGAGAGCAGCCATATCTGTCTCTTTGTCTATGCGCTGACCGACACGCTGTGCCATTTCATGCAGAATGCTGTTTGGACGATTCAACAGGATGTTCTGCAGAAATTCCAGACGGGTATCATAGAGCACATTGCGGCATACCACATCACAGTTTCCAATCATGGGATGTACGTGCGGGTGTCTGGAAAGCTCCATGATATAATACAGTGTTTCCAGATTATAGGGTCCCTTCTCCAATAGATCACCAACGAGAAACAGCGCATCCTTTTCCGGATCAAAGGCGATTTTACGTAACAGCTTTTTAAATACCGGAAGATTGCCATGAATATCACTAATGGCGATGATTCTTCTGCTATCAGACAGAACAGAATACGAATGAATGGAACGATCAAACATAGGCAGCCTCCTTTATCTCTGGCTCAATTATAGAGAATTTCCTTGTATCATGCAAGAAAAACGTTGTAAACTTCTACATTCTGCGCTATCCTATAACCAGGAAAGACAGAAGTCTAGGATATGTTGCTTTGTGAATAAACAGCCGAATAGCATGCTTTTTAAAATATGTCATATTTCTGATTGCTGTAAAGAAGAGGCAAGCGCATAGCATCCTTTTGTGAGTATTGAATGAGGGATATACTCCATGTATAGGAGTACTGGGACAGTACCTGCAGGAAATATGAAGAAGGTAGTGATGTTCCCGGATAAACTCAGGGACTGAAGTCAGATAGGATGTAATTTCCCATCGGTATGGATAACGCGATTAAGGAGGTAAAGCAGGCTGCTGTTTTCTGTGAAGTGAAAAAAACTGGAATGTGTTACTATATTTTGCATGGATATGAGGTGATTCTATGGATTTACGAGGCTTCCTAGTGCGCTGTCATCGGCTGCAGAGGAATTATTCACAGGAGGGTCTGTGTCGCGGCATTTGTGCAGTTTCTTATCTCAGTAAGCTGGAGCAGGGGAAGGTACAGGCTGCGGATGAAATTTATCAGGCGCTGTTTCACAGGCTGGGAATCGTGTTTCAGGAAAATGAAGAATGGCTTGCTGTTTGGAAGGAAAAGCTTCAGGAGCTGGCGTCATCTTGGTTTTATGGAGAACAACGCGAAGCGTTTGAGCTGGAAAAGCAGATGGAGAACCTTTTGAACTCTCCCCTCTGTGTTGATGCGCTGCTCATCAAAGCACTGTATACGAAGGAGCATGCGGATAAGCCGCTGGCCTCTGCGTCTGTTTTTCTTCCATATATGCAGGATGCACAGCGGTTCTTGTATCATTTTCTATGTGCGGGACAGGCACTTCAAAGCAGGGAGGAACAAACTCTTTCAGCGATACTTGCCCAGCTGCAGGAAGCACAGAAATATGGAGGGTGGAGTATTTTATATCAGATGAAGGGAGATGTGTATGTGCTTATGGGGGACTATTCTCAGGCGCTGCATCACCATCTGAAGGCCTATGACCTTGCATGTGAGGAAGGCTTTCTGCCCTGTATGATCGATGCGTCCATGCATATTGCAAACTGCTATTCCGCTATGCATGCAGAAGGTGTCATGCTGATGTATTACGAACGCTGTGAGCATCTTTGCCGCAGCAGCAAAAACAAGCAGATGCAGGCCCATGTGTGGTATAATATCGGATCCACATATCAGCAGTGGGGTGATTTCCAAAAGGCGCTGCCACTGCTTCTAAAGGCCTATCAGATACTGGATGACACCTTTCTATGCTGTCATAAGCTGGCGCTTTTATATGAACAGCTGAATCAGAAAAAGGAGGGCCTTCGCTATGTACAGGAGATGGAGAGGTAGCTGGATTCACATGGGGCAGACGGTCGCAGGGAAATCGTGCAGTTTGTAAGATACCGCTATGGAACTGCCGTGGATGCAGAGGTCTATATCGACTGCCTGTATACGCTCTGTGACACTTCCCGTTATTTCCATGGCTTCTGTCAGTTTCATCTGTCCTACCTCATTGCTGCGTTAAAGAAGAAGCGCAGGTACAAGGAGGTCATGAAGCTGATGGAGGAAACGAAATTTTCCTGAACAAGCTAATTTATGATGGCTTAACCCTGATATTTGGACACTATTTTCCCAAATACAGGGTATTTTTTATATTCGTATCATACGGTATACTAAACGCAGGAGATGATACCTATGAAAAAGACCCTATGGTCACATGATTTTATAATTATAACACTGGGGACACTGATCAGTGCAATCGGTTCTACCGCTATGAGCTTTGCACTGTCGCTTGTGGTATTCGACCATACCTCATCAACCCTTATGACCGGAATCTTCACTGCGATATCCCTGATGCCGACGGTTCTGATTCCCATTCTGGCAGCACCGCTGGTCGATGGATGCTGCAGAAAGCGCTTGATTGTTATGCTGGATAGTGGAAATGGCATTCTGTATCTGCTGTTTGCCGCCTTTCTGCTTATGCAGGAATTTTCTTATGCGGGCTATCTGGTATTTTCCCTGCTTACCGCATCCTTTGGAGCCATTTATTCTCTGGCATATTCCTCCCTGTATCCTGATCTGATTCCCAAGGGCTTTGCGCAGAAGGGCTATTCCGTATCCTCCTTGATTTATCCCAGTGTGACAGCGTTATTCACACCGGTTGCATCCCTGCTGTATGTACATCTGGGGATTGCCTGGATCTGTGCGATGGAGGGAATTCTGTTGCTGACAGCAGCTCTGTTTGAAGCGCGCATACGCTATCAGGAAACAATCGGAAAGCGGGTGTTTACCTTGCAGAAATATAAAGGAGATTTAATGGATGGCTTTCGTTATTTGAAAAAAGAAAAGGGAATCCGTTCCATTTACGGCTACATGGCGGTAACCAATGCTTCGGCAGAGGGGATCAATCTGGTGACCATGGCGATGTTTCAATCATCTCCCATACTCACAACGACGATGTATGCGTTTCTGACAACAGCGGATACCATTGGACGCATGGCTGGCGGTCTGATGCATTACGTCCTGCATATTCCGGCGAAGAAACGCTACCGGGTTGCTGTCAGTGTCTATGCGGTTTATGAATCCCTGGATATGGTTTTCCTGTTTCTTCCTTATCCGCTCATGGTTGTCAATCGGTTTACCTGCGGCTTTCTGGGCATCAATTCCCTGAATATACGGGAGGCCAGTACACAAAACTATTTGCCCTCTCACATGCGGGCAAGGGTGAATGCGTTGTTTCAGGTGCTGGTTGCCCTCATTATGATGGCTTCCAGATTCAGCGCAGGTGTAATTGCACAATACGTATCCTACCCGTTGACGGCACTGCTGTTTGCTTCGTTTTCGATGCTTGCTATCTTCCTGCTGATTATCCGCAACAGGAAGCAGGTTTCAAAAATCTATAATCAGGAGCTATGAGATGTGCATGTGCAGTGCTATAATGGATACGAGGAGGGATCTTTATGCTGAAGGATCTGTTATTGAAAAACCGAAGCTATCGGGGATATGATGAAACAAGAGCGGTTACCAGGGAAGAGCTGGTCGATCTGGTAGAGCATGCCAGACTGACACCGTCCAGCGTTAATAAACAGGCGCTGAAATACTATCTGGCATGTGAGAGGGAAAAGACGAATCAGATTCAGCCCTTAACCGCGTGGGCAAAAGCCCTAAAGAAAGAGGTGCCGTATGAGGGACATTGTCCCAGAGCCTTTATTGTAATCTGTCAGGATACTGCCATTTCAACTGCACTGGAGGCTTATCAGAAGGATGTCGGCATTGTCGCTCAGACGATGCTGCTGCGTGCTGCTGAGTTGGGGCTTGGCGGTGTATGATCGGCAGCTTTCAAAAGAATGCGCTGCATGAGGTGCTGAAGCTGAGCGAAAATCTCGTGCCGCTGCTGGTTGTGGCTATTGGAAAACCGGACGAAACGATTGTACTTGAGGATGTAAATGTACAGGGAGATACGACATATTACCGGGATGCACAGGATGTGCATCATGTTCCCAAGCGAACAACCAGGGAGCTGATCATCAATGGAGAATAGCGGATGCTGCGGGATTATCAAGTGAATGATCTGTCACAGATGTGTCGCATATGGAATGCTGTAGTCGCCCAGGGAAATGTTTTCCTCAGCTGGAGCAGCTGGATGAGCAAAGCGGCGATGTCTTTTTTTCCTCGCAGAGCAAAACGCGTGTCTGCATCGATGAGGATACTGTGGTGGGGCTGTATATCCTGCATCCGAATAATGTCGGCCGGTGCGGACATATATGCAATGCCAGCTTTGCTGTGAATCAGAAGCAAAGAGGAAAGCATATCGGCAAAGCGCTGGTGCTGGACTGTATGAAGACCGCAAGAAGTTTAGGCTTTCGCATTCTGCAATTTAACGCAGTCGTAGAGAGCAATGCTTCCGCACGGCATTTGTATGAGAGTCTGGGATTTCATTCTCTGGGCACGATACCGGGCGGCTTTTTGCAGAGCGATGGAGCATATGTGAATATCGTACCCTATTATATTTCCCTGACGGAGTAGTATGCGGACAACCTTTCCCAAAACTCATCTGATTATTCCAGAAGTATGTACATCCGCATATCCTATGGTATGATATAGATAGGGAAAGGAGGGGACGGCAATGTCAGGACGTAAGAAAATCGTGATGACAAAGGCTGTCAGAGAGCGGCTGCAGAAGGATATTGCATACGGAAATGATATGCAGGCATATTGGAACCGGTATCGCAGAGATTTTCTGATTCTGCTGGCTGTGCTCCTCTTGATTATGCTCGTTTTGGTGATTGCGAATATTCTGCTGTGAATACAGAAAAAGCGGATTTCAAATGTCCGCTTTTTTATTCGGTAAACAGCCATGTCAGGACGGTATCCAGCTCCTGTTCCCAGCTTTCCTCATTATGCCGTCCCTTGAAAACGAGGTTGGGATATACCTTTGCCTCCTTCTCCTCAAGACAGCGCATCAGCTCGAGTATTCTGCCACTGGCAAGCGCCAGCTGCTGCTTGGTGCGAAATTCATCACTCCCCCATGAGATATAAATTTTATGAGAACGCAGCTTGGGACAGGCCCGGATTTCAGTTAGAAGCTCATCCTTTAAACGATAAATGAAAGGGGAGAGGACTGCCGCCTTACTGTAAATATCACAGTGATGGACAACCGCATACAGTGCCATCAAACCACCCATAGAGCTTCCACCGATGGCTGTGTGGTGTTTTCCTGGCAATGTTCGATAGGCATGATCGATCCACCGCTTGAGGTCGCTGCTCATCCACTCCATCAGCTCTTTCCCCTGTCCGTGAATAAAGCCAACCGTCGCATCACTGAAATCATAGGGAGAAAATTCCTCCAGCCGGCGATTTCCCTCGTGATTGCATTCCACACCGACAACGATGAGAGGCATCGTATGCTCATCCAGCCATCGCTTTAACCCCCAGCTTCTGCCAAATGTCGCATCCTCATCATAAAACAGGTTGTGCCCGTCAAACATATACAGGACAGGGTAATGTCTTGTTTCCTTCTCATAATCCTCCGGCAGATAGATATGCAGCATTCTCATATCCTGAAAGCAGGGGATATAAATATCTCGTTTCTCAATCATACCATCACCTCATGGTCAGTATTATAGCACAAAAATGATGTCAGATGATGTTGGGTTTGTTATAATTGGGATAGAAAGGGGAGCGAGGCTATGATCAAAATTGCATGTCTGCTGTTTCTTTTCGTTGTTGTGTATTATATTTTTAAGGAGCATTCCTCCGCATTTACATCCCTGTTCTGGAAAAGTGCTTCCTCCTTCTGTTTTCTGCTCGTCGGCTTCTGCGCATTTGCAGCATGTGTTGACAGGCGCTATGGTGAATGGATGCTGATAGGACTTGTATCGGGAGCGATTGGGGATGTTTTGCTGGCCCTGCCGTTTTGCTATCCAAAAAGGAAGAACCTCTTCTTTCTGGGTGGATTGCTTTTTTTCCTGTTCGGGCATCTCGCGTATGTAGCTGCACTTTTTGTCATGCCGGTGAAAGCGGGGATTCTGGTCGCAATATGTTCAATTCTGCTGGCATTGCTCGTGATTGAAGTTCTGAAGAAAAAACAGGTAGATTTCCAGGAGATGCGTCTTCCGAGTACGGTGTATGCTGCTGTTATTTTATTTATGGAAGCGTGCGCTCTGTGGCATTTGCAGGATGGCATGCTGTATGGTGGCATCCTGAATATTGCATCCCTGTGTTTTGTATTGAGCGATTTGATTCTGGCATTTATGCTGTTTGGCAATCGCAACACAACGCGCATGACACGATGGAATCTGAGTCTGTACTACACTGCACAGCTTTTGCTGGCGCTGACAATGCTGCTGTAGGCATATTTCTGTGGTTTTTGGGCATGCTGTGCTATAGTAATATAAAGGAGATGATGTTCATGAAGCATGTACGTATGATGTATTTGAAGGGATGTCCGCATTGCAAAGCGGCATTCGCAATGGTAAAGGAATTGCAGGACAGCTATCCTGAGCTGCGGGGTGTAAACATAGAGGCGATTGAGGAACAGGAACAGAAGGAGCTTGCGGATTCTCTGGATTACTGGTATGTTCCAACCTATTTCGTGGATGGTGTTAAGCTGCTGGAGGGTGTACCGACAAAGGAAAAGGTGGAGGCTGTGCTGCGTGCCGCATTATAGGACTACAGACCTTTGAGTTAATAAAAGAACAGGCTGTGTCATCCAGATTATGTATGGCCAATAGAAAAAGAGGTTTCAAAAATGAAGCTCATCATTTAAGAAATCTCTTTTTATGACCTTTTTCATAAAAGGGGTATCCTGCTTTATCGGTTTTTTATTCCTGTACATAGCGGAAGAAATCAAGGATTTCCTCCTCGGTTTTAAAGCGTGCCACAATCACCTCATCCCCCATAGCAGTGGCAAGGGCCGCAGGAAGACGGCGAATCATCAGAATACTGTCGCGATAGGTGTCCTGAATATCCTGCGTGGTATGTGCATAGTGCAGGCGGTCTCTTCTTCCGATGAAGCCGGAGGAATACTTGCGCACCTGCTGGTAATGGATCGTGTCATGAACGATCATGTCTGCCCACAGCTGATAGACATTGCTGTCATTGGCAAAGTTGATCATATCCGGCAGGAAGCCGCCAGGCGGGCGCATATTGACCTCAAGGCCGATGATATCGCCTTTTTTACCAACCGGCTGATCCTCCAGCAGACGGAAAAATTCAAAATGGAAGAATCTGCTGCGTGTATCAAAGGCTTCCACACTGCGGGTACCGGCCTCCATGATATCGGCAGGAATATCCTTATAGGAATAACAGCCGATATTTTTCTGTTCATTGACAGCATCCATAATACTATCCGTGTACTGATGAGAGGTCACAAACAGCAGCTCCTTTTTACTGTTTGTAATACCGTCAAAGGAAAAACAGCTCCCGTTTATGTATTCCTCCATAATCATAGCTTCCTTAAAGCCATGAGCAAAGGCAGTGCGCAGCTCATCCCCGTTTTTGATTTTGTGCGTATCACTGGCACCTACACCGATATCCGGCTTGATTACAATCGGATATCCGACAAGCTCTGTAAATTTCTGTGCATCCTCCAGATTGGTTGCCAGCTGCCAGCGGGCGGTTTTCAATCCGGCAGCCGCGAAAAACTCCTTCATGCGATGCTTGCTCTGACAGTTGTCAAGCGCTTCGCAGGGGAATCCGGTTTCAACATGGAAATCTCTGCGCAGCGCTGCATCCTGACGAAGCCAGTATTCATTGTTTGATTCGATCCAGTCAATTTTTCCATGCTTATAGGTGAACCAGGCAACTGCCCGCAGCATTTCATCGTAGTTTTCAAGACTGGAAACCTGATAGAAGTCATTGATGGAATTCTTCAGATTGGTGCTTAACGAGTTGTACGGAGTGTCCGCAATCGCCAGCACATTGACACCGTTGTTCTTCAGTCCCTGACAGAACAGCCAGTAGCTTTCCGGAAAGTGCGGAGAAATAAAGATAAAGTTCATAAAATTCCCTCCTGACGGTTATTTCATATGTATGGTTAAATTCTACTGTATTCCGCAGGGATTGTCAAAGCAGTCTTGCTTGAAATGATATGAAATGAAAGAAATAAGTTTATTTTGTAATAAAATTGAAAGAAATGATAGCGAAATGTAAATTTATGAAATTAAAGGTTGACATTGAGTTTTCACAGTAGTATGATGTATTCAACAAATCGATGATGCAGGAGAGTAGTCATACCGGAATCAAAAGCGAGACAGCGATGGTGGAAGGCTGTTGTGAAACGTATGGGGAAGCGCACCTGCTAGAGCCTGTGGGAATCAAGTATCATGGGACGCGATCTTTCTGCGTTATGAAACAAGGGGTTCTGTCTCTGACAGAGCAACGGAAGTGGTACCGCGTGCAAGCGTCTTTCGAGTATATCGAACGGCGCTTTTTTTGTACATGAGGTGAGGATATGAAAAATATGATGAAACGACGATGAAAACGACGAGAAGGGCTGAAAACGTGTTACAATGAACGTAGAGAAAGAATAACAGAAAGAAGAGGAGAAGAACATGGAAACAAAAGACATTAAGAAGGTAATACTTGCATATTCCGGAGGGCTGGATACCTCCATTATCATCCCGTGGCTGAAGGAAAATTACAATAACTGTGAGGTCGTTGCGGTTTCTGCGGATGTAGGACAGGGAACAGAGCTGGATGGACTTGAGGAAAAAGCGATCAAGACCGGTGCCAGCAAGCTGTATATTCTGGATTTGAAGGATGAATTTGTGGAGGATTATATCTATCCCTGTTTAAAAGCCAATGCCATTTATGAGGATGTATATCTGCTGGGTACAGCCTTTGCACGTCCGCTGATTGGACAGAAGCTGGTGGAAATCGCGAAACAGGAGGGGGCAGACGCTATTTGTCACGGCTGTACCGGTAAGGGGAATGATCAGGTACGCTTCGAGCTGGCAATCAAGGCGTTTGCACCGGATATGCCGATTATAGCGCCATGGAGAACATGGGAGCTGAAATCCAGAGATGATGAAATTGATTATGCAGAAGCGCATAACATTCCGTTAAAGATTTCAAGAGAAACCAATTATTCCAAGGATAAAAATCTGTGGCATTTAAGCCATGAGGGGCTGGATCTGGAGGATCCGATGAATGAGCCGCAGTATGATGACATACTGGAGATGGGAGTGACCCCGGAACAGGCTCCGGATACACCGACTTATATCACTCTGACCTTTGAGAAGGGAATTCCGACAGCATTAAATGGTGAAAAGCTGGGCGGTCAGGCAATGGTAACAAAGCTGAATGAGATTGGCGGTGCCAACGGCATCGGTATCATTGATATGGTAGAAAACCGGCTGGTGGGAATGAAGAGCCGTGGTGTTTATGAAACACCGGGCGGAACCATTTTATATAAGGCGCATCAGTGGCTGGAATCCATCTGTCTGGATAAGGAAACCATGCATTACAAGCAGGGGGTAGGAATTAAATTCGGTGAAATCCTCTACAACGGACAATGGTTCACTCCGCTTCGTGAAGCATTGAGTGCCTTTGTCGATAAGACAAGTGAAACCGTGAGCGGTGAGGTGAAAATCAAGCTGTATAAGGGAAATCTTACACCGGCCAGCATTTCCTCGCCATATACCTTATATTCCGAGCAGATTGCAAGCTTTGGTGAGGATGATTCCTATGATCAAAATGATTCCGCAGGCTTTATCAATCTGTATGGGCTGCCAATCAAGGTAAAGGCGATCATGGATGAAAAAAGGAAGAAATAAATATAGATAAGAAGGGGAGTCTGTTGAATGCTGCAGCATTTAGACTGCACTGCCTTCTGGCATACAAGGAAAAGAGAGGATGAGAGCATATGAATTTATGGGATGCACGATTCAAGAAGGAAGCGGATCAGCGGCTGAATGATTTCAACTCCAGTATTTCCATTGACCATCTTATGGTTACACAGGATATAAAAGGCTCCATGGCGCATGCGGCCATGCTTGCAAAGCAGGGAATTATTTCAAAAGCAGACGGTGCTGCCATCGCGCAGGGGCTGGAAGCGATTCAAAGAGATATTGAGAGCGGCGCGCTTTTGATTGATCCCTCAGCCGAGGATATTCATATGTTCATGGAGCAGGAGCTTACAAAACGGATCGGGGATGCGGGAAAGCGATTGCATACAGCGCGCTCCCGTAATGATCAGGTGGCACTGGATACCCGTATGTATTGCAGTGATGAGGTACGTACGGTATGTGACAAGCTGCAGGAGCTGCTTACGGTCCTGTGTGAAAAGGCACAGGAGCATACGGAAACCATCATGCCGGGCTACACGCATCTGCAGCGTGCGCAGCCCATCACCTTTGCGCATCATCTGATGGCATATGCGGAGATGTTTTTACGCGACCTTCAGCGATTGCAGGAGGCACAGAAGCGAATTCGCACACTCCCGCTGGGAAGCGGTGCTCTGGCAGCTACCACCTATCCGATTGACCGGGAATTTGTAAAGGAGCAGCTTCACTTTGACAGCATCAGCATGAATTCTCTGGACGGTGTCAGTGATCGCGACTTCTGTATAGAAATTGCATCCGATCTTTCTATGGTTATGATGCATCTGTCCCGTTTTGCGGAAGAGGTGATTCTGTGGTGCTCCTGGGAATTTAAATTTATGGAGCTGGACGATGCCTTTGCGACAGGAAGCAGCATTATGCCGCAGAAGAAGAATCCGGATGTGGCAGAGCTGATTCGTGGAAAAACCGGACGGGTCTATGGCGATTTACAGACGCTGCTGACGATGATGAAGGGACTTCCGCTTGCCTATAATAAGGATATGCAGGAGGATAAGGAGGCAGTTTTTGATGCCCTTCATACAGTGCAGCTGTGTCTGACCACCTTTACACCGATGCTCAAAAGCGCTGCAATTCGCAAGGATAATATGCGTAATGCAGCCGCCAGGGGCTTTATCAATGCGACCGACTGCGCCGATTATCTGACGAAGAAGGGCATGGCATTTCGGGACGCCTACCGGGTCTTGGGCAGACTGGTAAGCTATGCACAGGAACAGGAAAAAACACTGGAAACACTGACACTGGATGAGTATAAAAGCTTCAGTGATGAGTTTGAAGAAGACATCTATGAAGCGATTTCTCTGGAGACCTGTGTGAAACAGCGAAAGGTCATCGGCGGACCGGCTCCGGAAATCGTTGCCGCACATATTGAACATGTGAAAGCGATACAAAAGGAGATGGATGCAGATGAAATTGATTAAAGCGGGGGTCATTGGAGCCAGCGGCTATGCCGGTGCAGAACTTGTGCGGCTGCTGCTGATGCATCCATATGCCGAGCTGACGGCAATCAGCTCCCAAAGCTATACCGGAAAGCCTATCAGTGAATTATATCCGGGCTTTTACCAGCTCTGTGATATGGTGTTCAGCGATGAGGACACGGTGATTGCAGCATCGGATATCGTATTTGCATCCCTGCCGCACGGACTCAGTGAGCCGCTGGCACGCAAATGCTATGATGCTCATGTGAAATTCATTGATCTGGGGGCGGATTTCCGTCTGCGTGATGAGCAGGATTACAGGGAATGGTACAAGCTGGATTATCATGACAGTGAGCTCCATGAATTGGCTGTGTACGGCTTGCCGGAGCTGTATCGTGCGCAAATCAAAGGGGCGGATATCATTGGTAATCCGGGCTGTTATCCAACCAGCATCGCGCTGGCACTTGCACCGCTCATGAAGCTGGGGCTGGTCAATGAGCAGCATATCATCATCGATGCGAAGTCAGGGACAACCGGGGCAGGCAAGGGACTGAGTGATAACACACATTTCCCGCGCTGCAACGAAGCCTTTGCTCCGTATAAGGTTGCGGCACACCGCCATACACCGGAAATTGAACAGACTCTGTCCGAGCTGTGCCACAGCAAAGCCAGCATTACCTTTACACCGCACCTGTTGCCCATTAACCGCGGTATCATTTCAACGATTTATGTGGATTTGACGGATGAAGCAATTCTGGAGGAGCTTTGGACGATGTATCGGCTGTTCTATCAGGACGAACCCTTTGTCCGCGTACTGCCTCTGGGCAGCTGTGCGGATTTGAAATATATTAAGTATTCGAATTTCTGCGATGTATCCCTGCATATGGAGGCTCGCAATAACCGCCTGATTCTGGTATCGGCCATCGATAATATGGTGAAGGGTGCTGCCGGACAGGCCATACAGAATATGAACATTCTGTTCGACTGTAAGGAGGACAGCGGGCTGATGTATGTGCCTGCCTCCTTCTAGGGAAAGGAAATTGATTATGGTTACTTGGATGGAAAACGGTATTTGTGCACCTGTGGGCTTTCAGGCTGCTGGAATTCACTGCGGGATACGCAGGAACCGCTCGAAAAAGGATCTGGCTCTGATTTACAGCAGTGTCATGTGTACTGCTGCCAGCACATATACATTAAACAAGGTGAAGGGAGCACCGATCGCTGTTACAAAGCGGCATCTGCAGGACGGTCATGCCCAGGCGATCATCTGCAATTCCGGCAATGCAAATACCTGCAACGCCAATGGAGAGGAAATCGCAAATCGCATGTGTGAGCTTTGCGCACAGGAACTGAATCTAAACGCAGAGGATATCATCGTTGCTTCTACCGGAGTCATTGGTGAGCCGCTGAGCATTACACCGTTTGAAGAGCACATGCAGGAGCTGGTTTCTGCACTGGATGTGAAGGGCGGAAGCGATGCATGTGAGGGAATCATGACCACAGACACCTTTAAGAAACAATTCGCAGTGACCTTTACGCTGCAGGGCAGGGTATGTCATATCGGCGGTATGGCCAAGGGGAGCGGTATGATTCACCCCAACATGGCAACGATGCTGGCATTCCTCACAACCGATGTGGCGATTTCTGCCGAGCTGCTGGATGCCGTTGTGCATGAGGTAGTCGCAGACACCTTCAATATGGTCAGTGTCGATGGAGATACCTCAACGAATGACATGCTGAGTATTCTTGCGAATGGTCTGGCAAAGAATCCGGAAATCTGTGAGCGTAATGAGGATTATGAAGCCTTTAAGCAGGCACTGATGGAAATCTGTGTGGAAATAAGTCGAAATATCGCCAAGGACGGGGAAGGAGCTACCAAGCTGCTGACCTGCAGGGTAGCCTCTGCCAAGGATACGAAAACAGCGAAAGCGATTGCAAAATCCGTTGTCACAAGCTCTTTGTTCAAGGCTGCCATGTTCGGACGTGATGCCAACTGGGGGCGTATCCTGTGTGCCATCGGATATGCAGAGGGGGATTTTGATATTCATAAGGTGGATGTCACGCTAGCCAGTAAGGCAGGCCGTATGCTGGTATGTAAGGATGGCGCAGGCTGCGGCTTTGATGAGGAAGAGGCACTTTGTATTTTAAGTGAGAGTGAAATTGATATTCTGATTGATATGAAGCAGGGGAGTGCACAGGCTACGGCGTGGGGCTGTGACCTGACGTATGATTATGTGAAAATCAATGGAGACTATCGAACATAGGATAAGGGAGATGTGAGTACATTGAAAATAGATGCCATACAGAAAGCGACCATATTGTCCAAGGCACTTCCGTATATACAGAAGTATAACGGTAAAATCGTTGTCATTAAATACGGCGGAAACGCCATGAAAAATGAAACGCTGAAGCAAAATGTCATGACGGATATTGTATTGCTGTCGGAAATCGGTGTGCATGTCGTGCTGGTGCACGGCGGAGGGCCGGAAATCAATGGTATGCTGCATAAGGTTGGTAAGCAGTCACGCTTTGTCGCAGGACTGCGCTATACAGATGAGGAAACAATGGATGTTGTACAGATGGTGCTGGCTGGAAAAACGAATAAGGATCTGGTGTCCCTGATCAACCAGAAGGGGGCCAGAGCGGTCGGCATCAGCGGAATGGATGCCAATTGTATTCAGGCAAGGCAGTATACGGTGGATGAGGGCGATCTCGGCTATGTCGGTGAAATCGAGGAGATTCATGAGGAGCTGATTCTGGATATCATTGAAAAGGGCTATATTCCGGTGGTGGCCAGTGTCGGCTGTGACGCGGCAGGACATGCCTATAACATCAATGCAGATACGGCAGCGGCCAGTATTGCGGCTAAGCTGCATGCGGAAAATATGATTCTGGTTAGCGATATACCGGGGCTTTTACGAAATCCCGAGGATGAAGGCTCGCTGATTCCAAGAGCGACGTTATCCGAAATCGAGGAATTGAAAAAGGATGGTGTCATCAGCGGCGGGATGATTCCCAAGGTGGACTGTCTGGTGACAGCTGTACAGGGCTCTGTGCAGCGGGCGGTGATTATCGATGGACGGGTTCCGCATTCCATCCTGATTGAAATGTTCAGTGAAGAAGGCATCGGAACCCTGGTAGAGGAGTGAGAATATGGGTATAAAAGAGAATGATCAGCACTATATCGCCCACACGTATGCACGCTTTGATGTTGTGCTGACGCATGGCAAGGGCTGTCGGGTATATGATGAAAATGAAAAGGAATATCTGGATCTGACAGCCGGTATCGGTGTAAATGCACTTGGCTATGCGGATGATGCATGGGTACAGGCTGTTGCGAGCCAGGCGGCCACGCTTCCGCATGTGTCCAATCTGTATTATTCACAGCCGGACAGTGATGTGGCAGAGCTGCTGTGTGAGCGATGCGGCTTTACCAATATGTTTTTTGCGAATTCCGGAGCAGAGGCGAATGAAGGTGCAATCAAGGTTGCCAGAAAATATTCCAGTGATCATTATGGCTCTGGACGGCATGAAATCATCACGCTGGTGAATTCCTTTCACGGACGAACCATTACGGCGTTGAGTGCAACCGGACAGGATCATTTCCACCAGCATTTTGATCCCTTTACACCCGGATTTGTACATGCGGTTGCCAATGATATCGCGGATTTGAAAAGCAAAGTCAGCAAGCGTACCTGTGCTGTCATGCTGGAGATGATTCAGGGAGAAGGCGGTGTACTTCCACTGGAGCCGGCGTTTGTGAGCGCGGTGGCAGAGCTGTGCAGGGAGCGGGACATCCTGCTGATCGTGGATGAGGTGCAGACCGGTATCGGGCGTTGCGGTACCCTGTATGCGTATGAACAGTATGGGATTCATCCGGATATCGTTACCACAGCAAAGGGGCTGGGGAACGGTCTTCCGATTGGTGGTGTCCTGTTGTCGGAAAAGGTATCCGACACCTTTCATCCCGGCGATCATGGTACAACGTTCGGTGGCAATCCCATTGCCTGTGCCGGTGCATGTGTTGTATTAAAGCGCATGGATGAAGCGTTTCTGAGCGCTGTTCAAAAAAAGGGTGCTTATGTAGAGCAGCGACTGAGCGAAATGCCGCATGTCGTACAGGTCAATGGTCTGGGACTCATGCGTGGTGTGGTTCTGGATGGTGTTACAGCCAGGGATGTTGTGGCTGCATGCATTGAAAAGGGCGTATTGCTTTTAACGGCTAAGGACAAGCTCCGCCTGCTGCCTCCGCTTACCATCACGCTGGATGAGCTGAAGGAAGCGATGGATGTTATGGAAGCTGTACTGACGCAGATTGCGTAAGGAGGAAGACGATGAAGCATTTACTGACACTTGCAGATTTGACAAAGGAAGAGCTGTATGATCTGCTGGATTTGGCAGACAGTCTGAAAAAAGAAGTGAAAAAGGGTGTGTTTACGCCATACCTGCGAAATAAAACGCTTGGTATGATTTTTACCAAATCATCCACCAGAACCCGTGTTTCCTTTGAAACGGGAATGGCACAGCTGGGTGGCACTGCACTGTATCTGAATGCCAATGATATGCAGCTGGGACGCGGAGAGCCAATCAAGGATACGGCACGTGTGCTGTCCCGCTATCTGGATGGCATTATGATTCGCACGTACAAGCATTCCGATGTAGAGGAGCTTGCGGAATATGGAAGCATTCCGATTATCAATGGTCTGACAGACTATGTGCATCCCTGTCAGGTGCTGGCAGATCTACAGACGATTCGGGAACACAAGGGTACTCTTACGGGTTTGAAAATGTGCTTTATCGGTGCCGGAAATAATATGGCGAATTCCCTGATCAACGGTGGAATTCTCGCCGGCATGGAGGTGGCATGTGCCTGCCCGCTGGAATATCTGCCGGATGAGGAAATCACGAAGCGTGCACAGGCCAGCGGACGCTTCACACTGACCCAGAATGTGCTGGAGGCCGCGAAGGATGCGGATGTACTGGTGACGGATGTGTGGGCGAGCATGGGGGAAGAGCAGGAGGCTGCTCAACGCAGGAAGATCTTTGAGGGCATCTATCAGATCAATGATGCATGCATGGCTGTGGCAAAAGCGGATGCCATGGTACTGCACTGCCTGCCTGCACATCGGGAAGAGGAAATTACAGAGAAGGTATTTGAAGCTCATGCGGATGAAATCTTCGACGAAGCGGAAAATCGTCTACATGCGCAAAAGGCGGTTCTTGTTACACTGCTGAAGGACTGATCGAAAGAAACGGATGGTGAAGCTGTCCGTTTTCTTTTCCCTTTCGATACGCTGGAACATATGGTGAAAAGCAATACATAATACTGTTCAGTAAAAACGACATTACATCTGTGCTTGATATGAGCTGAAGGAAATTTACAGTATCCCACTGACTGGATAGGGAGTCGGTTCTTTTCCTGATGATATATTTTATATGGTTTTTATGTGATTTTACAGACAGGTATGATATAATCAACACAGACAAATGAGGTGATTTTATGAAAAAAATCGTTCTGCTGCTCATGGTCAGCCTGTTATGCGCATGCAGTGCAAATACGGAGACAGATAAGTCAGAACCGAATAAAAAGGATGCCTACTGCTCAGATGAAACAGATAAAAGCAGTGCCTGCGGAATTGATGAAAGTGCGGATATGAGCGGATATAAGGATTTTAGGGAAACAAAAAATCAGTTTGTAGATTCGGATATGCAGGAGGCTCTTTCCGTATTTCAGAAAAAGGAAAGTGCAATCCTGTATTTCGGATATCCAAGCTGTCCGTGGTGTGTGGAGGCACTGCCTGTGATGAATGAAGTCGCGAAGGCAGATAAGCAGCATATCTTATACATACGAACAAGAGATGACAAGAAGGAGCTTCTCTATACACCAAAGCAGAAGCTGGAGATGATTTCTTATACAAAGCAGTTTATGGAAAAGGATGATCAAGGTGAGTATCAGCTTTACGTGCCCTTTGTCGTGGTCGTAAAGGATGGAAAGGCTGTTTCCGGACACATTGGTACGGTGGATGGTCATGATGCGCATGAACGGAAAATGACAGAGAAGGAAACGCAGGAGCTGAAAAAAATCTATGAGGATATGTTTTCTGCCGTAACAAAATAGGGGGATTTTATGAGTAATCAGGTCAAACAGCTGACACTGTCAGCATTCTTTCTGGCACTGGGGCTTGTACTGCCCTTTGCCTTTCATTCCTTCGGACCGCAGGCAGGCACAGTTTTTCTGCCGATGCATATACCGGTATTGCTGTGCGGATTTGTGTGCGGCCCCGCCTATGGCGCTCTGGTTGGCATGCTGACACCGCTGCTGTCGAGTGCATTAACCGGCATGCCGCCGCTCATGCCGACCGGAATTGCCATGTGTTTGGAGCTGTCGACGTATGGCTTTTTGAGCGGATGGATGACAAAAAAGTTGCCGCTGTATCCTTCTTTAATTATCACGATGCTGGCAGGAAGGGCAGTCAGCGGACTTGCCAACCTGGTGCTGCTGAGCATGGCACACAAGGCATATACCGTGCAGATATTTTTAACTGCCACCTTTGTTACTGCGATACCCGGCATTGTGCTGCAGCTGGTGATGATACCGCTTCTTGTGAGTGTCGTGAAAAAGCTGGAGGTCAGAAAAGCAGAGGATTGATGCAGCCGAACAGGCAGTTCTGCTGTGTATGCTTTCACATATATGTAGAAGGGAAGAGTGTATGCGATTACGAAATCGCTGTGCAGTCTTCCTTTTTTATTGAAGTATTGCATCCTTTGCAGATTGAAAAATCCTTAGGATATTTCAGCGGTGAAATAAGCGAGGGCGCGGCAGAGGGGGGCGTGTGCAGCTTCAATAAAAAGATACAGTCTCGCAATCACTATGTATGGGGGTGTGGGGCATACCAAAAGCAGAAAAAAACCGGACAGTGTCCGGATTATGTATAATACTCGCCTATGCAACCTCGTACTCTTCGGAAACGAATGTAATCATTCCCTGTGAAAGGGAAGCGATGCGTGCCTGAGAATACACCGGATACCCCTGCGCCTCTACCTTCAGGCGCCCCTGCTGAAAGGCTTTCTCAATTACGATTCCTATGCCTTCGATAACAGCGTTTGCCTGCTTCAGTATTTCAATCCCGCCAAGACATGCCTCACCATTCGCCATGAAATCATCCAGAAACAGGACATGGTCATCAGCGGACAAATATTTCTTACTGCAGATGATATCATAATCCTTGTTTTTGGTAAAGGAATGGATCTGACAGGTATACAGATCGTCCTTCATGATCCGGGAGGTATCCTTTTTGAAATAGACAACGGGAACCTGCAGCAAGTAACCGAGCATGACTGCGGGTGCGATACCACTTGTCTCAATTGTCGCAATTTTGGTGATGTGCTTATCCTTGAAATGCTCTTTGAAATCCTTTGCCAGCTCCATCATCAGCTGTGCATCGATTTGATGGTTCAAAAAAGCATCCACCTTCAAAACATCCTCATTCAGAGCATTGCCGTATTTTTTTATGTATTCTTCCAGTAATCTCATACAAACGCTTCCTCTCTCTTAAATTGTATAAAAAAACGAGACTGATTTCTCATGGGTATTATTATAATATGGAGATAGAGAAATAGCAATCCTTTTTTTGCTTGCATGGGACGGGGACTTCGACTGTAAAAAGGATACGAAAAAAGCTTATATTTCCTGATAAAGAATACTTGCGGCAGCGAAAAGGCTGTGGTATGATGTTGACCAATGAGGTGAATTATGAAAAAAATATACGCAAATATGATACTGGTGGTTGTTACCGTTGTCTGGGGAGGCGGTTTCATCGCTACCGACGGAGCGCTGGATGCGTTGTCTCCGTTTTATATCATGATGATACGTTTTGTAGGGGCTGCTGTTTTTCCACTGCTGATCTGCTGGAAAAAGCTGCGCAGGCTGGATCGTGCAACGATTGGACATGGAATCGTGACAGGGATATTTCTGTTTCTGGCGTTTGCCTTTCAAACCTTTGGCTTGAAGTATTCAACGCCGAGTAAGAATGCATTTCTGACCGCTACCAATGTGGTGTTTGTGCCCTATCTGCTCTGGCTGCTTTGGCATCGGCGTCCCTCCCGCAAGGAGCTGATTGCTTCATTGCTGTGCATTGTGGGTATTGCACTGCTGACGTTGAAAAAGGATGCACTCATGCTGGGCTTCGGCGATATGCTGTCCCTTATCTGCGCCTTGTTCTTCGCATTGCATATCATTGCGCTGGAACGCTACTCTGCCCATGTGGATACGGTGTGCATGACCGCTTTGCAAATGATGACAGCCGGCGTTATTTCCACGATATGTGCATTGACGCTGGAACAGCCGCCGACCTCCTTTAACTGGCATGCGGCAGGAAATGTGGCCTATCTGATTTTTGTGTCAACTCTGCTTGCCTATCTGCTGCAGACCTTTGCGCAGAAATTTACAACTGCCAACAGCGCATCCCTGATCCTGTCCATGGAGGCGCTGTTTGCTTCCATCTTCTCCTTCCTGCTGCTGGGGGAGGTAATGAGTCCTCCGATGATACTCGGAGCCTGTCTGATTTTCTCCTCCATTCTATATATTGAATATAAGCCGGGACGAAAGAAGAAAGAGAAGCAGCAGGATATCTGCTGAAAAAAAGTATAAATACATAAAAAGCTGTAAATTTTTACGATTTACCGCTTTTTTTATACGTACGCTTTGTGATATAATTATCATGTTAAAAAAAGCACAAGCTGTTTATACTGCTTGCGCATAGAGGAGGATATTATGTCATTATTTGATCACGAAGCCAGACAGTTTAAATTCGACGTACTGAGAGAGGTCAGCAAGCGTGCGTTTGATGGAAAACTGAATGATGACGTCTGTGATGAGGTAGCGAATCTGTTGATTCCGGGGAAACATGCAGAATTCCGCTGCTGTATTTATAAGGAAAAAGAAATCATACGCCAGCGGACGCGAATGGCGCTTGGTAAGCCGCCGGTACCGGTGGAGAATGACAACAAGCGTCAGATTGTACGCGTGATTGAAGCAGCATGTGACGGCTGCAGCATCCATAAAATACAGGTGACGGATAATTGCCGGAAGTGTATGGCAAAGGCCTGCCTGTCTGCATGTAAATTTGATGCGATTCATATGGGGGAGGATCACGCTTTCATCGATTATGATAAATGTAAGGAATGCGGGGCCTGCAAAAATGCATGTCCGTTCAATGCCATCGTTGAAACACAGCGTCCCTGCATGAAAAGCTGTCCGGTCGATGCGATCCGTATGGGAGAAGACGGACTGGCGAAAATCGATGAGGCAAAATGTATAAATTGTGGTGCCTGTCAGGCGAAATGTCCGTTTGGCGCAATCGAGGATATGTCCTGGATGCTGGATGTTATCGAGCTACTGAAGAAAAAAGAAGAGGTTTATGCGGTGTTTGCTCCTGCTATTCAGGGGCAGTTTGACAGCGCAACGCTGCCGCAGATCATGCAGGCAATGCGTGAGCTGGGCTTTAGCGACGTATACGAAGCGGCTATTGGAGCGGATGCTGTGGCATGGTATGAAAAGGAAGATGCAAAAAAGCACAAGGCAGAGGGAAAGAAAATCACTACCTCCTGCTGCCCTGCCTTCGTAAACATGGCGAAGCAGCATTTCCCGACGGTATATGAAAGCAGTGTTTCACATATGGTAAGCCCAATGGTTGCGACAACGCGCTATCTGAAAAAGCATCACCCGAATTGCAAGGTCGTATTCGTGGGACCATGTGTTGCGAAAAAGCAGGAGGTTCAGGACAGTGAGGTTGATTTCTGTATCACCTTCGAAGAGCTTGGTGCAATGTTTGTATCCAGGCATATCTCTCCGGAAAATGTTCCTGCGAAGGAAGAGGATACCGCTTCTGCCTATGGACGATTCTTCTCTGTCGGCGGTGGTGTATCCAAGGCGGTTGCCGTTGCTTTAAAGGAGAATAATGATGAGGCGGTAACAGCGGAATATGCAGATGGAAGCGATGCCTGCAAAAAAGCGCTGCTCATGATGAAGGTGAATCGGTTTCAGGCAGACATTCTGGAGGGTATGGCATGTCAGGGCGGCTGTATCTGCGGACCGGCGACTATAGAAAATATGCCGAAAGCGAAAGCACGCATGACCAAGGAAAATTTGGCAATCAAGGATAAGACGATTGCATCTACCCTTGAGAAATATGATTTCTCGGATATTGATTTACACAGATAAAGAATGATGAGGTGGGAATCGGGACATTCGTAACCCGATTCCTCCCTTTTAACGTTGAGGGCTTTACATGCTGTATACCAGTTTTTCGCTGTGTCTGATCGGCCAGAATCCGCACCTTCAAGCTGCAGCGGTTTCTGCCATAAAAGCAATCCGTTCCACAAAATTCTACAAATCTCACACTAATGGGCGATGTACAATGTAAGCGGGTGATAATCTATGAAATTGTGTTATGCGATTCAGCCTGCCTTTTATGATATCATGAAGCAGAGTGGGAACATACAGGTATTGCTGGAAGGGATGGATGAGCAGCAAAGAAGCAGAATCCAGATTCCGATAGAAATGCAGTCCCTGCAAGAGAGTGCGGAGGCTTTCTTTCAAAAGGAAATCGAGTGCAGAAAGGACTGTCTCAGCTATGATCATTTTTTGAAATCCCGGGTATATGTGGTGTACATACGGGAGGGAGCGGCCTGCATGGAGGATTGCACGAATCCGTTTTATCAGCTGCTGAAAAGAAAATATCGCTGCCTTCTGGTCCAAGAAGTGGATAAATAGGGCGAAAACTATTGTAAAATCTCCATAAAAATAGTAAAATATGCTTATTGTAAGGAGGATTACATATGGATTTTTTAAGCTCTGTGTTATTTACCCTTGTAGGATTGGCAATTGGGGGATTCCTCGGTTTCTATTTCACAAAAAAGAAATTCGAGAAAGAACTTAGAGAAAACCCGCCTATCAACGAGAAAATGATTCGTGCGATGTTTTTACAAATGGGAAGAAAACCATCTGAGGCTCAGATTAAACAGATAATGAAGTCAGTGAACGCAAACAGATAATACACGGTGATGACCGTGTTTTATTTTATCTTGTTTCTTGTATTCTGATTTTGAAGAATCTTTCTGTTTCCTGACGATTTTATAACGAATCTGTAAGTTAGCTTCACAGGGGAATAAGTATGCTATAATGAGTATGGTGATAAAGTGAAGATTATAAGAAAACTGTTCCTGATTTTGCTGCTGATCGTTTTGATTGCTCTCACACTGTTTGTAGGACTTGGCTTTGTGAATTATGTCAAGGCTACCAATGAGGTCAGCATCAGTGAAAAGGTAGAGGAAATTAAACATAAAAAGTCCTATGTAACGTATGATGAAATCAGCGAAGAGCTGCTGCAGGCAACGGTTGCAATCGAGGACCGGCGCTTTTATGAGCATCATGGGGTGGAATACCGTTCCATGGCCAGAGCACTGTACCAGAATGTGCTGGCGGGGCAGATTCGCGGAGGAGGGAGCACCATCACGCAGCAGCTGGCAAAAAATATGTATTACACCTATCAGCCGTCCTATCTGCGCAAGGTCAGTGAGATTTTTACCGCATACGATCTTGAAAGGGAACTGAGCAAAAAAGAAATATTGGAGCTGTATGTCAACGTGATCAATTACGGAGATAATTATATCGGAATCAAGGCGGCAAGTGAGGGATATTTTCATAAGGAGCCAAAGGATCTGACGCTGGATGAGGCAACGCTTTTGGCAGGTCTTCCACAATCTCCCGCAAATTATCAGCTGAGTAATCATGAATCCGCAGCCAGAAATCGGCAGATTCAGGTACTGAATGCAATGATTCGTGAAAATATGATCGATGAGCAGCAGAAGGCGGCAGTCATGAAGCAGGTGGAAAAGTAAGCGCTATTCCTGAATCAGTAAGCACGCATTGTCTGCATAAGGCATAGCAGCAGGTATAAAAAAACCTTCAACACAATCGATGAATAAGGATATATCTTTCATTGATTGTTGCGATGGTTTTCTTTTTTTTAGGAATGATTTGCAAAAAAAGCTGGCGGGTATATATATGAAGCTTGAAACAGCAGACAATGACTGTGCCATCGCATAAGCCGGTGTGTACAATGCGGATCAATTGAAAATGGAATCGGAATTCTCATAAATAAAAAAAACAGATACGATGTATCTGTTGTCTGGTTTACTGGTGCCCGAGGCCGGACTCGAACCGGCATGGTATTGCTACCGACGGATTTTGAGTCCGTTGCGTCTACCAGTTTCACCACTCGGGCGATTGCTTTGTTATTATAGCGTATTTATTTAGGAATTGCAATCCTTTTTTTATGAAAAACATAGGATAATGGTGAGCTCCTGCAGATAATGTAAGAATTGCTGTGACTGAAATAAAATGAAAAAATCTTTGCTTTTTACCATGGATTTTACATTTTTTTCAAACTGTGTTATACTTATAACTACACATGGTGAAAAAGGATGGGGACGCAGAAATCGCCTTTCATCTTACGTCGCCGGTACGCTGTCGACAGACAGTTTTTTCTATTTGGAAAAGAGAGGAGGAATATAGATGTTGGAATTTCAGCATGTTTCCAAAACTTTTAAAAATCAGGAGGTTCTTCATGATATCAATATGGAGATTCACGACGGTGAATTTGTTGTACTTATCGGCCCCAGCGGCTGCGGGAAGACAACGTCCCTGAAAATGATCAATCGTTTGATCGCTCCCTCGAAAGGTCAGATACTTTTGAATGGCAGTGATATTCGAAATGAGGATGTGATTCGTCTGCGAAGAAATATGGGATATGTCATCCAGCAGACAGGCTTGTTTCCGCATATGAATATAGAGGATAATATGGAGGTGATTGCAAAGCTGGAGCATGTGGAGCAGGCACAGCGCAGGGCAAGGACCAGGGAGCTGATGGAAATGGTTGGACTGGACTATGCCGAATTTTCCCAACGCTATCCGCAGGAGCTCAGCGGCGGTCAGCAGCAAAGAGTCGGTGTGGCCAGAGCTTTTGCTCTTGATCCGGATATCATCCTGATGGATGAGCCGTTTTCCGCACTGGACCCGATTACGCGATCATCACTGCAGGATCAGCTTTTACAGATTCAGGAAAACGTGAGAAAAACGATCGTATTCGTAACACATGATATGGATGAGGCAATTAAAATTGCAGATCGTATCTGCATTATGCATGATGGAAATATCGTGCAATTCGATACACCGGAGGAAATTCTAAAGCATCCGGTTAACGAATTTGTCAGCAGCTTTGTCGGTAAAAACCGCATCTGGGATTCGCCGGAGCTGATTCGTGCCAGTGATATCATGATTAAGCGTGTCATTACAACCTATCCGGGTGTTTCTCTGGTACGTGCCTATGAATACATGCGTTACAACAAGGTGGATACGCTGATGGTGGTTGATCACAGCCAGATGCTGCAGGGAATGATCACGGCCAAAATGATTCGCAGACAGCCGCGGGACAATCACCTGCTGGTGCGTGATATTATGGTCAATCCTGCATACTGTGCTCAGGAGGATGATAACCTTGTGGATGTTATGCAGCAGACAAGACAGCATGACTTTTACAATGTTCCTGTATTGGATGAGCAGGGAAAGCTGCGTGGACTGATTACCAGAAGCTCTCTGGTGACAACCTTCTCCAAGCAGTTTGATCTGGAAGAAGGTGAACAGGCATGAGTGAATTTCTCGAATATGTACAATCCATCCAGGGACAGATTTTATCGTTGAGCTGGGAGCATGTGGAGCTTACGCTGTTTTCTGTGATTCTTGCCATTGCGATTGGTGTTCCTCTTGGGATTTTGATTTCCTATCTCAAAAAGCTGACAAAGCCGGTTCTGGGAATTGCCAATATCGTTCAGGCCATACCGAGCCTTGCCTTGCTTGGGTTTGCAATCCCGTTCCTTGGAATCGGCTCCAAGCCGGCCATTTTTATGGTTATTCTGTATTCACTGCTGCCAATTATTAAAAATACGTATACCGGTATTCAAAGCATACCGGATCAGACACTGGAGGCGGCTAAGGGTATCGGTATGACAAGAGCGCAGATTCTTATAAAGGTACAAATTCCCATGGCATTGCCAATTATTATGGCGGGTGTACGGATTTCTGCTGTTACAGCTGTCGGACTGATGACGATTGCGGCCTTTATCGGAGCAGGAGGTCTTGGCTACCTTGTATATTCCGGTATCCGAACATCCAACAATATGCAGATTCTGGCCGGTGCAGTTCCTGCCTGTATTCTGGCGCTGGTTATTGATTCCTTTATGGGAATCCTGGAGCGTGTGGTTGTTCCGGAAGGACTGACGATTGGAAATTCACAGACCAATCGACCTGTACGCAAATCAACAAAACTTATTGTATCACTGCTGTGTCTTTGCCTGCTGATGGCTTCTGTTGGGGGCAGACTTATGAAGGGCGTGAGTAAGGACGCTTTGCATATCGGGAGCTCCGATATGAGTGAACAGCTGATTCTCGGTAACATGTATGCCGATATGATAGAAGCGAAAACGGACTACAAGGTTCAAAGAGATCTTTCTCTTGGCGGGGTACAGATATGCTTCAGCGCACTGCAAAACGGTCAGATTGACATGTATGTTGATTATACCGGAACATTATATGGCGATATTTTAAAAATGAAATCAAACAGCAATGCAGATGAGGTGTATCGCATTGCGAAAGATAAAATCAAAGAACAATATAATCTTACACTGCTGGATCAGACGCCGTTTAACGATACCTATACCTTTACTGTGCGCAAGGATACAGCAGAGAAATACAATTTAAAGACAGTCAGTGATCTGGAAAAGGTATCCGATCGTCTTACCATCACACCAACCCTGGCATTCAATAATCGTAAAGAGGCGCTGCCAGGCATCAAAAGCAAATATCCGAACATGAACTTTCAGGATAATATTGCAATGGATGGAGCGACACGCTATGTAGCTCTGGCCAATAAAGAAAGTGATGTGATTGATGCATATTCCACGGACGGACTGATCGACTATTATGATCTGGTCGTGCTGGAGGATGATAAACAGTATTTTCTTCCATACTATGGGGTACCTATGGTAAGCGAGCATCTGCTTACGGAGTATCCGGATGCAGTTGGGGTGATCAATGAGCTTAGCAAGCATCTGAGCAGCGAAGGGATGCGAAAGCTGAATTATGAGGTGGATGTAAAAAAACGTGAGCCGGCAGAGGTTGCACACGAATTTCTGGTACAGGAGGGGCTGCTGGAAAAATAAGCGTACAGTGCATAGAAAAAGTTACCTCCTGTATCAGTACGCTTACCTGCGTAAAACTGTGATCTGCTTATAAAAAGAATGGGACTCTTATTCTGTTGGATGATATCCAATGGAAGCGGAGGCCCTTTTGTTATTCCGGGATAGAACAGCAAAATTAGGAAAATGACCTGACTATCCGTTATAGACATTCAATGCCCTTTAGAATAGGATCGAAATATTTCATATCTTTTTCAATTTCTCCAGCATTTCGCTGTGCGGTCGCAGATATTGCATAATTGTTTTGTTTCACACTTTATTCTTTGGCTGTTATAAACCTCTATCCGTTTCCAGGATGGTGCTGTCGGGGTTTGCTTTTAACTTTCTAAGTAAATATCACAACACCTGCCTATGTCTTTCCGGCAGTATCCTGCAATATGCAAAATCGGCGTATCGTCTAATAGGAAATAAATATATCATACAGGCAATTACCGTCCCGTTAAATAAAAGCTGTCTTAAAAGAAGCAGCTTGCATTCAAGAGGTCCGCATTTGGATTATGCGCTGCTTTTAACTCAACATATTTTCTGTTGAAAGGCGCTAGGGATTGTTTCTGCTTATGGAATACGGGAAGGGATTGCTGCAAAGCAAACTTTTCCAGCCGCTTCGCCAGTGGTTCCTTTCATTTATGAATTTTCTTTCTTCGCATTGATAAGGTAGTGGGCTATATCAGCTGTAAAGAATCAATACAGCATGCCTTTGGCAATGCATATTCTATATTGCTGCTTGCAAGTTCGTGAAAACATGATATACTATAATCGTTTACAAGTAAACTAATGGAGGTGATGACATGCTCAAACATACCAATCTGGAAACACTTGTAAAGCGTTGTGCGGCTTTTCGTAAGGTTTATGCCAGAATAAGTGCGCCTGAGCTGAAGCATTACCAGCTCTCTCCCAGCGAAGTGGATATTCTGATTTTCCTATCCAACAATCGTACAATCAATACGGCAAAGGAGCTGAGTGCATTTCTTGGTATATCCAAGGGGCTGGTTGCCAGAGGGATTGAATCCCTGTTGCTAAAGGGATATGTATACATAGAAACAGACAATAGTGACCGGCGTATACAGCACCTGTTTCTGACAGAAGCGGCACAGGAGGTCATTCAGGTGCTTTTGAAAAAACGCAGTGAGGTGGAAGCTCACATTCTGAAGGGGATCCCACAGGAGCATATAAATATCGTCCTACAGACCTTTGATCGCATCAATGCGAATATCGAAAATATTATAGAAACAAATGAACACACATTGGAGGAATGATGAATGAAGATGTCAAAAGAAGTGGATTTGGGAAAGGAACGCATTGGCAGATTATTTTTTATGCTGGCAGTACCGGCTATTTTATCACAGCTGGTTAACGCTCTGTACAATATGGTAGACCGTATGTACATCGGTCATATACCGGAAGTGGGTGCAACGGCCCTGACAGGTGTCGGAATCAGCTTTCCTATTATCATGATTATATCCGCCTTTGCGGCACTTGTCGCAATGGGGGGAGCACCACGTGCTTCTATTCTGATGGGGCAGCAGGATATCAAGGGTGCGGAGAAGATTCTCGGAAACTGCTGCTGTGCTCTGATCATCACCGCTCTGGTGCTTACCATAGCTGTCATCGGTTTTCATACACCACTGCTTTATATGTTTGGAGCAAGTGAGAATACGATCGGCTATGCACAGTCCTATATGATCATATATGCTGCCGGCACGATTTTCGTCCAGCTTACGCTTGGGATGAACGCCTTTATATCTGCGCAGGGCTTCAGCAGAATCAGTATGCTGACCGTTGTAATCGGAGCAATCACCAATATCATTTTGGATCCGATACTGATTTTTGTTTTCGATATGGGAGTGCAGGGTGCTGCGCTCGCCACGGTTATATCGCAGGGGATTTCTTCCGTTTGGGTCATGCGCTTTCTGATGGGAAAGCAGACGATATTGAAGCTGCGCATGAGCAATTTCCGTATAAAAGCAAAGGTGCTGTTACCCTCACTTGCCTTAGGTGTGGCACCCTTCATAATGCAATCAACGGAAAGTATTCTCGTATTGTGCTTTAACTCTTCCCTCTTGAAGTATGGGGGAGACCTTGCAGTCGGTGCTATGACGATACTATCGAGTGTTATGCAGTTTGCCATGCTGCCACTATCCGGCTTTACCCAGGGAGCACAGCCGATTATCAGCTATAACTATGGAGCAAACAATGCCTATCGTGTGAAAAAGGCCTTTCGTCTGTTGCTGATCAGCTGTCTGACCTACTCTGCTGTACTCTGGCTGCTTGCCATGGTGGTGCCGAATATGTTTGCGGCGATATTTACCAGTGATCCCGCTCTAACAGAAATTACCGTGTGGGCTTTGCGCATTTATATGGGAGGTTGCCTGCTGTTTGGAGCACAGATTGCCTGTCAGCAAACCTTTATTGCCCTTGGCAACGCAAAAACCTCAGCATTTCTTGCGATGTTTCGTAAAATTATCGTTTTGATCCCGCTGATTTATATCCTTCCGATGTTTATAGAGGATAAGGTTATGGCAGTATTTCTGGCAGAGCCGATCGCGGATATACTGGCCGTTCTGACTACGGTAACGATGTTCGTGCTCTTCTTCAAAAAGCTGCTTCGTAACATGGATGAAGAACATGTGGAAGAAGCAAAGCAGCAAACACAACTGGAGGAAAAGGAAGCATAAACCGTTAGAGGGAATGAATGCCAAAGAGCTTTCCTGCAATTCTGATATATAGAAGGGCTTCTTATAGGATATTAAGCAATCGTATAGGAGCCCTTTTATTATGTCATCAAAAGAAGGAAAGGGAACTGTCAAAATCTACTACAAGATTGGGGAAGAGGCTGATTTTACCATAGGTATTGCCTTGTGTATGGTATACTTCTATATATAGAATACGAATATAGTTAAAACATAGAGGAAAGAGAGATACTATGAGGGTAAAAGATTTCTTTAAAAAATTATGGAAGTAAGATGAAGAGCAGGCAGTGCAGAGACAGGATACAGTGGAACGAATCGGCAAAGATATAGAATTTTACCGTTGTGATACTGCTGCATGTGATGAAGTGGTATTTCGGATGAAGCAGGTAAGGAACGCCTGTGTGAATGAACGGTAGACTGGATCTTACGAAACCCTGATCTTATTCCACTGGATCTGCCATCCTATAGGCGATGGGGAAGGTTTGTACGGTATATGATAACCAGCTGTCGCATGCGGCGTATCGAAGGCGTTGTGACACAGTTTGCTGATTTATGACAAAAAAGTCAAAAAAATAAAAAAAGCTGTTGACACACAGGGATATGTGTTGTATTATATACGAGCGCTGATGAGAAACAAGGGCGCACGAAATAGAAATTTCGGTCTTTGAAAACTGAACAGGAAACGTCAATTATTTGAGAAAACAATATTCTCGGTATAACGATAACAAAAATGAAATTCAAACGCAAGTCATGCGTTAGAGCTAA